>NZ_JBHTVA010000048.1:0-87922 GCF_042793325.1 Embleya sp. NPDC056575
CCGGGGTTTGCCTCCCGTTTTTGCGCCCCTCCGCGGGTTGGGGGGGGGGGGCGCGGTGCCCCCCTACTCGGCCCCCCCCGGCGCCCGATCGCGCCCTGCCCGCTACTCCATGCCGGTGCGTCCCGGCGACCAGAAGGGCTTGGTGAGCACCGATCTGCGGTCCCAGCCGTGGTCGGCGACCAGGCGGTCCCGAACCAGCTTGACCGTCCTCGCCTCGCCCGCCACATACGCCACCCCGGGCGTCGCGGGCAGCGCCAGTCGGCCGACCGCCGCGGCCAGGGTCGCCGAGGACGCCGCCGACGCGTCGCCGCGTTCGAGCCAGGTGAGCCGTTCGGCGTGTGGCATCGGCAGCCGATCGGCCGCGCCCGCGGTCTCGATCACCCCGTACACATCCGCCCCGGAGCCCACCGCCGCCAGCATCGCGCCCAGTGCCACCGACGCGGTCTCCTCGCCGACGAACACGTGGTACGGCGCGTCGGGACGCAACACGAAGCCGCCCTCGGGCCGGCCGAACCGGACCCGGTCACCGCACCGCGCCGCCCGGCCCCACGCGGCTCCCGGGCCCGGGCCGCCGTCGTGGTCCAGTACGCACAGATCCAGCGTCCCGGCCGTCGGGTCGTGGGCCCACACCGAGTAGGTGCGCAGCAGGTTGCCCATCCCCTTGCGCCAACCCGCCATCGAGAGCACGTCGTTCACATGCACCCGGACCTGTTGGCCGGGCCGGCAGACCACCCCGCGCAACCCCGCGTCCTCGATCCGGATCCGGCGCATCCGGGCCGCGATCGGCTCGGTCTCGACGATCGTGCCGGACAGGAACACCCGGTCGAGCAGTCGGTTCATCGGCCCCCGGCGCCGACTCGTCTCGGGGCTCATGCGGCGCTCCCGGAGGACACCCGGACGCCCGAGGCTCCGGCCCGGTCGCGATAGCCCACCGCGACCGCGGCGGTGGCCACCAGGACCAGGAGGCCGACCACCAGCAGGCCCATCGACATCGCGTCGGTGAACGCGTCCACCACGCGGGCCTGTTCCGCGCCGCGGGCCCTGGACAGTTCCACCGCCGGCTGACCGTCGAACCGCACGGCCAGGATGGTGCCGAACACCGCGACCCCGAGCGCGGCGCCGATCTCACGCGCCGCGGTGTTCAGGCCGGAGCCCAACCCCGCCTGGTGCCTGGGCAGTTCGGAGACAACGCCGAAGGAGAGCGCGGGCGCGCACAGTCCCATGCCCGCGGACAGGATCAGCAGGTAGGCGGCGTAGACCGCGTACGGGGTGCGGGCGTCCACCGTCGCCACGCACAACAGCCCGACCCCGATCAGGCCCAGGCCCAACACCACCAACGGCCGGGCGCCGAAGCGTTGTTGCGCCTTGACCGCGACCTTGGGCGCGAGCGCCATGCCGACCGTGAGCGGGACGATCGCGAAGCCCGTGCGCATGGCCGAGTAGCCCTTGACGTATTGCAGGTACTGGGCGTTGATGAAGAACAGCGCGAACAGTCCGAAGAAGCTCGCGCCGATCCCGAGCACGCCGGCCCGCAACTTGGCGGACTTGAACACGCGCGGGTCGAGCAGCGGATTCCTCGCCCGCAGCGCGTACAGCACGAAGCCGAGCAAGAGCACGCCGCCCAGCGCGAAGCCGCCGATCACGTGCGTGGAGCCCCAGCCGAACTCCGGGCCCTCGATGATCCCGTACGACACCGCGACCAGGCCGGCGATCAGCAGCGCGGCGCCGATCGGGTCGAGCGCGGCCGGATGCGTCTCGGTGCGGGGCGTGACCCACTGGACGACCGCGGCGAGCACCAGGGCGAGCGGGACCATGATCCAGAACAGGCCCTGCCAGGGCAGGTATTCCTGGACCAGACCGCCGCCGACGTTGCCGAGCAGGCCGCCCAGGCCGACCGCGAGCGTCCAGGACGCCATCGCCTGCGGGCGGCGTTCGGCCGGGAAGACGTGCATCAGGATGGACATGGTCGCGGGCATGATCAGCGCGGCGCCCGCGCCGGAGATGCCGCGACCGGCGATCAGCGTGGCGGAGTTCGTGGCGAGCGCGCCGACCGCGGCCCCGGCGGCGAACACGCCGAGCCCGGCGAGCAGCGCGCCCTTGCGGCCGTAGCGATCGCCGAGCGCGCCGGCGGGAATCAGCAGGCCGGCGAAGACGATCACGTACGCGTCGACGATCCACAGGATGCTGTCGGCGGACGGATGCAGCCGGGACGCGGCCAGTTGCGGAATGGCCAGGTTGATCGCGGCGACCATGCTCTGCGCGACCAGCACACAGGCGCACATCGCGATCAGCACGGCGCGCGAGGAGCCGGCGCGTTCGGTTTCGGCACCGTCGGCGCGCCGCGCCGACGTGCCCGGGACGGGCGTGGACATGGGTCCCCCAGGAACTGACTGTCTGCGAAGGAAGGGAAGCACGGGTGGTGCGGGGAACTGCGTGTCCGGACTCCTTCACCGTAGGCTGAGGCACCGATTTACTCCAATGCATGTATCGCATGGAAAGGATGCGTGTGACGCAATCCGGGATGGACCTCAACCTGCTCACCGCGCTCGACGCGCTCCTGGAGGAGTGCAGCGTCTCCGGCGCGGCGCAGCGGATGCACCTGTCCGAGCCGGCCATGAGCCGCACACTGGGCCGGATCCGCAAGGCGCTGGGCGACCCGGTCCTGGTCCGGGCCGGGCGGACGATGGTTCCCACGCCGCACGCGCTGGCCATCCGATCCGAGGTGCGGGTGGTGCTGGAGCGCGCCCGGACGTTGTTCACCGCGGCCGGCGAGGTGGACCTGCGGACGATGTCCCGAACCTTCACCGTGCTGTCGCACGACGCGTTCACCGCGGCGTGCGCCGCGGAGCTGTTCACGCGCGCGGCGCGGGAGGCCCCGGGGGTACGGCTGAAGTTCCTGGCGGAGAGTCACACCGACACCCAGGCGCTCCGCGACGGGATCGCCGACCTGGAGGTGGGCGTGATCGACGCCACCGCGCCGGAGGTGCTGACCGAGCACCTGTTCGACGATCGTATGGTCGGCTGCGTCCGGGCGGGGCACCCGCTGCTGCGCGGCCGGTGTACGCCGGAGCGGTTCGCCGCGGCCGAGCATCTGATCGTGTCCCGACGCGGCAAGCTGCACGGTCCGGTCGACACCGCGCTGGCCGAACTCGGACTCACCCGGCGGGTGGTGGGCGCCGTGCCGACCTACCCGTCCTCGCTGTTCATCCTGCTGGAAGGCGACCTGGTCGGCCTGGTCGCGGCGCAGTTGATCAATCTGACCGAGGCGCGGGGGTTGCGCACGTTCGAGGTTCCGCTGTCGTTGCCGCCGCTGCCGATGGGGTTGGCCTGGCACCCGCGCCACGACGCCGATCCGGGGCACGCGTGGTTGCGCGGGTGTGTGCGCGATGTGTTGACGGCGGGCAGGACGTGACGGCGCGCGGTGCGCCGCGCGGGGGTCGGCCGGGTCAGGCGTCGAGGCGCATCAGTTCGATCCGGGTGCCGTCCGGGTCGGCCAGGAACACCAGTTCGGTCGATCCGGTCTCGCTCGGCAGGCTCGCCCGGGTCCCGGTCAGCAGCGTGCCGCCGTGTTCGACCAACCGGGCGGCGGCCGCGTCCACGTCCTCGACCAGGAAGGACAGGTGGGTCAGGCCGAGGTGGTTGCGCCGCCGCGACGGTTCGCCCTGCGGTTCGGGCGAGGCGTAGTACAGCAGCTCGACGACCATGCCCTCCTTGGCGATCAGTTGGGAGACCAGGCGTACGTCCCCCTCGACCTCCAGGGTGTGTGCCACCTCGTTGCCCACGTCGTAGCGGGCCACGGGGGCGAAGCCCAGGCCGTCGCGGTAGAACCGCAGCGCCCGATCCAGGTCGGTGACGCACACGCCGAGGTGGGACGGGGTATAGCTGACGGCGTCGGACACGGCGCGACTCCCGAGGTTGCTGACGGTACGTCAGGTCCAGTGGTGGCCGCACGCTAGCAACGACGGGCGCAATGATCCACCACCGTCTCGGGCGGCCCGGTCGCCCCGGCTCAGTCGGTGATCAGGTCGCCTTCGAGTACGGTGACCGCCGCGCCGGACAGCCGGACCCGGTCGCCGACCAGTTCCACCCCGACCGTGCCGCCGCGCGCGGACAGTTGCCCGCCGGTCATCCGGCGGCGATCCAGGCGCGGGGCCCAGTAGGGGCCGAGCACGCAGTGCGCCGAGCCGGTGACCGGGTCCTCGGCGACGCCGACCGAGGGCGCGAACACCCGCGAGACGAAGTCGACCCGCCCCTCCCCCGCGGCGGTGACGATCACCGCCCGATACGGCAGCGTGGCCAGCGTCGCCAGGTCCGGCGCCACCGTACGCACCGCCGCCGCCGACGCCACCTCCACCAGCAGGTCGTCACCGCCGGCCGCCACCAGGATCGGCTCCACCCCGAGCGCCAGGCCCAGTTCGGTCGGGATCGGCACCTCGCGCGGCGGCAGCGCCGGGAAGTCCAGGACCACGCCGGCGCTGTCGAGCGACGCGGTCAGCACCCCGCTGCGGGTGGCGAAGCGGATCCGCGACGTCGGCGCCGACCCCTGCCCGAACAACACGTGCGCCGTGGCCAGCGTCGCGTGCCCGCACAGATCCACCTCGGTCTGCGGGGTGAACCAGCGCAGCCCGAAGTCCGCCGCGTCGCCCGTGGCCGGCACCGCGAACGCGGTCTCCGAGTAGCCCAGTTCGGCCGCCACCGACTGCATCCAGGCGACGTCGTCGGCATGTGCCGCGTCGGGCAGGCACACCCCCGCCGGATTGCCTCGGAACGGCCGGTCGGTGAACGCGTCCACGACGTAAATGCGCATGCCGTTCACCGTACCCAACGACGTCGAACACGCGGGCGTACCCAGGACCATCCGAACCACGCCACCCCGGCGACGGCGAGCGTGCCCAGGCCCGCGAGCAGCCACGGCCACCAGCTCAGGTCCACCCGCTCGTCGCCCCGGTAGAGCAGTTCGTCGCCCGCGACGTCCGTGCGCGGCGCGAGCCGGGCGTCCGGGAGTTGCTCCTTGATCGTCTCGGCCAGCGGGCTGTGCACCTCCCCCACCACGCGCGCCCGCGCGTCGTAGTGACCGGCGTCCGCCCACATGCCGTCCGTGCGGTGCGTACGCGCGGCCAGATTGACCGAGAAGTAGACCGGCTGCCCGGGAGCCAGCAGCGGCGCGCCGTCCTTGAGGCCGACCACACCCACGCCGTCCACCCGCAACCGGGTCACCTGGAGCGGCACCCGGGTGGTGCCGGCCACCAGGCGCAGGCACATCTCGCGCCCCGAGGACAGATCGAGTCGCCGGTCCGGCGGAACCGGCCGGAAGGCACGGCAGTCCACCGCGTCCGGCTGCTCCGGCGGCGGCATCAGCCAGGTCGCCTGCACACCCTTGTCCCGATCCGCGTCGACGAACCGGGCCGCGTGCCGCAGGTACAGACCGGTCCGCACCTGGGCCAGCGCGACGCCCGGGTCGGCCGGATCGTCGCGCAACACCCGCGTGTTCGGCAACACCCGTTGCAGGGCCGGCCCCGCACTGCTGTCGCTGGCCAGCGGGACGGCGAAGCCGGACACCGCACGGCCCTCCTCGCCGAGCCGGTCGAAGTCCTTGCGCAGGTCCGGGCCCACCGCGTCGCGGGCCGCGTCCGAGATCAGCACGACCCCGTCGACCGAATCCGGCGCGGAGGTGCGCAACACCACGAGCGCCCGCTCCAGCGCCGCGTGCACATCGCTCGGCTGCTCGGCCCCGACCGGCGGCGCACCGCCCGCCGGGATCCCGTCGGCCGGCTCGCCCGGGCGCGGCGGGGGCAGGCGCGCGGCCATCGCCGCCGGGTCGGTGACCGGCTCCAGGCCGTTGCCGTGCTCGGTCGCCACGCCGTCGAAGGTGACCAGCGCGACCCGGTCGCGCGCGGACAACCGGGCCAGGAACGCGGTCAGCGCGGACCTGGCCGTGGCATAGCGCCCGGTGCGCTGCATCGAGGCCGAGGTGTCCACGAGGATCACGTAGTTCACCCGCTCCCGGTCCGCGCCCAAGGTGGTGATCAGCCGCTCGGCGCCATAGGGGTCGGGCGGTTCGGTCCTCGCGGTCGTGGGGCGCGCGACGGCCGCGGCGCCACCCGGCGGCACCGCGGCCAGGAGGGCTATCAGCGCGAGGATCGCCGGTATCGCCAGCACCCGCAGCGCGTCGCCGTGCTTGAGCGCGGTCCGCAACTGCTTGAGGTGGCGGCGGAACGTCTCGAACTCCTCCTGCTCGCGTTCGACGATCGACGCCGCGGCCTCCGGCCCCCACGCGTGCGCGGCGATCGACACCCGGATCGCGCGCAGCTCCTCCCGGGCCTGCGTGGGGGTACCGCCGCGCACGATCAACTCCCGTTCCAGGCTGGGCAGCAGCAGGTCGCGTTCACGGTCGGGCGCGGCGTGCCACCAGCGGCCGACCTCGTGCACGTACAGGTCGCGCCGCGGGCGGGCCGCGCCGTCCACGATCTCGCCCGCCCACACCCCGGCCGCCGCCACCGCGTCCACCCCGCGCAGCGCGTTGCGGAACCAGCCGCTCGCGGCGCGCGCGGCCAACTCCGGGCGGGCCCGGGCGATCGCCGCCCACCACGCGTCGTCCAGGCCGGGCAGCTCGGCGAGCCGGGCATCGGCGAGCACCGCGTCCGCGACGGCGGCGGTGACCGCCGGATCGCCGGCGCGCACCAGTTCGCCGAGCAGCTCGGGGGTGACCGCCACCGCGCGCAGCAGCGCCGCGATCCACCCGGCGAACCGCCCCTCGGCGACCGACTCGTGCCGCAGCGCCAGCAGATCGGCCGCCACGTAGGGTCCGTCCGTCGGCGCACCGCCGAGCGCCAGCCGCAGTACGTCCGCCCGCACACGCGCGGCGACCGGAGCCCCGGAGCCCAGCGGCTTCTCCAAAAGCGCGGCCAGTCCGCGCGCGGCGGGGTCGGCGCGCCGCTCGGTGAGCGGGACCAGGGTCGGCCACAGGTCGTGCAGCACCGCGGCGATCGTGGCGGTGTCGGTGTGTCCGGCCACGCGCAGGGTGAACACCGCCTCGGCGGGCGGGATCTCGGCGGCCCGCAACCGCTCGCCCGCGAGCAGTGCGTACGGCGCCAACCACTCCGGCGCCCGGTCGTCCCACGGGCGGATCACCTCCAACCACGCGCCCAGGTCGGCGCCCGCGGTGTCCAGGAGGCGGCGCAGCACCACGGGGTGGTTCCACAGCGCGTCGTAGAGCGCGGGCACCTCGGTGGTCGGGGTGGGCCCCAGCAGTCGGCACAGGTCGGCGACCAGGGCCTCCGGCGAGACCACGTCGGTGTCGGTCTTCCCCGCGCCGTTGACCGAGGGTTCGGGCACGCGCAGGGCCCGCGCGTCGAGGCCGGCGGGCGGGGTGGAACCGGCCAGGAGCGGCGGCACGGGGCCGAGCAGGACGTGCACGAGCCGATCCCCGCGCCCCGCCGCCACCGCCGTATTCCACCCCAGCGCCAGGCTCGCCGGGCGGGCGCGCAGCGCGGCGGCCATGTCCCGGGTCACCTCGTCGCCGTCCTCCGCGCGCCAGCGCTCGGCGATCGGCGCGGCCAGCGCGACGTCGCCGCCGAGCAGCCGCTCCAGTGGCGACGGGGGCGACGGGGGCGACGGGGGCGGGGACGCCGGGCGGGCCGGCGACGGCGACGGGCGTGCCGATGCCGCAGGCGCCTCGACGCCCGGCGCACGCGAACGCGGCCCGGCCCGGTCGCCGGCGGCGAACCGGGCGGCCTCACGGCCCGGTTCCGCCCCCGGGGCCGGCCCGACCCGCACGCTCGACCCGCTCTCGTCCCCCGCTCCCGCACCCGGTCCGCGTCGGGCGCCCACCTCGGCGAGCAGCCCGAGCAGGCGATCCCCGGCCACCGGCGTGCCCGCCTCGCGCAGCGTCGCGAGCGCGGCCACCAGCGGGTCGAGCCCGATGCGGCGGCGCAGCATGGTCAGTTCGCCCAGGTAGGCGCGGGCGGCGGGGAGGTCGGGCACGGCCGGCACGCCGTCCAAGGCGACGCGGACCGTCCCCGGCGTGGGCACCCGGCCGAAGGCGAGTCGGGGGCGCAGTCGGCCGGTGGGGCCGAGCGAGGTGGCGAAGCGCAGTCCGGCGCGGCAGCCGTACGGGAGCAACGCGGTGATCCGGTCCAGGAGTTCGAGCCGGGCCCGGCTGTCCAGGCGGTCGGCGCCGGTGATCACCACGGGGCCGGCCAGGACCGCCGCCGCGACCCCCGCGAGCCATTCGAAGTCGGCCGGGTGCAGACCGACGGCCGGCGGCGGCCCGGGCAGCCGTACCCGGAGCGGCCGTTCCCGGTCGGTGGGCAGGTCGATGCCGCGAAAGGCCAGCCACAGTGCGGTGTACGTGGCGCCGGCGGCGGCGATCTCGGCGTAGGGCGCGGTGAAGTAGCGCACCCCTTCCGGATCGCGCAGCGTCATCGCGACGAACGAGTCCTCGCGCCCGGCGCCGGTCACCCCGACCCAGCCGGGCGGCGCGTACTCGTCCAGCGTGGGTCGCACCAACCGCTCGAAATGCTCCCGCCGTTCGGGTCCCGCGCTGCACGCCGGCACCGCGCCGTCGTGGTACCAGGCCCAATGCGCCCGCAACGTGCCCGCGGTCTCGCGGGGGCGGTCGTGTCGGTCGGTCGCGTCCACGTGAACCTTTCCGTGCGGGATACCGGTCGAGGTCGGGCCCGGTACCCGCACACGATGTCAGCGAGGCGGCCGGGGGGTCGGGGTCGGGGGGATCAATCCTGCCGGTGCTACCGGTGTGTGTTGTTCCCCGGGATCGGGCCGGGTGATCCCCGAGTAGCGGCTGTTCTGCGCGGAGGCGTCGATCGGAGCCGGCTCCGCGATGGTCGACTCCGGGTCGGCGCCGCCGGGCCGCGGTGCGGGCGGTCGGCGCAACACCCGGGCGCGGACGCCGTACAGCATGGTGGCGTCGTCGACGCCCAGCCGGCGCCGGGACGTGTGCACGCGCCCGTCGCGCTCGTGGCGCGCGGTCAATGTCACACCGCGTCCGGAGCGCGGCCGGCGGCCCCGGGCCAGGAAGGACGTGATCGCGCCGGCCGCCGGATCGTGCTCGTGGGTCCAGCGGTGGCGCATTCCCAGGGCCGGGTGTGCCGTGCTCTCGGGGAACTCCGATCGGTCCTCCTCCATGCTCAGTTCGATGTACACACCGGCCGGGAACCAGCGCCACGCCGCCGTTCCCCCCGCCGCGACCAGTGCCATCGCCGCCACCAGGAGGGCCCACACCGACCACATGACCGATCCGCGCACCCGGCCCGTGTAGGCCAGTCGGCCGTCGCTCAGGCCGGCGGCGGCGTACGGGCCCGGCACCCGCAGCAGGTCGGCGAACTCGGCGGCCCGGGTGGCCGTCACGGTGCCCTGCACGGTCGTCGACGCGGTGTAGGTCCGCGATCGGGCGAACAGGTCGGTGCGGGTGCGCTCGTGCGCCCGCACCTCGATCGCGAAGTATCGCGGCACCCCGGCTTCCAGGATGATCGGCTCGCGCGGCAGCGCCCGATCGATCGCCGGATCGCCGGTGTGCAGGTCGGCGACGGTCAACCGGATGCGGTGCGCCGTGGAGACCAGGGTCAGGCAGAGCGTGCCGCGGGCGGACAGGTCGATCGGGTCGACCGGCGGCTCGGCGCCGGCGCAGTCGGCGTCGGTGGGGCGGGAACCGCGCGGGTGTGCGGGCGCCGGGGCGAACCGGGCCCGGACCGTCGCGTCCCGGTCCGCCTGCACCACCGCGACCCCCTTGCGCACGCGCGCGTCCTGTTCGAGGGCGCGCACCCGGGCCGCCTGCTCGGCGACCGAGCCGCTGAGCGTCTCGGCCCTGGGCAGGACCTTCGCGATCAGGTTGACCCCGCGCCCGTTGTCGCCGAGCGGCATCGCGTACGCGGCGATCGGGCCGCGTTCGGCGACCGCGTTGGCGTACTCCTGCCGCAACGCCTCCCACCCCGGCGCCGATTCGTCGGCGAAGCGCGGATTGTTCGGCGCGTACAGATCGGCGTCGGTGAGCACCACGATCGCGGTGGGCGGCCGATATCCGCCCGCCGACGGCCGGGCCGCGGCGACGATCCCGGACACCGACACCATGGCCGCGCCGAAGTCGCTCTCCACGTCGTTCGGCTTGGGCAACCCGGCGAGGAACGCGGAGACCGCGGCCTCGCCCCGGGGCGCCGCGTCCAGTGGCCGAAAAACGGTGGTGGTCGCGCCGAATCGGATCACCGAGATCCGGTCCCGGGGCTGCATCGCGGTCAACAGGTTGCGCAGCGCCGTCTTCGCCTCGTCGTAGCCGCCGTTCTCCCGCATCGACGTCGACACGTCGAGCACCATGTAGAAGTCGGCCGGTTGGGCGTCGACGCCCAACTCGTCCAACAGGCGTGCGGTCGAATCGGCGGGCGACTCGCCGTCGGCCCGGGCGACGGCGTGTGCCGGGGACGCGGCCGCGCACAGCGCGAGGATCGGCGACAGTACGGAAACCACGAGCCGGGTAAGGGCCCGGGGTCGGCGGGGGTTCGGGGCGATTCGGGACATCGGTCATCCCCTCTTCGCGATGCGCACCGCGCGCATGCCGAGAATGGGTTCCAGCACACCCTGGGGGTGGGGCGGTCCGTCGAGGCGGTTGCCGTGCGGTTCGACGTTGCGGCAGTTCTCCGGGTCGATCCGGCCCGCGGAGCGACGAAAGCCGGCCGCCGAGGTGGCGTAGTAGCGGATCCGGCCGAAGTGCCGCTCCAGGATGCCGGGCAGTTCGGTGGCGGCGGGGTTCGGGCACGGCCCGTCGCGCTCGCACAACCGGCGGAAGTACGCCTCGGGGTCGCGCACCCGGACCCGGCCGTCGCGGCCCAACTCGGCCCAGGCGCCCAGGCGGGCCTCCCGATACAGCGCCATGTCGTCGATCTTGGTGACGCACACGGCCGGTTCGAAGGGCAACAGGCCGCGGGGGTCGGTGCGCGGCTGGAGGTCGGCGGCGGCTTCGGTGAGCGTGCGGTCCAGCGCGCGTACCGCGTCCTCGCCCGTGCCGCTCGCGTCGGTGGGGTCGAACAGCACGATCAGGCCGGTGCAGTCGGCCAGGGCCTGCTTGACCGCGTCACGCCGGGTGCTCGGATCCGGCAACTCGGTGATCGTGGCCACGAATCGGCAGTGGTCGGTGAGCCGGTGCAGCGGCACGACGCGCGGGTCGCGCCGGAAGAGGAAGCGGTATCGCGTCGGCTCGGCGGTATCGACGCTCCCGTCGGGCTCGCCCGGGAACCGGTGTTCGTGCAGCAGCGCCTGGTCGGTGTGCCGCAGGAAGCGCTGGGTGGCGTCGTCCGTTCCGAACACCTTCCACCGGCGCACGTGGTTTCGGCCGGCGCCGTGCCCGAGTGCGCGCGAGCGCTCCTCGGCGGCCTCGGGGACCATCGCGACGAACGTGGTGCGACCCGATTCCGGCGCGCCCCACAGGGCTATCCGCTTCTCCAGGACCGCGCCACCGGTCGGCTCCCCGTCCCGGGTACCGTACGACCGCGTCATCGGCGCACCCCTTTCCCATCCGACTCGCCGGCCGAGGCTCTGGTGACCACGTCGAGCAGCAGCGGCGCACCGGTCGTGTCGGTGAGCGCGGCGCGACCGAATCGCAGCAGGTCGGCGGGCGTGGTGCGGCCGAGCGTGAAACACCCGTCCGCGCCCAGCAGTCGCCACGCCTTCAGGGTGCGATCGTGTACCCGGGGGTCCGCCGCGCCCGCATATCCGGGGTCGTCGGTCACCAGCAGGTACCGATCGCCCGGCCGGGCCGCCCGTCGGGCGGCCAGGTCCGCGTCCCATCGGCCACCGCCGTACGCCTGCGCCGGGTCCAGTCCCTGCACGTAGGGGTGCGGGCCGCGCAGGCCGACGGTCACCACGAGGGTGGGCCGATCCACCCGCCGGCCGAGCGTGCTCGTGCGCAGCAGTGCGCACACCCGCTCCAGGGGTGCGGCGTACGGGTCCACCGCGGGTGTCCCGACCCAGTCGGCGATCGCCGCGCGGGTCGTGTCGGGCGGGGCGAAGTCGACCCGGCGCAGCGGGTCGTGGCGGCTGCGCCGGGGTCGGGGGTGGTCGTCGTAGCCGAGCACGGCGGCCTGCCCCCAGTACGCCGACCGATCCCCGCAAGCCGCCTTCGCGAGCAGCGCGCGGACGAAGTCGAGCCGCGTCGAGGTCTGTTCGGGGGTGCCGCCCAACTCGACCACGCAGAGGAGGTCGTAGGCGGTGGGCCGGGCCGGCTGCCAGAAGGGACGGGGCAGCGCGGCGGCGGCCGGCGGCCCCGCCGACCGAAGGTCGGTTCGGCCGGCACCCAGCACCCAGGCGGCCCCGCCGGAGGCGGTGACGTCGACCCGTCCCGGCCCGATCATCCGCACGGTGAGGCGGACTTCGCCGGGCGGCGCGAATACGGTGACCCGTTCCAGTTCGGACCACCTGCCGGGGTCGGCCACGTCGGCGACGGCCACCGCGACGGCGTGCCCGTCCGGGCCTTCGCCGCGCAGGCCCAGGGTGATCTCGGCGAGCGGGGGGCCGTCGGCCGCACCCGGCGTCGCCCCTCGATCGAGGAGCACTGTTCGATCCGAGTCCTCCGCTCCCGGGTCGACGCCGACCAGGTGCAGCGGGTGGCGGGCGGGCACGTCGAGGGCCAACAGTTCGATCAGGGCGGGGAGTTCGATGCTCTCGTCGTCGAGGGGGCCGCCGCCGAGCACGGCGGCCGGGCGCACCTGCTCCCGCACCACCTCGGCCGCGAGCGCACACCAGGTCCACTCCGGGCGGCGTTCCACCAGCACCAGGGCCCAGGCCCGCTCCCACGGGGCACCCGGCAGTGCGCGCCAACCACTCGGATCGGCCCAGTTGTCCCGCAGCGTCGACCGGGCCCGCGAAGCCAGCGCCTCGGGAGCCTCGGCCGTGCCCACGGCCGGCCGCCGGCCCACCCCGCCGGCCAGGGTCAGGTCGCGGGCCGCGTCGTCCTCGGGCAGCCAGGGCACCACCTCGCGCCAGTCGTGGCGCGTCCGGTTCGCCGAGGGCGCGCCGACGAAACCGCGTTCGTCGAGCGTCACCCACTGTGCGGCCAGGTACCGGGTCCCGATGTCCACGAACAACAGCAGGTCCAGTTCGCCGGCGGTCAGCGCGGTGAGCAGGGTGAGCACCGCGGCCCGTCCGGTTCCCGGGACCGATGCGGCGACGGCCGACGCAGCCTCGGGGACGACCGGGCCGAATCTGACCAGATCGGCCAGCGCGTGGGGCACCTCCGTCGACCCGCGCGCCGACGCGACCCGGAGCACGGCCGCGTGGTCGAAGGCCCGCGCCGCGTCCTGGTAGGCGGTGGGCCCGGGATCGGCCGGCGGCCACGCGCAGGTCCGGCAGGGGCCCACGACCGGAGCCGGCCCCCAGCAGACGGGGCACACCACCTCCGGGAGCGTGTCCCGATCGCCCGGCGCGCGCGGACCCGTCGACGCCGTGCTCACCGGTCACCGCCCCGTCGCTGAACTCCCGGCACGAATCCCCCCGTTCGTCCCCTCCGGAGCGCCCCGCCACGCCTCACCGGACGTGGAGCCCCGGGTATGTCGACATCGCGGGTCGGCGAACAACCCTGCACGCGGTGACGACCACTTACCCGCAGTGGCCGATCGTAGTCCCGCGCGTGGCCGACTCGAAGCGTTTCCCATGGGTTGTGATCAGTCGTCCGCCGGCCCGTGATCCGAGCGTCGGTCAGTCGACCACCACCGGCCCTTCCAGCGACGTCACCGTGCCGTCGAGCCCGGCGAGGATCAGCCGCCCCCGGGCGGCGACCGCCACGGACACCCCCACGTCGGAACGGATTTCGGCCACCCGACGACCGGTGGCCAGGTCGTGGGTACGGATGCCCCCGGCCTCCCCGGCCACATGGACCAGCCCGTCCGCCAGGGTCACCCGCAGCCCGGGTTGCGGCACATCGGCCGTGCGCCATACCCGACGTCCCGACTCGGCGTCGAACGCGTGGAGGAATCCGTCGGTGGTCACCGCCACCACCAGCCCGGCGCCGACCACGGGTGTGCTCAACACCCCACCGGGCAACCGCGCCCGCCAGGCGAGTTCCCCGTCGGCCCAGCGCAGCGCCGCGATCCCGGCGGTGGCGAGTGGGACGTACACGTGCTCCTCGTCGGCCACCGGGGCGGCGTGCACCGCCTCGGACAGATCCTGCGACCACGAGGCGGATTCCGAGCCCGCGTGCCACGCCCTGGCCCCGCCCGCCCGATCCACCGCCGCGGTCCGCTCCCCCGAGACACACAGTCCGGCCGGTATGCCCGAGCGCGTCCCCCCGAGTTCCGTCGTGTCGTTCGCGCCGTCGAGCCACACGACGCGGCCGTCCACCGTGGCGACGAACAGCCCGTCCGTACCGACCGGCCCCGACACCAGCGCCACCACGGCGGCGTCGCCGACCCGCACCACCGCGTCCGGCGCGGACCTCCTCGTCGGGTCGTACCGATACAGCCCACCGTCGTCATGCCCCGCCCACACCCGCCCCGCCGCCACCACCGGCGCACACCGCGACGGTGCGCCGTGGTGAGCCGTCCACCGAGCCATCCCCGTCAGCGGATCGAGGACCACCAGCGTCCCCGCCACGTCCTGCACCACGATCAGCCCGTCCGTGACCACCGGCCGCGCCCGGATCCAGTGGCTCATCCGCGTGGTCCACGCCCGGGTCAGCTCGCGCCGACGCAACATCGGACCGTTGGCCCGGGCCTCCAGGCGTCGGGCCCGGGGCCGGTAGTCGGGTCCGAGGCGATCCAGCAGCGTCGCACCGACCCGGGCGAGCGGGCGGCTGTGCGGGCCGAGCAGGCCGACCGCGGCGGGCTCGCGGGCGGTGAGCAGGTCCTGGAAGTCGAACTCGGCGTGGCCGTTTCGATCGTGCAGGAACTCGGCGACCCGGAAGTACACCTCCAGGGCCGACCGTCGGCTCATCGCGGTCAGCAACGTCTCCCGGACCTGCTCGTCCAGGTCGTACACCACGTCGTCCGCGCGCGCCGCCTCGTCCCGATCCGGCGACTCGACCAGCAGGCCGCTCAGCATCACCTCGGCGACGAACGCGGGGTCCTCGCGCGCGAGCACCGCCGATTGCACGACGCGCATCGTGGCCGGGCTGATCGGCGCGGCGGCGAGTTTCCCGAGGAGTTCGACGGCGTCCGGGGAGGCGCCGGCGCGGAACTCGGCGAGCCGCACCGCCGGTGTGCGCCGGTCCTCGGCCGGTACCGGGGTCGGCGCGGGCCCGGCCGCCGCCCCGCGCGGATCGAGTACCCACGCGGGGCCCGCGAACTCGCGACCGCGCTCGTCGGTGATCATCCGGGCCCAGCGGGAGAGTTCGCTCCATCGGCCGGCTCGGCGATCCGCCGGGTCGTCCGCCCACAGGCCCTCGGGGTGCAGGCCGATCAGCGGGACGGCGACCCGTTCCGGCGGCCCCGTCCAGTGGGGGTCGTGCCGGAGCCGAAAGGCCGATCGGCGGGCGGCGCCCGCGCCTCGGCCGCGAAAGACGACCGGGGTGGACGGGATCCGCGCGCGATCCCACCAGCGTTTGGGCAGCAGGTTCAGCAGCACCACGGGACACCGCTTCGCCCACAAGGCGAGCATGGCCGCGGTCTGCGGGTGGGACCAGGCGCGGCCGACCCCGTCGGTGACGACCATGATGATCCGCCGGCCGGTGGGGCCGGCCGGTGCGGCGGGTTGGGCCTGCGTGCCGAACGGCGTGCGCAGTACCGCGCGGCCGGGCACGTCGGTGTCGAGGGACCAGGAACGCACCGCGCGGAACGTGCCGTTCCCGCTCACGAGTCGGGTGAACTCGGCGAGCAGGCGCCGCCACGGGGCGATCGAGGGCGCGGTGTCCACGACGAGGGCGAGTTCGAACCAGCGCTCCCTGGCCGGTTCGAGCACCGGCACGATCAGGTCGGTCAGCGCCGCGTGTTCCGCGGTGGCCTCCTCGTCCAGGACCACCGCGTCGGGCGCGGCGCCGTGGTGGCGCAACCGGCGCAGCAGGCGGGCGAGTTCGAGCCGGTCGGGCAGGATCGAGGCGGCCGGTGGCCGGGCCTCGTCGAGCCATGCGGGCAGGCGCGGTGCGGTGGCGCCCGCCGGGCCGGTGCCGATCTGCTCGATCGACTCGACGGAGTCGGGCACGGCGGTGAAGGCGAGGGAGGTCTCGGGACGGGGGCCGCGCACCGCCGGCGGCGGGCGGCGGGCGCTCGGCGCGGGCGGGGGCTCCGGTCCGGGCGCGATCGGCGGCGCGGGCCCGGGTGCCGCGGGCACCGGGCCGGCCGGCGCCGCGATCTCGGCCGCCGCGGCGGGCGGGCCGCCGCTCGTGTCGATCACGGCGGTCAACCACGCCCAGTCCAGGACCGCGTCGACGGTGACCCCGGCGGGGTCCTCCTCCGCCATCGCTCATCCCCCGTTCAGGTCGTGGAACAAGAGGGTGGCCAGCGTGTCGTTGGTGGGCAGGTGGTCGCCGTTTCCGGCGCGCTCGCGGATCCCCTCGCGGAACTGCATCGCGTTGAGCAACTGGTCCGGGGAGAGCAGCGGCCCGTCGACGCCGTTCGCCAACTCCAGGTAGTGGTCGAGCAACGACTCGTCGAGGGGTACTCCCTCGGGCAGGCGGCTGCGCACGATGCGCTTGAGCACGTCGCGGTCCGGCGCGCGCAGTTCCAGCGGCACGCAGCGCCGCCGAAACGCGGCCGGGAAGGCGCGTTCGCCGTTGCTGGTGAGGACGACGATCGGGAACGCGGCGCAGCGCACGGTGCCGTCGCGCACCTCGACCCGGGCGCCGAAGTCGCCGTCGTACGGTGTCACCTTCGCGCTGCGCAGCCGGGCCCGGCGCAGTTCGGGGATCTCGAAGCCGCCGGTCTCGAACACGTGCAGCAGGTCGTTGGGGAGGTCGACGTCGCTCTTGTCGATCTCGTCGATCAGCAGCACCCTCGGGTGCGGGCGGCGCAGCAGGGCGTCGCCGAGCGGGCCGAGGGTGATGTAGGCGCCGATGTCGTCGACGTCGGCGCCGGCCGGGCCCGCCGCGCCCTTGGCGCGCAGGTTCATGTCGTGCAGGCGGGCCAGCACGTCGTATCCGTACAGCCCCTCGCGGAGGGTGGAGCGGCTGGTGATCCCCCAGCGCAGCACCGGGCCCAGGCGCAGCCGGGTCGCGATGCTGCGGGCCAGGGTGGTCTTGCCGGTGCCGGGACGGCCGGTGACCAGGAGCGGCCGGCGCAGGTGGATCGCGGCGTTGACGAGGTCGTAGACGCGGCGGTCGCCGTGGAATTCGCCGGAGTACGGCTCGCCGGCGCGTTCGCCGGGCAGCGCGGCGGGCTCCGGCACGTCGTCCCCGACGTCGTCGGTGCCGAACAGCCGCCACGGCGGCGGAGGCGGGAGTTCGACCGGACCGGTTCCGGCCGGGGACGCGGTCGCGCCGCCGGCGTCGCCGCGGTAGATCCACCACGGCGCGGCGGGCTCCCCCGGATCGTGGTCCCCGGCGGTGCTCGTCGTGGCCTGTCTCATCGCTCGTCCCCCCCGCCCGCCGGGGCGCCGCGCAGCAGTCCCGCACCCTGCCACGGACGCCAACCGGGATCGTCGAACACCAGCACGACCCGCTCCGGCGGCGTGGCCCTGCGCCCCAGGGTGCGCCGCAGGTGGGTCACGACGGAAGGCAATTGGGTCAGGTTTCGGTTCTTTTGCTCCAGCATCCGGTACAGGGTCCGCCCCACCGCGCCACCGGAGCAACCGCCGTGCGCGCCGTTCGTGCCGGCGCACGCGTCGGTACAGGTGGTCCCGTGCGTCCACAGCAGGGCCCAGTCGCCGCGGCCGACCGCGGTCTCGACCGCGCCGGGTCGGCCCGGCCGGTGCTCCCACCGGTAGTCCTGGAGGAAGCCGACGGGCTCGTCGTCGCAGTCGTGGCCGCCACCGCCGCACAGGTGCCGATTCAGGTGCCGCACCGCCGGATTGGCGCGCAGGCTCGCGGATTCGGCCCAGGTGTCGTAGTGCATCGGCCGGGCCACGCCGTGCCGCACGATCGGCCGCAGCACCACCTCGTGGTGTTCGCCGAGCACGATGTGGTCGTCGGCGCCGCCGATCCGGACCGCCTCGAAGGGTTCGTTGAACAATTCGGTGGGCAGCACCAGTTGCACCCGGGCCTTGGCCAGGGAGGTCCAGCCGGTGCGGATCGTCAGGTAGAAGTCGGCGAGGTGGTCGGCGAGTCGCTCCCGGGGCAGGGCGGTGCCCGAGGGCAGGCCCGCCGGCGCCTCGAGATGTTCGAGGCCGACGTAGAACCGCGGTTCGGCGTCGTAGCGCACCCGGTCCGGCCCGTCGGGCGAGTACACGTTCTCCCGGATGAACACCACCAGCGTCAGCGGCTGCCGTTCGCGTACCTCGGCCGGGCGGAACGCGTCGATGTGTCCGGCCTCGCGCAACTGCTCGGCCCAGTCCGCGACGTGTGTCTGGTGGCATCCGACGTACAGCCACTCCAGGAGGTGCCGGATCGGGTGCCGGCCCGGCGGCCCGGGCAGCGACATCAGCGCCGCTCCCCACGCGGGGAGGTCGGCGCCGGCGAAGACCCACTCGGGGACGCCTCGTTCGCGCAGGTAGGTGCGCAGCACGGCGGGTTCGCCGGCGCCGATGTCCAGGTCGGCGAGGAGCGCGAGCAGGCGATGTCGGTACAGGCCGAACTGGTTCTCGGGGTCGCGCTCGCCCTCGCGCCAGTCGGCGGCCCCGGGCTCGCGGTACATCGGCGACTGGCGCAGCGGTCGGCCCCCGGGGCCGCTCGCGGCGAGCCGGGTGTCGATCTCGTCGAACATCTCGCGAAAGGCCGGCACGGTCAGCGCGTCCGGGCCGCGCAGGGTCAGGTGTTCGATCAGGGCCGTGGTGAACGCGGGCCGGTCCGCCGGGCGGTAGGCGAACTGGCCGTCGTCGGCCGCGAAGACGGCGGAGATCCGGGCCTTGGCCGATTTGTCGCTCGGGCCGGCCGCGGTCAGGTTCAGCGGGATGGCCCCGGGGTCACCGCGACGGTCGGCGCAGGTCTCGAAGACCAGGAACTGGTCGACCCGGCGCGGCACCTCGCCGCAGCGGGCCAGGAGCTCGTCGACGGCGATCGCCCGGACCGAGAGCCGGGAGTCACCCTCCAGGTGGAACGCGGGCAGTTCCAGCCACCGCCCGTGCGCGTCCAGCCGGCCGTGGCCGGTCCAGTGCAACAGGAACCGGTCGCCGTCCCGCCAGTGCTCCCCGAGCCCGCCGATCACCCGCTCGAAGTCGACGTGTCGCAGCTCGCCGGGCCCGGCGCCGGGTCCGACCAGGATCGAATCCGCCGCGATCAGCTCGCGCAGCCGCTCCGCGGTCGGATTCGACGCGGCCCGCACGGACGCGAGCACGGTGATCCGCTCGGCACCGGAGGCGCCGCTCGTGTGCAGCCACTCGACCAGTTCCAGGGTCTGCGCGAGCGCGCCCGGCAGATCGCCCGGGCCGCCCTCGCGCGCCGGATAGTGCTCGACGCAGACGAACAGGGCGTGCACCGTCACCGAGCGCCCTCCACCGCGCGCGCGATCTCGTCGTAGAGCCGCGGGCAGCGCCAGTAGGCGCCGTGGGATCGGGGGAAGGGTCGGCGCACCCGGACCTCGACGTCGCGCACCGCCGTCCCGAAGACCGGTGCGGCGCGGAACGACAACCAGTCGCGGGCGTTCCACACGTTGGTCCACGGAATGCCCAACCGGCTCGGCGGGTTCGCCTGCGCCGGATGGGTCGCGAGCGCGCCGACCGCGCCGAGGTAGCCGATCTGCGAACCGACGGTGATCAGCGCCCGCACGCCCGGAAGCGGATGGCGCCGCCGCTCGGGCGTGTCCGGCCCGGCCGCCTCGGCCAGCGTCTCGAACGAGGCGATCCCGCCCAGGGAGTGCGCGAGCAGCACCACCGGCCCCTCGATCCGGGCGATCCGCGCCGCGAGGTAGGCGCGCAGCGTCGCGCCGTGCGCCTGGTAGTGGAGGATGTCGCCGATCGCGGGCACGCTGCCGCCCAGGGTGCCGCCGCGCAGCGTGTTCTGCAGCGGCCAACTCGCGTACATCAGGCCGCTCTTGAAGGTCCGCCCGACCCAGGTGCCGCCGGCGGTGGTGCCGCCGCACGCGTCGCGCACGGCGGCGACGAGGGTGTCGCGCCACTCCGGCGACCACGCGGTCGGCGCCTCGTACCGCGCGGCGAGCGCCTGCTCGAAGCCGGCCACCACGGCCCGGCCGATCACGTCGTAGTCGGCGCTCGCGGCCAACGCCTCAACGGCGCCGGTGAATTCGGCCGAGTCGGCGACGTCCCGCGCCGCCGCGGCGAAGACGTCCGGCCACTCGGGCGGCGCGCCGGGCAACACCGCGGCGAGGTCGATCCCGACCACGTCGTGCTCCACCGCCCAGCGCAGGTCCTCCGCCGCCTCGGTCCGCCGCCCGCCGGGCGCCGCACCCGCGGCCACCTCGCGCAGCTCGTGGCGGGGGTGTCGTTCCAACACCGCCCACAACCGCAGTTCGGCCTCCTCGGGGTCGACCTCGGCGGCCGGTCCGCCCTCGGCGGGGTCGGCGATCCCGATCAGCGCGCGCAGTGCGGGCGAGACCTCGACGCCGAACGCCGCGCCCCAGTCCACCGGTTCCACCCGCACCCCCGGCAGCCGCGCGGCGACCCTGGCGGTGATGGTGCGGACCGCGGCCGAGTCGGTCACATCGCGCACCCCGGTTCCGTGCACGAAGACGAGCGTGGTCATGGGCTCTCCCCCCGGAGTCGATCTCGATCCGCCCCGCCCGCCGTACGCTAGTGATCCAACCGACCCGATGGAGTGTGTTCCGAGGCGCCCCCGCGATCGCTCAATGTGTGCAGGCGGGGATCTGTTTGCTCACGTCGCCGCCGGTGTCCAGGAATATGGCGGGCACGAAGCCGGTCCTGCCCTCCACGTCGATCTGCGCCCAGGTCTTGCTGGAGGAGCCCGCGTAGTAGGCGATCGAGCCCTCCGTGTGGCAGTTCGCGCGCACCTCGGTGCCGGTCTTGATCTGCACGACCTTGTCCGACTGGTACGACGTGCCCTTGTACAGCACCAACTGGCCGCCGGTGTGCACGGTGGCCGCGACCGAGCCCGGCTTGGGCCCCGCCGCGCTCTGCCCGGGCCCGGTGGTGGCCTTGCCCGTACCGGATTTGCTCGCACTCGGCGACGCCGACGAACTCTTGCCGCCGGTCGCGTCCGCCGACTTCTTCTTGTCGTCCGATCCGCCGCCGTCCACCGTGAGCAGCGCCACGAAGAAGACGATCACCAGCAGGATCAACCCGCCGGCCACCATCAGGATCCGCACCGGGTGTCGACTCAGCGCGTTCAATCCGAACCGCCCGCGCGGCGGCCCGCCGATGGGGTTCGGTGTGGAGAAGAACTCCGCCCGCCTCCGGTTGTCCATACGACCCCCTGCGTCCCCGCGTCGCCCGATATGCGCCTGTCCGCCGGCGAACCCCGCTCGATGGAGGTCTGCCCGCAATGCCCATCAGACACCAACGACGCCCACAAGACGTACCCTTGAGTCCACAAATCGATCGCCGCGACCGACCACGACATGGCCGTCCGGCCCCGGAGTCAGGCCGTCGGCAGCCAGTCCACCCGGCCCGCCAGCAGCACGTATCCCACGAACGCGACGATGTCGATCAGGGCGTGGGCCACGAGCAGCGGCATCACCCGCCCCCAGCGCCGGTAGAGCAGGCAGAACAGCACGCCCATCACCACGTTGCCGAAGAACCCGCCGATGCCCTGGTAGAGGTGGTAGGAGCCGCGCACGACCGAACCGATCGCCACCGCCTTGACCCACGGCACCCGCAACTGGTCGAGCCGGCGCAGCAGATAGCCGAGGACGATCACCTCCTCCAGGGCCGCGTTCTGGATCGCGGACAGGACCAGGACCGGGATCCGCCACCACACGTCGGGCAGCGTGGTGGGCACCACGGTCAGGTTCGCCCCGGCCGCGTGCGCGCCCAGGTACAGCGCCAGGCCGGACCCGCCGATCGCCGCGGCGACCGCCGTCCCGCGTCCCAGGTCCCACCACGGGCGGGTCCGGTCCACCCCCAGGACGCGCAGCGAGGTGCCCTCGCGCATCAGCAGGTGCGCGACCAGGAAGACCGGCACCAGGGCGGTGGCGATCCCGAACAGCTGCCAGGCCAGGTCCAACCAGGGCCGATCCACCGCGCGCGAACCGTTCAGCACCGCGGCCTTGTGGCCGAGCCCGCCCGGCGCGGTGAGCGAACCCAGGAAGGAGATCAGCGAGGAGACCCCGGACGCCCCCAGGGACAGGGCCAGCACCAGCACCACCTCGGAGCGCAGCACGCGGCGCCGGGGCTCGGTGGGCGTCTCGACGGGCTCGGACGCGGGCTCGGTGATCACAGGCACACGGTATCGAGCGCGGATAAGCCCGCCGTCAGCCCACGGGCCATGTGTGCACCGGGTCCCCGCCGCGCATGTGCTCGGCGTAGCGCAGGGTCATCGCACGCAGTGCCTCCAGCCGGTCCATGCCCTTGGCGTCGCGGTAGTGGTGATACTGCGCGCTCTGCCAGCCGGCCCCGTTGACCCGCAGCAGACAGCGCTGCTCGATGATGCCCAGGTACTCGTCCCGCTCGCGCGGGTCGATGCCCCACCGGTCCAGCCCCTCGTACGCGCGCGGCAGCAGGTCGTCCAAGACCAGTCGGGTGACCGGAACGGTGCCGTGGCCGGGCCAGTTCAACTCGGCGTCGATACCGAAGCGGGCACCCGCGTGGAAGTTCTCGGTGGCCACCTCGAACGGCATCCGCTCCCACACCGGACGCTCGTCGTCCACCAGCGAACGCACCAGACCGTAGTAGAACGCCGCGTTGGCCATGATGTCGACCACGGTCGGTCCGGCCGGCAACACCCGGTTCTCCACCCGCAGATGCGGCTTTCCGCGCGCGACGTCGTACACCGGGCGGTTCCACCGGTAGATGGTGCCGTTGTGCAGCTTGAGTTCGCGCAGATGCGGCACGTCGCCCCGATCCAGCGCCTCGATCGGATCCTCGTCGTCGCAGATCGGCAACAGCGACGGGAAATACCGCAGGTTCTCCTCGAACAGGTCGACCACCGAATCGATCCAGCGTTCGCCGAACCAGGTCAGCGGCCGAACACCCTGTGCGATCAATTCCTCCGGCCGGGTGTCGCACGCCTGCTCGAACAGGATCGGCCGGGTCTCGCACCACAACTCGCGACCGAACAGGAACGGCGAGTTCGCGCCGATGCCGCACTGCACCCCGGTGATGGACTGCGCCGCGTTCCACAGCGGGGCGAAATTGCGCGGCGTGACCTGGAGGTGGAACTGCACGGACGTGCACGCGGCCTCGGAGACGATCGTGGTGGAGGTGGTGTCCAGCCGCTCCACGCCGTCGATGCGCAGCCGGATGTCCTCACCCCGGGCGTTCAGGATCTGGTCGTTGAGCAGCGTGTAGCGCGCGTTGTCGGATATCGTCTCGAACGCCATGTGCGCGTCGGTGAGGGTCGGCAGAATTCCGATCATCACGATCCGCGCGTCGAGTTCGGCGGCCTTGCGATCCGCGTAGTCCAGACTCGTGCGCAGTTCCTCCACCAATTCGGAGAACACCGGTCCGGTCAGCCGGTGCGGCGGAATGTTGACCTCGATGTTGAAGAGGCCGAGTTCGGTCTGGAAATCAGGGCTGGCTATCCGCCGCAGTACTTCGGCATTGCTCATCCGGGGTCGCCCCGCGGCATCGGCCAGGTTCAGTTCGATCTCGACACCCATCAGCTTTCGAGCGCTCTCGAACCGGTTCTCGTCGAGCATGCGTTGGAGTGTTTCCAGACATCGACGCAATTTGTGCCGGTAACGCTGCCGGTCGGACCGGCCGAACTCGGTGACCTCGACCTTTTCGCCCATGAATGCCCCTCCCCAGGAACCCGGCTCCGGTACGGAGCCGGTCGAGTGGTCGCAATCCGGTACCTGTCGGATCGGGACGTGCCGAACGTTCCCGCCGACGTTCCCCCCAACCGATGCATCGGGCCGACATTGGGAACATTACCGATCGACCGTGACGAATCACAGGGGAACCACGAGGCCGACAACCACGTCACTGATCACATCGAGGATGCATCCGGTGGTCGATCTTCAAGCCTTGTCGGCGATCACCTAGGGTGGCCTCTTCCCAAGGCGCCGAAGCGAGATCTTTTTGGGGGTTGTCGTGCGGGGGTTGATTCGGGCACTGCCGATACAGGGTCTGCGATTCCAGGCAGTGGTCACGGTCATCGCGATCCTCGTCTGTGGCGCACTCGTGTGGAATGTCGCCGGTGACGGTCGCTGGTCGTCGGCGGCGGCCTCGCCTCAGGCCGGCGACGCGCCCAAGGAGATACAGGCACCGCGGCAACCGGGCAGTCCGAACGCGCAGGAGCCGGCCACGCCGCCGGCCGCGCAGCAGCCGCCGGTCGATTCCACCCTGGTGAGCAAGGTCAAGGGCGAGGGCAAGGTGGTCGCCCTGACCCTGGACGACGGGCCGTGGCCGGAGTGGACCGACAAGGCCCTGTCGATCCTCGCCCGCAACGACGTCAAGGCCACCTTCTGCATGGTCGGCCAGCAGGCCAAGGACCACCCGGACCTGGTCCGTAAGGTGGTCGCGGCCGGCCACACGTTGTGCAACCACAGCATGACGCACGACATCAACCTGAAGAAGCGCACGCCGCAGGAGATGCACGGCCAGATGCAGGAAACCCTGGAGTGGATCCACAAGGCCTCCCCCGGCACGCCGGTGCGCTGGTTCCGTGCCCCGGGCGGCAACTGGTCCGAAGAGGTCCGCCAGACCGCCGCGTCGCTGGGCATGGGCTCACTGCACTGGACGGTGGACACCAACGACTGGCAGAAGGCCGGCGTCCCCAAGATGCTCCAGAACGTCCACAGCCAACTCGCCCCCCGAGGCATCATCCTGTGCCACGACGGCGGCGGCGAACGCAGCCAAACCATGACAATGCTCGAACAGATAATCCCCGAACTGAAGTCCAACGGCTACACCTTCGTAACCCCGTAGCCCACCCACCACCCCGTCCGGCGCTTGAGGACAAAGCAACCCGCAACCTCCACACACGGCGCCACCAAACCCGGCCCGTCCGGCGTTTGAGGACAACACCCGACCGCAGCCCACACACCGAACGACACCCACACTCCAGCCCGTCCGGCGTTTGAGGACAAAGCAACCCGCAACCTCCACGCACGACGCCACCAAACCCAGCCCGTCCGGCGTTTGAGGACAACACCCGACCGCAGCCCACACACCGAACGACACCCACACTCCACCCCGTCCGGCGTTTGAGGACAAAGCAACCCGCAACCTCCACGCACGACGCCACCAAACCCAGCCCGTCCGGCGTTTGAGGACAAGGCCCCCGGATGGGCGGCCAAACGCATACTCCCGCGCCCACCGGGCAGGAGCGCGCACACGCGCTCTGCCTCCGGAGGCCCCCATCGACACCCCCCTCGCCATCGGCCTCCTCCTACTCCTCATCGCCGGCAACGGCATGTTCGTCGCCGCCGAGTTCTCCCTCGTCACCGTCGAGCGCAGCGACGTCGCCGCCCGAGCCGAAGCCGGCGACCGCGGCGCCCGTCGGGTACTCCACGGCCTGCGCACCCTCTCCTTCCAACTCTCCGGCGCCCAACTCGGCATCACGCTGACCTCGCTGATCGCCGGCTACCTCGCCGAGGCCGCGTTCCGCCTCCCCAGGTTCGCCGCCCTCGTGCTGGCCTCCGCGTTGCAGATGGTGCTCGGCGAACTCGTGCCCAAGAACGCCGCGATCGCCCGCCCCCTGGGCGTCGCCCGCGTCGCCGGCCCGTTCCAGATCGGCTTCTCCCGACTCTGCCGCCCGCTGATCGTCTTCCTCAACGGCTCCGCCAACGTCCTCGTACGCAGGCTCGGGATCGAGCCGCAGGAGGAACTCGGCTCGGCCCGCTCCCCCGACGAACTCGCCCAACTGGTCCGGCATTCGGCCCGCGCCGGCGCGCTGCCCGTCGGCACCGCCCGGATCCTGAACCGCGCCCTGCGCTTCGCCGGCAAACAGGCCGCCGAGGCGATGACCCCGCGCACCGAACTGGTCACCCTGCCCGCGACCGCGTCGGTGACCGAACTCCTCGACACCGCCCGGGCGTGCGGCCACAGCCGGATCCCGGTGCGCGGCCAGGACCTGGACGAGATCGTCGGCGTGGCCGTGGTCCGCGACGCGCTGCGCGTGCCCGCCGCGGAGCGCCCGCACACCCCGCTCACCCGGATCGCCCGCGCCCCGGTCCTGGTGCCCACCTCGCTCGACCTCCAACGCGCGGTGGAGCGCCTGCGCGAGGGCCGCACCCAGCTGGCCGTCGTGGTCGACGAATACGGCGGCACCGCCGGAGTGCTGACCGCCGAGGACCTGGCCGAGGAACTGGTCGGCGACCTTGCCGACGAACACGACCCGGCCGACGAGCCGGACGCGCCGCCGCAGCGCCCTCCGAGCACCCACGTGCTGCGCCTGTCCGGCCTGCTGCGCGCCGACGAGGTCGAGGAGGCCGGCGGCTGGCGCATGCCGGCCGGCGACTACAACACGCTGGCCGGCCTGGTCCTGGCCGAACTGGGCCGGCTGCCGCAGGTGGGCGACCACGTGGACGTGGCCGGCCGGCGGCTCACCGTGGTCCGGATGGACCGGCACCGGATCGACGAGGTGGAACTGCGGACGGAGACCGACGAGTAATGGGCGACCTGCTGCTGTCGCTGGTCCTGCTCGCGGCCAACGCGTTCTTCGTCGGCGCCGAGTTCTCGGTGATCTCCGCCCGCCGCACCCGGATCGCGCCCCGGGCCGAGGCCGGCTCGCGCCGGGCGACGATGGTGCTCACCGCGATGGGTCGGCTGTCCACCATGCTCGCCGCCGCCCAACTCGGCATCACGGTGGCCTCGCTCGGCCTGGGCGCGGTGGCCGAACCCGCGCTCGCGCACCTGCTCGGCGCCCCGATCGAGGCGCTGGGCCTGCCCGCCGGCGCGGTGCACCCGATCGCCTTCGTGGTGGGCCTGGCCGTGGTGGTGTTCTGCCACATGGTGCTCGGCGAGATGGTGCCCAAGAACATCGCGCTGGCCGGCCCCGAGGAGTGCGCGATGTGGTTGACCCCGCCGCTGCTGGTGTTCGCCCGGGTGACCGCGCCGATCCTGTGGCTGTTCAACCACGCCGCCAACCTGTGCCTGCGCGTCTTCGGGGTGCGGCAGGTGGACGAGGTGCGCAGCGTGTACACGGTCGAGGAACTTCCGGCGCTGCTCGCCGAGTCGCGCGAGCACGACCTGCTCGACGTGGGCGAGCACGACCGGCTCGCCGGCGCGCTCGCGCTGCACTCGGGCACGGCCGCCGAGGTGCTGCGCCCGTGGTCCGACGTGGTGGCGCTGCCCGCTCCGGTGTCGGCGGCCGCCCTCGAAGAGGTCGCGGTACGCACCGGCCTGTCCCGCTTCCCCGTCCTGGACCCCGCCGGGCACCCCGAGGGCTACGTCCACGTGCTCGATGTACTCGCGCCCGAAACGGACGGCTCGGTACCGGTCTATCCGCTTGTCACCGTCGCCCCGGACACCGCGCTGACCGGCCTGTTGGCCCGCATGCGCGGCTCCCGCACCCATCTGGCCCTGGTACTGGCGCCGGACTCCGCGCCGCTGGGCCTGGTCACCCTCGACGACGTGATGTCCTCACTTTTCCCCTGATCGAGACTGTTCCAAAAGGTCTTCAATCGGGTGTCAGTTCGCAATACACCGTTACTTTTCGCAGCCGTTTCGGTACAATGCGCTGACCGGCCCTGCCGGGTCCTCTGTACGCCGCCGGGTCGTCCCCCGGTCGGATACCCGGTTCCCCACAGCACAGCGCCGCTTTCCCCTCCCCGGATTTTCCGGGTTTCTTGGACTCTGCATCGAAATGAGGCGGTCTCATGGTCCTGCGTGTGCCCGAGGCTCCCGAATCGGCCCGACGAGCGGCGCGAGCCGTGCTCGATTCCCGTGAATCGCTTCCCGTCGACTGCCGCGCCGATCAAGCCGCGCTCACGGCCGGATTCCCGCACCGCGTCTTCGAGATCGACCTGCTCGACCTGGTCTCCGAGCGCGGTGTCCGCAGCGCTCGGCAGGTGGGTTGGCGCTGGCTCATGTGGTCCGGCGACACGGTCGTCGGCGGCATCGAGGTCCGCACCGGCCCGACCGGCCACGGCGTCGGCCGATTCGTCGAAGGCCCGTTCACCGTCGCCACCGCGCCCGCCGCCGCAGCGGCCCGCGCACTCCCGCAGACCCATCTGCGCCGCGACGAGGCGCGCCTGCTGAACGTCCCCGGGATGTACATGGTCGCGCTCTGGCTGGCGGACGAGGCGGGCGGTGTCGACCTGCTCATCCCGCTCGCCCCGGCGCCCTGCGGCGTGCAGGCGCTACGCGGATACACCGCGGCCGAACTGGCCGAAGTCCTGGCCGCGCGTACCCGCCGGCCGGCCGCCGTGGGGGCTCCGGACAGCTGATCACACCCGGCCGTTCACACGTGTGGTCACATCTTGGGCGCAGTCGGGTGAGAACCGCGATAAGTCCTGCGCGAGGCGGTTTCAAGGCGGAGACTGTGATCTGCCGGGCAATGGGGCCCGGCGCGCTCCGCGCAGACAGAGAAGGTACGAGGATGTGCCAGCACCGACCGCATTGCCCCCCGGCGGACAGCCCCGATCGTGAGGCCGCCGTCGTCGTGGCCGCTCATTTCGAACAGGGATGGAGCCTGCTGTGCAACGGCGTCGTCCTGTTCGAGGACACGGGCGAACTGCTGCCGGACGGACGCACCATCGCCCCGCACCGACCCCGTGTGGGGTTGGTTTCGGCGGCCTGAACCGTTCGCACGGCCCTGACGAGCCGGAGGTCCCTCGGAACGACCTCCGGCTCTCGTCTGCCCGCAACCGGTTCCGACGGCGGCTCGTGGCCGGAGCCGGGGTCGACCCGGGGTCCTTGCGCCCGCGGTCCCGATACAGTCCGAGCGGCACCGGCTACGCGCGACGACTCGGAGTTTTGTCCCCATGGGCATTGGCGACACTGGCGACACCCCTCGGCCCGGTCGCCCGCGTGACCCGCGCACCGACGAGTCGATCCTGGCCGCGGCCCGCGAACTGGTCGCCGAGCAGGGGTACAACCGGGTCAGTATCGACGCGGTCGCCCGCCGCGCGGGGGTGACCAGGCCGACCGTGTACCGCCGCTGGCCGTCGAAGGCGCACCTGGTGCACGAGGCGGTGTACCCGGCCCGCGAGATGAGCTTTCGGCCGCTGCCGCACGAGGACTTCGCCACCGGCGTGTCGCGCTTCGCCGAGGCCGCGCTCGACTCCTTCCGCCGCCCGGAGACCGCGGCGGCGGTGCCCGGGCTGCTCGCCGAGTACCGCGACCAGCCCGAGCTGAAGGATCTGCTCGTGGCCCGGATGGATCCGGTCCGGGCGATCTTCCGGGCCTTCGTCGCGGACGCGATCGCGCGCGGCCAGGCCCGCCCGGACCTGGACGCGGATCTGCTGTTCGAATCGCTCAGCGGCGCGTTGATGTTCGGCGTCCTGGGCAGCGACCTGGCCGCCAAGCCCGGCTTCGCCGCCTCGGTGGCCCGCCTGCTGACATACGGCGCGGCCCGCCCCTGAGCGGTGGCTCGGGGACGGGCCGCGCGGGCGCCGCGGATCAGTTGGCGCCGTACGCCTCGATCGGCGGGCAGGAGCAGACCAGGTTGCGGTCGCCCTGGGCGCCGTCGATCCGACGCACCGGCGGCCAGTACTTCTCGGCCGGCACCACGCCGGCGGGGAAGACCGCCTCCTCGCGCGTGTAGGCGTGCGCCCACTCGCCGGCCAGCAGCGCGGCGGTGTGCGGGGCGTTCGCCAGCGGGTTGTCGTCGGCCGGCAGGTCACCCGAGGCGACCCGGTCGATCTCGCCCTTGATCGCGATCATCGCGTCGCAGAACCGGTCGATCTCGTGCAGGTTCTCGCTCTCGGTCGGCTCGATCATCAGCGTGCCCGGCACCGGGAAGGACATCGTCGGCGCGTGGAACCCGTAGTCGATCAGCCGCTTGGCCACGTCGTCCACGCTGACGCCGGTGGCCTTGGTGATCCCGCGCAGGTCGATGATGCACTCGTGGGCGACCAGGTCGTTCGGACCGGTGTAGAGCACCGGGAAGTGCGGCGCGAGCCGCCTGGCGATGTAGTTGGCGCCGAGCACGGCCACCTGGGTGGCCTCCTTGAGCCCCTCCGGGCCCATCAGGCGCAGGTAGGTCCACGGGATCGGCAGGATCGCCGCGGAGCCCCACGGGGCCGCCGAGATCGGTCCCACGCCCGTCTCCGGGCCCGCGGTGGGCTGGAGCGGGTGGTTGGGCAGGTACGGCGCCAGGTGCGCGCGCACCGCGACCGGGCCGACGCCGGGACCGCCGCCGCCGTGCGGGATGCAGAAGGTCTTGTGCAGGTTCAGGTGCGAAACGTCGGCGCCGATCGCGCCGCCGGGCTGGGCCAGGCCGACCAGCGCGTTCAGGTTCGCCCCGTCCACGTACACCTGGCCGCCGGCCTCGTGGATCGCCGCGCACACCTGCTCGATGCCCTCCTCGAACACGCCGTGCGTGGACGGGTAGGTCACCATCAGCACCGCGAGGGTGTCCCGGTACTGCTCGATCTTCGCGTGCAGGTCGGCCAGGTCCACGTCGCCGTTCTCACCGGTCTTGACCACCACCACGCGCATCCCCGCCATCACGGCGCTGGCCGCGTTGGTGCCGTGCGCGGAGGAGGGGATCAGGCACACGTCGCGCGCGGTGTCGCCGTTGGCGTGGTGGTACGCGCGGACCGCGAGCAGCCCGGCGAGTTCGCCCTGGGAGCCGGCGTTGGGCTGGAGCGAGACCTTGGCGTAGCCGGTGATCCGGGCCAGCGAGTCGGCCAGCCCGTCGATCAACTCCAGGTAGCCCGCCGCCTGGTCGACCGGCGCGAAGGGGTGCATGTTCGCGAACTCGGGCCAGGTGATCGGCTCCATCTCGACCGTGGCGTTGAGCTTCATCGTGCACGAGCCGAGCGGGATCATGCCCCGGTCCAGCGCGTAGTCCTTGTCCGCGAGCCGGCGCAGGTAGCGCAGCATGTCGGTCTCGGAGCGGTGCGTGTGGAAGACCGGGTGGGTCAGGAACTCGGTGTCGCGCAGCAGCCCCGAGGGCAGCGCGTCGGCGGTCTCGGCGTCGAGCGCGGCCACGTCACCGCTCACCCCGAACGCGCCCCAGACCGCCTCGACGTGCGCCCGCAGCGTGGTCTCGTCACACGTGATCGCCACGTGGTCCGCGTCCACCGGACGCAGGTTGACGCCGGCCGCGCGGGCCGCCGCGAGCACCTGCTCGGCCCGACCCGGCACCCGGGCGGTGACCGTGTCGAAGAAGTCGCCGTGCACCACCTCGACGCCGCCCGCCCGCAGCCCGCCCGCCAGCACGGCCGCGTAGCGGTGCGTGCGGCGCGCGATCGAGGCGAGGCCGTCCGGCCCGTGGTAGACCGCGTACATCCCGGCCATCACCGCGAGCAGCACCTGCGCGGTGCAGATGTTGCTGGTCGCCTTCTCCCGGCGGATGTGCTGCTCGCGGGTCTGCAGCGCGAGCCGGTACGCGGGCGCGCCGTCGGCGTCCACCGACACCCCCACCAGGCGGCCCGGCATGCTGCGGGTCAGCTTCTCGCGGACCGCCAGGTAGCCCGCGTGCGGGCCGCCGAAGGCCATCGGCACCCCGAACCGCTGGGTGGTGCCGACCGCGATGTCGGCGCCCATCGTGCCGGGCGCGCGCAGCACGGTGAGCGCGAGCAGGTCGGCGGCGACCGCCACCAGGGCGCCCTGCGCGTGCGCGGCCTCGATCACCGGGGTCAGGTCGCGGACCAGACCGTCGGTGCCCGGGTACTGGAGCAGCACCCCGAAGCAGCCGCCCTCGGGCAGCCCCTCGGCGGTGTCGGCGACCACGACCTCGATGCCCAGCGCCCGCGCGCGCGTGCGCACCACGGCGATGGTCTGCGGCAACGTGGCCGCGTCCACGACGAACACGTCGCTCTTGGCCCGTCCGGCCCGGCGGGCCAGCGTCATCGCCTCGGCGGCGGCGGTGGACTCGTCGAGCAGCGAGGCGCCGGCCACGTCCAGGCCGGTCAGGTCGGTGACCACGGTCTGGAAGTTGAGCAGCGCCTCCAACCGGCCCTGGGAGATCTCCGGCTGGTAGGGCGTGTAGGCGGTGTACCAGGCCGGGTTCTCCAGCACGTTGCGGGTGATCACCGGCGGGGTGAAGGTGCCGTGGTAGCCGAGCCCGATCATCGAGGTCAGCACGGTGTTGCGGGAGGCCAGCTCGCGCAGTTCGGCCAGCACCTCGGCCTCGGTGCGCGCGGCCGGCAACTCGAAGCCCGCGAGCGCGCGGATCGCGGCGGGCACCGCCGCGTCGGTCAGCTCGTCCAGGGACCCGTAGCCGATCGCGGCGAGCATCTTCGCCTGTTCGTCGGTGTCCGGACCGATGTGCCGGCCGGTGAACGGCGACGCGGCCTCCAGGCCGGTCAACGAGCCGGGGCCGGAGGGGAGTACGGCGTGAGCACGCGTCGGGGCAGGGGTGCGCGGTGTCATCGCGAAAGGCCTCCTGGATCGCTCCTGGACGGACACGCGGGTCGCGCGCCCACCGGCCTCCCCCTCTGTCATCGGTACCTGAGAGCTTCACCCCGCCCGGAACACCGGCGGGGCCGGTCCCACGAACGCGATTTGCACCGTCGGCGAGGATCCGACCCGACTCGGCGAGCCACGTGCGGATCCTGCTTTCCAGAGTGCCCACGACCACGCGGTACGGGTGCCTGAGAGATTCCGGGGAGGAGTTGCTCCTTCGGCGCCTCGTGCGGACGACACGAGAACTCTCCCGCGCGAACGTAATGGGCGGCTTCAACGGTATCAGCGTGGCATCGGATGCGGACGGGACGCCAGGCCGGAGGGGTGCGGGTTGTCAGGTCGACGGGGGCGGCGGAGGCGGCGGGCCGGGGTCGGCGGACCCGGCGGACCGGTCGCCCGGGCCGCCCGTGCCCGGCAGGGGCAGCGGCTCCCCCGGGCGCAGCGCCGGGTCGGCGAGCGCGAACGTGCGCACCCGGCCCGGTTTTCCGCCCGGGACCTCGAACCGCACCGTGACGCGGCCGACGCCGCTGCCCTGGACCCAGCCGGGGCCGAAGTCCTCGTGGACCACGTCCTGGCCGGGGGACCAGGAGACCCGCTCGGGGCCGGCCTCGACGGGCTCCTCCCCCGTCGGCCCCGTGTCGTCGTCCTCCGGCTCCTCCGCCGGCGTGTCGGCGGCGCCGAACAGGTCCTGCTGGGCGAAGTCGGCCAGGCCGCTGACGCCCACCCCGAGCAGCCGCACCCCGCCCGTGACGTCCACCTGGGCGGCCAGGCGGCGGATCGTCTCGCGCACCACGCCCGGGTCGTCGGTGGGGCCGCGCAGCGTCTCCGAACGGGTGAGCGTGCTGAAGTCGTAGCGGCGCAGCTTCAACACGATGGTGCGGCCGGAGCGGCCGGCCGCGCGCAGCCGCTCCACGCAGCGGATCGAGAGGCGGTCCAATTCCCTGGTGATCCGCTCGCGGTCGACCAGGTCGGTGGCGAAGGTGTCCTCGACCGACACCGACTTGGCGTCCCGGTCGGCCACCACCGGACGCGCGTCCAGGCCCGCGGCCAGGACGTGCAGGCCGTGTCCGTGCGCCTGGCCCAACAGGCGCACCAGTTCGCTCTCGTCCACCGCGGCCAGGTCGGCGACGGTGTCCAGGCCGGCCCGGCGCAGCACGTCGCCGGTGGCCGGGCCGACCCCGGGCAGCGCGCGCACCGGGAGCGGGTCGAGCATCGCCCGTTCGCTGCCGGGCACCACGACGCACAACCCGTCGGGCTTGTCCGCCTCGGAGGCGATCTTGGCCAGCAGTTTGGAGGTGGCCGCGCCGACCGAGCAGGTCAGGCCGGTGGCGGCGTGGATGTCGGCGCGCAGGCGCACGGCGATCTCGGTGACCCGGGCGGTGTCCAGGGCGTCGCCGTGCGGGCCCGCGTCCAGGTCGATGAACGCCTCGTCCAGGCTGAGCGGTTCGACCAGCGGGGACAACCGGTGCAGCAGCTCCATCACGGTGTCGCTGACCTGCCGGTACAGGCCGAAGCGGGGGCTGAGGAAGGCCGCGTTGGGGCAGCGCCGGCGGGCCTCGCCGATGGACATCGCGGAGCGTACGCCGAAGACCCGGGCCTCGTAGGAGGCGGTGGCCACCACACCCCGGGCGCCGATGCCGCCCACGATCACCGCCTTGCCGGCCAGGCTGGGCTTGGCGACCTGCTCGACCGACGCGTAGAACGCGTCCATGTCGAGGTGGAGGATGCCCGGCGCCTGTCTCACACCGCGCAATCATGACGCACCGGTCCGACATCCCCGGTGAACGATCGTTCGGGCGCGCCGAAGCGAGGCACCGGGCGTCGGCCGGTCGCCCCGGCGGTCAGTCCTCCAGGGCGCGCCGGATCGCGTCGCTGGGGCGCGTGGTCGCCCGGGGGTCCGGCTTGAACACGATCGTTCCGGTCGCCTTGATCGCGGCGAGCACCTCGCGACCGGTTCCGTACACGGTGGGCCCGATGTGGCCCCATGTCAGTGATCGGTCCGGAACACCGTAGGCATCGATGCCGGCGGCCTTGCACAGCGCCAGCGCACGCCGCAGGTGGAAGCTCTGCGTGACCACGATCATCCGCTCGATGCCGTAGACCCGCTTCGCCCGGATGCAGGACTCCCAGGTGGAGAATCCCGAATCGTCGCTCACGACGCGTTTGTCCGGGACTCCGCGCTCGACGAGGTAGCGTCGCATCACCCCGGTCTCGTCGTAGCGGTTGCCGCCGCCGTCGCCGCTGACCAGGATCACCCGGGTCTTGCCGGTCCGGTACAGCCGCAGCGCCACGTCGAGGCGGCGAGCCAGCAGATCCGACGGCCGATCCCCCCGCACGCCCGCGCCGAGCACCATCGTCACGTCGCGCGCGGGCACCCGTTCCACCGAGCGCACCCGGTCCCCGGCGTACAGATGCAGCCCCGTCATCGGGGCCAGTCCGGCCACCGTGAGCAGGACGGCGGCCTGGTAGCCGCGCCGTTGGGCACGCCGGGAGCGGGGCAGGGTGGGGCGGCGAATGGGCACATCCACGTGGACGTCCCGCCCCGCGCACCGGTTCCCATCGGCGGTATCGCCGCTCAGACCGCGCGATCTCGACGCCTGCGGGCCAACTCGTCACCCGGATGGACCTGCGGGGTCGGCTCCCCGGTGCCGGTGTGCTCGCCCTGGAGCTGCGCGAGCGAGCCCTCGACCTCGCGCCACACCGCCCCCACCGCGATGCCGAAGACCCCCTGGCCGCCCTGGACCAGGTCGATGACCTCGTCGTAGGACGTGCACTCGTACACGCTCGCCCCGTCGCTCATCAGGGTCATCCCGGCCAGGTCGCCGATGCCGCGTCCGCGCAGGTGGGCGACCGCGATCCGGATGTTCTGCAGCGAGACGCCGGTGTCCAGGAGCCGCTTGACGATCTTCAGCACCAGGATGTCGCGGAAGCCGTAGAGCCGTTGCGTGCCCGGGCCGTGGGCCGAGCGGACCGTGGGCTCGACCAGGCCGGTGCGGGCCCAGTAGTCGAGTTGCCGGTAGGTGATGCCGGCCGCCGCGCAGGCGGTCGGGCCGCGGTAGCCCACGTCCTCCGACGGAGTGCCGGGTGGGACGACGTCCGGCCGCCGGAGGCCCGCACCGGGGTCGGTCGCCGGCAGAGGACGTGCCGTGCGGGCGCGCTCCGCCGCCGTGATGTCGCCGGTGCTGCTCACGCCGACCTCCCTTTCGTCCCCGCGCGCCCGGGTACGGCGCGAGGAGTCTCTTTCAGTCCCGGGCCGCAGGCGGCGAGGTGCAACGCGCAGGGGTCATCCCGGAACTGTCGATTTCGACGGTAGGCAGTCACCAACAGCGCGTCAACGACCGGGCCGTTCGGCACGCCGAGTGACGCTGCTCGCACGAGTGGTTTGAAGCCGGTGCACACGGGTAGGTCTGCCGGCTTTGCCACTGATCGCTTATGCCCGGAACCGATCGACCCTGATCAGGCCCGAGACGCGAAGAACCGCCGACCGGGACCCGGTCGCCGGGGAGGCGAGGGGGTCGGTCGACGGTTCCGAGGATGCGCCGGGCCGGGGCGGGCCGGCTATTGGCTCGTGGTGCCGAAGTCCTCGGGCGAGATGTCGTTCAGGAACTCCCTGAACTTCTCGATCTCGTCCTCCTGCTCGTTGGGGATCACGATGCCGGCCTCGTCCAGGACCGCGTCGCTGCCCACGATCGACGTCCCGGTGCGCAGCGCGAGCGCGATCGCGTCCGACGGGCGCGCGCTGACCTCCACGCCGCCGGAGAAGACCAGCTCGGCGTAGAACACGCCCTCACGCAGGTCGGTGATCCGGATCTGGGTCAATTCCTGCCCCAACGCCTCCAGCACGTCCCGGAAGAGATCGTGCGTCAGAGGACGCGCGGGTACCACGCCCTGTTGGGCGAACGCGATGGCCGTCGCCTCTACCGGGCCGATCCAGATGGGGAGATAACGATCGCCCCCCGTCTCCCGTAGGAGCACGATCGGCTGGTTAGAGGGCATCTCCACCCGGACGCCCACAACCTCTAGCTCGTTCACATCGCCACACTAGCGCGCTCGGCTGTCGGTGACCGATCCCCGGGGGCCGAATTGGTCGGGGATTCGTCGTTTTTTCTTCGTGGCGCCGCCGGGAGCCGGCGCGGGTCCGGGGCCCGGCGGCGACCGTACGCCGGGGTAGGGCACCGAGCGGGCGCGCCGGTCAGCGACCCAGGCGTGGCGCGAGCGCGGTGGTGACCAGGACGGTGTGCAGGCGCGAGGTGAGCGCCAGCAGGTCGCGGACGGTCTCCTCGGCGCCCGCCTTCGCACGGGCGCCCCTGCGGTGCAGGAGCGGCGCGACGATCTGCTCGACCAGGGCGGCCTCGCGGTCCGCCGCGGCCTTGGCCTGGCGCAGGTGGCGCGGCTCGACGCCGTAGCGGCCGAGCGCGGCCACCAGACGGGCCACCACGAGCGCGTCCCCGTCGTAGAGCACACCCTCGTCTGCCGCGTCCGCACCGGCCTCGTCGGGACGCGGCCGGTGCGGCTGGATCAGGCCGAACTCCTCCAGGCGGGCCAGGTCCGCGTCCTGGATGCCGGCCGCCGCGATCAGCCCCGGCCGGTCGAGGAGCACCGTGCCCCCGTCCCGGCCGGCCGCTCCGGGATCGCCGTCCCCGTTGCGGGGGTGCTCGGATTCGGCCGGGGTCGGGCCGGCCGGTTCGAGTCCACGATCCATCGCGTCGAGCTGGTCCTTGATCACCCGCAGCGGCAGGTAGCGGTCGCGCTGCACACGCAGCACGTAGCGCAGTCGTTCGATGTCGGCGGGGCCGAACTTGCGGTAGCCCGACGGGCTCCGCTGCGGCTCGATGAGCCCTTCCGCCTCGAGGAACCGGATCTTGGAGATGCTGATGTCCGGGAACTCGGGACGCAACAGGGTCAACACCCCGCCGATGCTCGAGGAGACCGATCCGGCCGCCGCCGGACTCACCCCATCAGCCCCTGCCTGCTCGGGAAGAAGACCAGCCGGTACTTGCCGATCTGGACCTCGTCGCCCGGTGCCAGCGGGACCTCGTCGATGCGTTCGCGGCCCACGTAGGTGCCGTTGAGGCTGCCCACGTCGGCGACCGCGAAGCCCCCGGCGGTGCGGCGGAACTCGGCGTGCTTGCGCGAGACCGTCACGTCGTCGAGGAAGATGTCGCTCTGCGGGTGCCGACCGGCCGTGGTGCGGTCCGAGTCGAGCAGGAAGCGGCTGCCGGAGTTGGGGCCCCGACGCACCACGAGGAGCGCGGTCCCCGGCGGCAGCGCGTCCACCGCGGCCTGCGCCTCGGGAGTCAGGATCTCGCGGGGCGCGGGTTCGGCGTCCAGCGCCTCGATGCCGCTGATCGAGATGGTCGAGGTCTGCTCCGACGCCCGCTCGGCGCCGGCACCCAGGCGCGCGCCGCAGTTGGAGCAGAACCGGCCGCCGGGCGGGTTGTGATGCCCGCAGGTGCCGCACACGACCACGTCGGCCTCCTGACCCGTCCCGGTCGAACCTCGACCTTCGGTCGAGAGTTGTCCGAAACTTATGCGCGCCGTGTGTTCCTGGTCAACAGCGACATGCCCGGCGGTGGCGTCGGATTCGCCCATCCGGGGGGCGGGGTCGGGAGCGGGCGACGCGCCGGTGGAGGCCCCGTAGGGGGAACCCGGCGGCATCGTCGGCGGGGCGGCCGGCGGATTGCCGGACCTTCCCGCATCGGCAGCCGGCGCGTCGCCGGAGCGACGGGAACGACCGAACAATTTCGCGAACAACTTCACGGGCGAACCTCCCCGAGAGAACCTGGCCCGCCCGTGGGGCAGGAGGAGTGGGTCGTGGTGATGGACTGCCTACCGCTTCGCCGGGCCGTCAGGAGCCCAGGCTGTTCTGATAGGCGGCCGCGTCCAAGAGCGCGGCCGGGGCGGCGGGGTCGTCGAGGCGCACCTCGAACATCCAACCATCGCCGTAGGGATCGGAGTTGACCAACTCCGGTGCGCCGTCGAGCGCGTCGTTGACGGTGGTCACGACGCCGTCGAGCGGCGCAAAGAGGTCGCTGACACTCTTGGTCGATTCCAGTTCGCCGCAGGGCTCTCCGGCCACGACACGGGTGCCGGCCGGCGGCAGCGTGACGTAGACGATGTCACCGAGCGCGTCCTGCGCGAATTCGGTGATGCCGATCCGCACCGTGCCGGAGATCTCTTCCATGACGCGCACCCATTCGTGCTCCGTCGTGTACGCGAGATCTGCGGGGTACATGCGGACAGCCTGCCCTTCTTGCCTGATGAGTGATGCACCGACGGCGACCGGCGGACTGATTCTGTCAGGTGTGCTCACCCGTTACCGGCGCCCGGTGCCGAGCGAGCGTAACCAGGCTTGTTCGCAGGCCGCAAGGCGTCGATCTGCACGTCCTGCGAGGGGGTGACGATGGCCCCCGCCTGCTTCTTCTCCAGCGTCTTCACCACGCCTCCCGGGATGTTCAGCGCGGGCTGGAGATCCTGCGGATTGCCGATCACCTTGAACACGTACGGCGGCAGCACCTTGACGTCGTCGATCACGATGTCGCCCGGGGGCGTGCCATTGAACCAGGTACCGGCCACCACGCGGACATCGTTGATCTGGATCACCTCGGCGCCCGCCGCACGCAGTTCCTGAAGCGTGTCGAGCAGCACGTCGCCGGTGACCTGACGCTGCGGATCGGTGATCGTCAGCGTGATGCCGGGCCCGCTCGCCTTGACGGTGCCCGCCAGCACGCCCAGGGCGTCCGCCTTGGCCGCGTTCTGCTGCCGGGCCTCCTGGACCCGGTCGTTGCTGCTCTGCAGCTGTGTGCGGCTGTTCTCCAGGCGGTGCTTCTCGTCCTCCAACCGCCGTGTGCGCGCGTTGAGTTCGTCCAGCACCCGGACCAGGTCCTCCTGCCGCGCGCCGCGCAGCGGGTCCGACTCGTTGTTCGATCTGACCTGGATGGCCAGCCCGGCGCCGAGCGCGAACAGCAGCACGGCGCCCACGAGTTGGGCCCGGCTCACGCGCGGCGGCCAGAACGCCTCGATCAGCCGGCGCCGACCCGGCTGGTCGTCGACCGGCTCGGCGGCGTGCGACGCGACCGGGTGCGGATCGGCCAGCTCCGCCTCCTCGGGCGGCGCGGCCCCGAGCGAATCCGATTCCGGCCCGGGCGTGTCGCGCGCTTCCGCACGCGCCCCCGCGTGCGGGAGTTCGGACGGGTCGCCCGGTTCGGGTGTTTCACGCGGTTCGCGCGCCGGGAGCCTGTTCCGGATCTCGTGTGCGGACTCGCGCACCGGCGCGGTGATCGGCGCGATCTCCGACGTCACCTCGGCGGCCTGCTCGCGGATCCGCTCCCGGATGTGCCGGCCCTCGTGGTAGAGGTCGACCGGGCGCCGGGTCTCGATCGTGGGCTTGCGGGCGGACGGCGCCTCCGGCTCCGGCTCGATCCCGGGGGCGGGCACCGGTTCCGGATCCGGGTCCGCGGCCGGAATCGGAACCGGGGCAGGGGCAGGGGCAACAGCAGGAGTAGGGGCCGGAACCGGGGCCGGGGCAGGTTCCGGCGCCGGCGGGCGTTGTGGCTCCTCCGGCGGGCGTGGGAGCCCCAACTCCCGGGGGTCCTCGTCGTGACGGGCGTGTCGCCCGCGCGTCTCGTCCGTTTCGTCGGCCATGTGTGACTCCCCGTCAGGCCCGGAAGACGTGCCGCCGGATGGCCGCCGCGTTGGAGAAGATCCGGATGCCGAGCACGACCACCACACCGGTGGACAACTGCGCGCCGACGCCCAGCTTGTCGCCGAGGAAGACGATCAGGGCCGCGACGACCACGTTCGACAGGAACGAGACCACGAAGACCTTGTCGTCGAAGATGCCGTCGAGCAGTGCGCGCAGACCGCCGAAGACCGCGTCGAGGGCGGCCACGACCGCGATGGGCAGGTACGGCTCCAGCTCGTGCGGGATCACGGGTCGGGCGAGATACCCGACCACGACCCCGAGGACCAGGCCGAGGACCGCGATCACTGTTTACCCTTTCGTTCGGTCGCCTTTTGCGATGTTGTCGGCGCGCCGGTCGGCCGGGCCGAACCGCTCGGCGGTGCGCCGGTGCCCGTGGGCGTTGCGGGCGGTGGGCTCGGGGTCGGCTTGGCCGGGGTGCTCGGCGGCGGGGCCGGCGGCGGTGCGCCCGCCGGGTTCGCGTAGCGCAGCGAGGTGCCCAGGGCGGCGGGCAGCTTCATCTTCTTCTGCGCGCTCAGGTTGACCCGGATCCCGTAGTTCTCCTGCAACTGACGCAGATACCGCCCGTCCGCGCCGACCATGAACTCCACCTGCATCGGCTTCGCGTTGCCGATCGCCAGGATCGTATAGGGCGGCGCCAGCGGGCGGTTGTCGACCAGGATCGAGGCACCGGCGGCGCGGATCGCGGACAGCGCCGTCAGCCGCTGGTTGTTGATCGAGATGGCCTCGGCGCCGGCCTTCCACAGGCCGTTGACCAGCCGCTGGAGGTCCCGGTCCAGGATCCGGCCGTTGGCCGCGGCCTCGGCCTGGCGCGGGTCGCTGGTGCCGTTGGTGTTGTCCGAGCCCTTGGCGTCGTCGGCGACCACCTTCAGCCCCGGCCCCTCGACCGGTTCGGATCCGGTGAGCAGCGCGAGCAGTTCGACCCGGTCCTTGGCCCCCTTGGGCAGGGAGACCTCCTGGATCGCGTCCACCTCGTCGCGCAACCGTTCCACGGTGGACTGGAGGCCGTCCACCTCGGCCTCGTCGGCGTGGATGCGGTCGACCAACTGGTGCCGCTCGCGCTCGGCCTGCGGCGCGGCGGCGTGCACCTTCATCGCGGCGACCATCAGGATCATCGCGATCAGCGCGACCCCGACGACCGCGAGTATCCGGGCCAGCGGGCCCTTGTTCATGCCGGTGTCGCCCCGCACCGCACGCCGCGCGGTGGCCTCCGCGTAGCCGGCGTCGAGGCTGTTGGTCATCATGTCCACGAGCAGGGACATCGAGGCGTCCGGCCGCCTGTACCGGCTTGTTCCCGGTGTCTCCCGCGATGACATGCGCCCCATCGTTCCATGCCGGTCGGAGTGCCCGTTGCAGGGTCCGATACGGGATCCGGCCGCGGATCGCGTGCGGCGATCCACGGCCGAAACAGACCCTACAAGACACTCCCGGCCACCGCCGACGGCGGCGGTGGCCGGGATCGAATCCAGGGCGTCAGTCGCCCGCGTGCTCCACCACCCGGCTCCACTCGTCGAGGAGTTCGTCCGCGGCGTCGTCGTCGGGGCCCTCGGCCCACACGTGCGTGACCGCCTCGGCCGGGTCCGGCAGCACCAGCGCCCAGCGGCCGTCGGTCTCCACCACGCGCACGCCGTCGGTGGTGTCGATCTCCCGGTCGCCCGCGGCCTCGACCACGCGGCGCATCACCATGCCCTTGGCCGCCCACGGCGTGGCCACGTCCCGCCGGCGCACGTGGGCGCGCGGAATGCGCGCGTCGATCTGGCTCAGCGTCAGCTGGGTGCGCGCGACCAGCCCGATCAGCCGGACGAACGCGGCGGTGCCGTCGAAGACGGTGCTGAACTCGGGGATGACGAACCCGCCGCGCCCGTCGCCGCCGAAGATCGTGTCGTCGGACTGGGCGACCCGCGCCAGGTCGTCGGGCGAGGTGGTGGTCCACTGCACCTGGACGCCGTGATAGGCCGCGACCTGCTCGGCGATCCGGGTCGTGGTCACCGGCAGCGCGATCTTGCCGCCGCCTCGCTCGGCCGCCACGCAGTCGAGCAGTACGAGCAGCGCGCGGTGGTCGTCGATGATCCGCCCGCGCTCGTCCACCAGCGACATGCGCTCGCCGACCGGGTCGAAGCGCACGCCGAACCCGGACTTCGAGGAGGCCACGATCTCGCCGAGCCGCAGCAGTCCCTCGTGCCGCTCGTCGACGGTCTCGGTGGGCCGGGCGTCGTCGAGCCCGGAGTTGACGGTGAGCGCGTCGATGCCCAGTCGGCCCAGGATGCTGGGCAACAGCAGCGCGGCGTTGCCGTGCGCTGCGTCCACCACCACCTTGAGCCCGGACTCGGGCACCCCGGTGATGTCCAGGGCCTTCAGCAGCGATCCGGAGTAGCTGTCGAACGGCCGCGCGGGGAACGTGAGTTCACCGATCTCGCCGGGGAAGGCCCGGCGATACTCCTGGCGTGAGAAGACCCGGTCGAGCTTGCGCTGCGCGGCCTGCGAGAGGTCCGCCCCGCGCTCGTCGAAGAACATGATGTCCACCGAGTCCGGCACCCCGGGGGTGGTGCGGATCATGATCCCGCCGGCCGAGCCGCGCGCGGTCTCCTGACGGGCCACCGGCATCGGCACGTTCTCCAGGTCGCGCACGTTGATCGCGCTGGCCTGGAGCGCGGAGATCACCGCGCGCTTGAGCGCCCGGGCACCGCGCGAGTGGTCGCGCGCGGTGGTGACGGTGGCGCCCTTCTTGAGCGTGGTGGCGTAGGCCCCGGCCAGCCGGACAGCGAGTTCGGGGGTGATCTCGACGTTGAGGATGCCGGAGACCCCACGCGGGCCGAACAGGTACTTCTGGCCCCGCGACTCCCAGATCACCGAGGTGTTGACGACCGCGCCGGCCTCGATCGTCTTGAACGGGTAGATCCGCACGTCGCCGGCGACCAGCGACTCCTCCTCGATCAGGCACTCGTCGCCGATGACCGCGCCCTCCTCGATCCGGGCGGCGCGCATCACATCGGTGTTCTTGCCGATCACACAGCCGCGCAGATTGGTCTGCGGGCCGACGTAGACGTTGTCGTGCACCACCGCCTTGTGCAGGAACGCGCCGCGCTTGACCACCACGTTGGAGCCGAGCACGGTGTGCTCGCGCAGTTCCACGCCGCCCTCGACCTTGGCGTAGTCGCCGATGTAGAGCGGGCCCTTGAGGATCGCCTCGCGGTCCACCTCGGCGCCCTCGGCGACCCATACGCCCGGGGACAGCTCGAAGCCGTCGATGTCCACGTCGACCTTGCCGGTGAGCACGTCGGCCTGGGCCTTGAGGTAGCTCTCGTGGGTGCCGACGTCCTCCCAGTAGCCCTCGGCGACATAGCCGTAGATCGGCTTGCCCTCCTTGAGCAGCTTGGGGAACACGTCGCCCGACCAGTCCACGGACACACCCGCGGCGACGTAGTCGAAGACCTCGGGTTCCATCACGTAGATGCCGGTGTTGACGGTGTCCGAGAAGACCTGACCCCAGGTCGGCTTCTCCAGGAACCGGTCCACGCGGCCCTCGTCGTCGATGATCGTGATGCCGAATTCGAGGGGGTCGGGCACCCGGGTCAGACAGACGGTGACCAGGGCCCCCTTGGCCCGGTGGTACTCGACCAGCGCCGTGAGGTCGAAGTCGGTGAGTGCGTCGCCGGAGATGACCAGGAACGTGTCGTCCTTGAGCGCCTCCTCGGCGTTCTTGACGCTGCCCGCGGTGCCGAGCGGAGTCTCCTCGTTCGCGTACGTCAGGCTCATGCCGAGTTCTTCGCCGTCGCCGAAGTAGTTGCGTACGAGCGACGCGAGGAACTGGACGGTGACGACGGTCTCGGAAAGCCCGTGGCGCTTGAGGAGCCGTAGCACGTGCTCCATGATCGGTCGGTTGACCACCGGCAGCAGCGGCTTGGGCATGCTGGAGGTCATCGGGCGCAGGCGGGTGCCTTCGCCTCCGGCCATGACGACGGCCTTCATCGGTCTCGTCCTCCTATCGCGTCACACCACCCGCACCCACGGCTGAATTGCCGGGGCCGGGTGGCGTGGCTTGAGTATCTCGTGATCGCCGCGTTGTCCGGCGATCCCTTCGCTACCCGGCGGTCGCTGTGCGACTCGCCTTGTCCGCGGCCACGAGCCGTTTGGCCTGGGCTGCGTAGAGGACTCCTGCCCACCAGTACAGCGCGGTACCCCACCACGCGAACGCCCATCCGAAGATCGCGGCGAGAGTTGCGACACGTCCGGTGCCGTCGCTGAGCAGCAGGAGCGGGAAGGCGTACATGAGATTGAAGGTCGCGGCCTTGCCGACGAAGCTGACCGAGAGCGCGCCGTAGCGGTGCCGGCGCAGGATCAACAGCACCACGCCCATGAACAACTCGCGACCCAGGATGATCGCGGTCAGCCAGATCGGCAGGATCTCGCGCCAGGTCAGGCCGACCAGGGTGGCGAGGATGTAGAGCCGGTCGGCGGCCGGGTCCAGGATCGCGCCGACCTTGCTGACCTGGTTCCAGCGGCGGGCCAGCTTGCCGTCGAGGTAGTCGCTGATCCCGCTGAGCATGAGCAGCGCGAGCGCCCACAGGTCGTGTTTGGGGCCGCCGAACTCGGGCGCCAGGATGAGCCACAGGAAGACCGGGACACCGAGCAGGCGGGCGAAGCTGAGCAGGTTGGGGATCGTCACGATCCGGTCGCTGGGAGCGTCGACGCCGCCCTCCCGGGTAGGCGGCGGGGCCGCGTCCACGTGGGCGTCCACGGGGCCTCTGCTTTCTTCCGGTGGGTCTTCGTTCGAGGTCAGCCTATGTCGCGCCGGACGGGCTCAGCGACGCCCTGAGCCGCCGGAGACCGGGTCCGGGGCGGGGCTGTCGGGCGTGGCGGTCGCGGTCGCGCTCTCGGCGGCCGGCCCGGGAAGCGTCGGCAGCGGGCCGCGGTCGCGCAGGATGCGCAGGACCAGGATCAGGGTGAGCACTATGCCGGCGAACAGGTAGCCGTTGCCGAGCACGAACTCGAGCGGCGTCCAGTGCCGTTCGCGGTCGCCGTCCCGGGGAGCGAGCCAGATCAGGCCCCACGGCTGGAGCGTCTGCGTGCCGTCCCAGTCGCCGAAAACGTTCAGGCGCATCGGCCAGGCCGCGAAGAACGCGAAGAAGGCGCCGGTCAGCCACCACCACAGCGGTCTCGCCCGGGTCAGCGCGGTGTGCGTGAGCAGGACGAACACGGGCACCACCCACACCCAGTGGTGCGACCACGAGATGGGCGAGACGAACAGCGACAGGCCGCCGGTGATCACCACGCCGACCAGTTCGTTGCCGTACAGCGAGGCGCGGGCCGCGGCCAGCAGGCCCAGCGCCCCGATGACCAGGCAGAGCAGCAACCACAATCCCTTGGCCGGCCCGCCGTCGCCGAGCATTCGGGTGAACATGCCCTGCACCGACTGGTTGTTGAGGGTGCCGACGCTGAGCTTGGAATTGACCTTGCCGCTGATCGACACCAGGTTCGCCCAGTAGTACGCGGACGCCGACGGCGCGGCGACCAGACCCACCAGGACGGTGCCGACGAACGCGCCGGAGGCCACCGCGGCGGCCCGGAACCGGCGGGTGATCAGCAGGTACACCACGAAGATCGCGGGGGTGAGCTTGAGACCGGCCGCGACGCCGACCCCGATGCCCTTGTAGCGGCGATCGTCGGGCAGCGCCAGGTCGAGCACGATCAGCGCCAGGAGCAGCAGGTTGATCTGCCCCCACACGAGCGTCCATTCCACCGGCTCCAGCCACAGGACCACGGCGAAGGTGGCCGCGCTGACCCCGAACCGGCCCGCGCCGCGGCGGTAGCCGAGCATCCCCCACGAGGCCCAGACCACGGCGAACAGCGACAGCAGGCTGAGGCACGCCATGAACCACTTGAGGCCGGCGAAGCCCAGCGGCAGCACGATGTAGAAGAGCAGCCCGGAAATCGGCGGGTAGATGAAGGGCAGTTCCCATTTGCCGTAGTTCTCGGTGTAGATCCGGTCGCCGTCGCGCAACCTGTGCACGGCGTCGTGGTAGACGCTCAGGTCGAGCATGTGCCACATGTCGCGGCGGTTGAGGTAGGTCCACAGCGCCCACAGGCCGAGCGAGAGCACCATCAGGGCGCCGCCGACGAGCGCGACGCGTCCCGGCCGACGGGGCTCCCGGCTGTGCTCGTGCCCGAACGGGACGCGGGGCGCGAGCGTCAACAACTCGCGGCAGGAGGAGACGAGCACGCGGGGCAAGGACATGTCGGTCGGGGACTCCACAACTGCACGGTTCAATGGGCGCCAGTCCGGGTGGCGCCGGGTCAGGATATCCACACGGTCGAAACGGCCCGGCGTCCAGTGCCGCGGACGGGAACCGCGGACCGTGACCCCGCGTCCGTCCGGACGGGGGCTACACCCCGGCCGGGGTGGGCGTGGAGCTCCCCGGGGACGGTCGGCCCACCGGTTCCGGCGGATCGAGCGTAACGGCTTCCACCGACGCGCTCGCGCACTTTCGCCGGCTCGCGGCCAGAGCCACCGTGATCGTGAGCAGCGCGGCCAGCCCGGCGAGAGTGTACGCGTCGGCCAGCACCAGTTCCCACCCGGCCAGGCGCAGTTCGCGGCCGTCGCGGTAGGGCACCTGCCAGATCAGCCCGGTCGGCACCGGCACCGGCAGCTCCACCCGGCGTCCCGGCACCGCGGCGGTGAGCGCGACCAGGGCGAGCGCGGCGAGCCCGGCCCCGATCCGGAACGGACCCGCCCGCCGGGCGGCGTCGACCAGGAGCACACCGCCGGGCACGATCCACACCCAGTGGTGGGTCCACGAGATCGGCGACACGAGCAGTCCGGTCAGCGCGGCGACGCACAGTCCGGCCAGGTCGCGGCGCGGGTCGTCGGGTCGGCCGCGGCCGATCACCGCGGCCAGGGCGAGGCCGCCGACGCCGACCGCGCCCGCGATCGCGAACCACAGCGGCCCCGGCGGGGTCGCCTCGTGGGTGAGGCGGATCAGTATCCCGCGCAGCGACTGGTTGCCCGGGACCTGGACCGGGCCGACCCGGGTGTCGTCGAGGAACAGGCCGCCCCAGTAGCGCAGCGACTCGCGCGGCAGCACGGCGAAGGCGACGAACAGCCCGGTCCCGAGCGCGAGGACGGCGTTGCGCCCCTCGCGCGTGCGGCCGGTCAGGAACAGGTAGGGGATCAGGATCGCCGGGGTGAGCTTGAGCCCGGCCGCCAGGCCCACCCCGCAGCCGCGCAGCCGGGCGTCGGGCGCCCGGGAGAGGTCGGCCAGGATCACCGCCAGCAGGAGCAGGTTGATCTGGCCGAACCGCAGCGTCTCCTGGACGGGTTCGCTCCACAGCAGCACGGCGGCGGTGATCGCCGCCGCGGGCAGTCGGCGCGGGCGGCGCACGCCGACCATGCCCCAGGCGAGGTGCGCGGTCAGGGTGAGCAGCGCCAGGTTGCCCGCGACCGACACCCAGCGCAGCACACCCCACGGCAACCAGGCCAGCGGGGTGAACAGCAGCGCGGCGCACGGAGTGTAGGTGAACGGCAGGTGGGCCATCCCGACGGACATCGAGTAGAGCCGCCCCCGACCGTCCAGGATGGCCCGCCCGCCGGCCTGGTAGACCCGCAGGTCGCCGAGCCACCACATGGTCGCCGGTCGGGTCAGCGCGAGCACGACGTAGGCGGTGACCGACCCCGCGATCAGGGCCGCGGCCAACACCGGGAGACGTCCGAGGAAGCGCTGGGAGCGACGTGACGTCTCGGGCATGCACCTGATCGTGCCACCGCCGACGCCCGTTTGCTCCGCACTACTCCGTGCGTGTCACAGTGTTGTGTTCATCGGATGTTCCGGGCCGTTCCGGGCCTTTCCACACCGATCCGGCCCGTTGCACCGCCTACGTCGAATTCTCGACCTACTTGTCCGAAGGCTTGTCCTCGGGCTTGTCGGCCGGCTTGTCCGCCTGCCTGCTCTCCTGCGCCCGGGCCCGCGAGCGGCCCACCTCGGCGTAGAAGCGCAGCACGTCGAGGTCGTCGACCGAGCCGGGGTTGACCGCGTCCTCCAGGGCGCGCCCCTGGAGCAGCTTCTTCACCGGGATCTCGATCCGCTTCCCGGTGAGGGTGTGCGGCACGCCCGGCGCGGCGATGATCTCGTCCGGGACGTGCCGGGGCGAGACCTCCTCGCGGATCACCGCGCGGATCCGGGCCTGGAGCGCCTCGTCGAGCGTGTGGCCGGGCGCGGGGACCACGAACAGCGGCATCCAGTAGCCGCCGTCGGGCAGCTCCAGGCCCACCACCAGCGACTCGCGCACCTCGGGGAGGCGTTCGACGGCCTCGTAGATGTCGCTCGACCCCATCCGCACGCCCTGCCGGTTCAGCGTCGAGTCGGAGCGGCCGTGCACCACGACCGTGCCGCGCTCGGTGAGCGTGATCCAGTCGCCGTGCCGCCACACGCCCGGGTAGGTGTCGAAGTAGCTGGCCCGGTAGCGCACGTCGTCGGGGTCGTTCCAGAAGTGGATCGGCATCGAGGGCATCGGCTGGGTGATCACCAGCTCGCCGACCTCGTCGACCACCGGCCGGCCCTGCTCGTCCCACGCCTCGACCGCGCAGCCCAGGGCCCGGCACTGGATCTCGCCGAGATACACCGGCAGGTCCGGGCTGCCGCCGACGAAGGCGCTGCACACGTCGGTGCCGCCGCTGACCGAGGCCAGCCACATGTCGGCGCCCACCGCGTCGTAGACCCAGCGGAAGCCGTCGGGCGGGAGCGGCGAGCCGGTGGTGCCCAGCGCCCGCACCCGGCTCAGGTCGTGCGAGGCGCGCGGGGTCAGCCCCTTCTTGCGGCAGGCCATCACGTAGGCGGCGGAGGTGCCGAACCAGGTCACCCCGGCCCGCTCCGCCACGGTCCACTGGGCCTCGGGGCCCGGGTAGCCGGGGCTGCCGTCGTAGAGCACGATCGTGCTGCCCGCGAGCAGGCCGCCGACCAGCATGTTCCACATCATCCAGCCGGTGGAGGTGTACCAGAAGAAGCGGTCGTTCGGGCCCAGGTCGAGCTGGAACGCGGCCTCCTTGAGGTGTTCGAGCACGATCCCGCCGTGGCCCTGGACGATCGCCTTGGGCAGGCCGGTGGTGCCGGACGAGTACAGGATCCACAGCGGGTGGTCGAAGCCGACCGACTCGAAGTCGAGCCCTTCGGCGGGCAGGTCGCGCCCGATCACCTCGGCCCAGGGCAGCACGCCCTCGGGCGTCGGCTCGTCGAGCAGCGGTACATGCAACACGTGTCGCACGGTCGGCAGGCCCTCGCGCAGTTCGGCGACCACGTCGGCGCGGCGGACCTCCTTGCCGCCGTAGCGGTAGCCGTCCACCGCGAGCAGCACCACCGGCTCGATCTGCTGGAACCGGTCGAGCACGCTGCGCGCGCCGAAGTCGGGCGCGCAGGCCGACCACACCGCGCCGATCGAGGCGCAGGCGAGCAGCCCGACCACCGCGTGCGGGGTGTTCGGCACGTAGGCCGCGACCCGGTCGCCGGGGCGCACGCCCAACTCGCGCAGGGTGGCCGCACAGGAGGCCACCTGGCGGCGCAACTCGGCCCAGGAGATCTCGCGCGGGGTCAACTCCTCGTCCAGGTGGACGATCGCGGGGCGCTCCGGGTCGCCGTCCTCGGTGTGCCGCAGCGCCTGCCGGGCGTAGTTCAGCCGGGCGTTCGGGAACCAGCGGGCACCGGGCATGGTCCGGTCCGCCAGCACCACCTCACGATCGCCCAGGTCGAGGTCGAACCAGTCGCACAGCGAGGCCCAGAACGCCTCGGGTTCGGTGGTCGACCATTCCCACAATCGGGCGTAGTCCTCGGCGTGGACGCCGCGTTCGGCGGCGAGCCACGCGCGATAGCGGGTGATCGCCGCGGCGGCGACCCGCTCGGCCGACGGTTGCCACAGCAACTCGGCCCGCTCGCTCGATTCCGTCATCTTTGTTGCCCCCTCCACGCGGTATGCCCCCCGACCCTGCCATCTCGCGCCCGTGCGCGCATCCCCCGGGCGAGTCGGAAAGGATCTTCGTGCGGACTCTGGACGCGGCGGAGCGAACGCGGGATGTTACCGACGGGAAACAAGTCCGGCGGCACATCCGGCGAAGGAGGCCCCGCATGCCCACCCCACACCCCACCGTCAGCGACCGCGGCACCGACCGCGAACGTGTCGCGCAACGGCTGCTGGCCGCGTCCCACGCGCACGCGTTCGACCCGATCACCGACGTCGACTGGGACGCCCCACTGGTCGACGGCGCCTACTTCCTGCCCGCGCATCGGGTCACTTTGTACGGCACGCCGCTGTGGGAGCGGATGAGCGAGCGGCAGCGCGTCGACCTGTCCCGGCACGAGGTCGCCTCGATGGCCGGTGTCGGCATCTGGTTCGAAGTCGTGCTGATGCAACTGCTCATCCGGCACGTCTACGACCGGCCGCTGACCTCGCGACACGTGCAGTACGCGTTCATGGAGATCGCCGAGGAGTGCCGGCACTCGACCATGTTCGGCCGATTGATCGACAAGCTGGAGTGCCCGGAGTACGGACCCGGCCCGTACGCGCACATGGCGGCGCGGGCGATGAAGACGTTCGGCTCGGGCGTGCAGGCCTTCGCGATGGCGCTGATCGCCGAGGAGGTCCTGGACACGATGCAGCGCGAGATGATGGCCGACGAGTCGCTGCAGCCGATCACCCGGCGAACCGCCCGGATCCACGTGGTCGAGGAGGCCCGGCACGTGCGCTACGCGCGCGACGAGGTGGTTCGGGGCGCGCCGCACCTGTCCCGGGCGGAGCGGGCGATCACCCGGCTCGCGCTGGCCCGGGCCGCGCACATCATCGCCACCCGTCTGGTGCACCCCGGGGTGTACGAGGCGGTGGGTCTGGATCCGGCCGAGGCGTATCGCACCGCGCGGGCCAATCCGCACCGGCTGGACACGCTCGCCCACTGGTCGCGGCGGCTGATCGCCTTCTACGACGAGCAGGGCCTGCTCGGCGGGCCGGGCCTGCGGCTGTGGCGGGCGTCGGGCCTGATGGGACACCCGATACCGGCCCCGGCACGCCGGCGGGTGTGACCGTAAATACCCCCGGTCGGGTTGGCGCGCGGAACTGACGATCCGTCAGACTGTGGTCCGTACACACATCGGACGAGACGGCCAGACGAGTTGGAGGGCCCCGTGACGAAGGACCACAAGCCCGTGGTCCCCGGTTGGTTCACCACGTCCGGGGAGGATTTCTCCCTCCTCGGCACCCGGTGTACCGCCTGTGGGACCGTGTTCTTCCCGCGCCGGGAGACGTTCTGCGGCAACCCGGCGTGCTCCGGCACCGAGTTCGCCGAGATACCGCTGTCCAAGCGCGGCACCGTGTGGTCCTACACGAACGCCGGCTACCGCCCGCCGGCGCCGTTCGTGTCCGATCCGGACGTCGAATGGCAGCCGTACACCATCGTCGCGGTGCGCCTGGAGGCCGAGGGCCTGATCGTGCTCGGCCAGGGCGCGCCCGGAGTGGGCGTGGACGACCTGAAGGTCGGCGACCCGGTGGAGATCGTGCCCGGCGTGCTGTACGAGGACGACGAGTACGTGCACACCACGTGGAACGTACGGCCGGTGGAGGTTCGGGCATGAGCAACGACCGCGAGATCGTCGTCCTGGGCGCGGGCATGCACCCGTGGGGCAAGTGGGGCCGCAACTTCGTCGAGTACGGCGTCAAGGCCGCCCAGGACGCGCTGAAGGACGCCGGACTGGCGTGGCAGGACATCCAGTTCGTGGCGGGCGCGGACACCATCCGCAACGGCTACCCGGGCTTCGTCGCCGGCGCCACCTTCGCCCAGGCGCTGGGCTGGACCGGTGCGCGCATCTCCAGCTCGTACGCGGCCTGTGCCTCCGGCTCGCACGCCATCGCGAGCGCTCGCGCGCAGATCCTCGCCGGCCTGTGCGACGTGGCCCTCGTGGTCGGCGCCGACGCGGCCCCCAAGGGCTTCTTCGCGCCGGTCGGCGGGGACCGTCCCGACGACCCCGACTGGGTGCGCTTCCACCTGCTCGGCGCCACCAACCCGGCCTACTTCGGGATGTACGCCCGGCGTCGGATCGACCTGTACGGCGCCTCGGTCGAGGACTTCGCCCGGGTCAAGGTCAAGAACGCGCGCAACGGCCTGGGCAACCCGAACGCGCGCTACCGCAAGGCGTTCACCGCCGAGGACGTGGCCGCCTCGCCGATCGTGTGCGACCCGCTGCGGCTGATGGACATCTGCGCCACCTCCGACGGCGCGGCGGCCGTGGTGCTGTGCAGCAAGGAGTTCGCCGCCCGGCACACCACCGATCCGGTGCGCGTCTCGGCGGTCTCCACGGTCACCCCGACCTTCCCGAGCGCGCTGATCGAGCTGCCCGACATCGCGACCGACTCGTCGGCGGCGGTCGCCCCGCAGGAGTTGTCCTTCCGCGCCTCGCTCGCGCACGCCGCGTACGAGGAGGCCGGCATCGGGCCCGAGGACCTGAGCCTGGCCGAGGTCTACGACCTGTCCACCGCCCTGGAGTTGGACTGGATCGAGGACCTGGGCATCTGTGCGCGCGGCGAGGCGGAGAAGCTGCTGCGCGACGGCGCGACGGAGATCGGCGGCCGGATCCCGGTCAACGCCTCCGGCGGCCTGGCCTCGTTCGGCGAGGCGGTGCCCGCGCAGGCCATCGCCCAGGTCTGCGAGTTGACCTGGCAGCTGCGCGGCGAGGCCGGCGCTCGCCAGGTGGCGGGCGCGCGGGTGGGGATCACCGCCAACCAGGGCCTGTTCGGGCACGGTTCGTCGATCGTGCTCACCCGCTAGGGTCCGCGCGGCGACAGAGCGACAAGTCACCGAAACGATCCCGGAGTCCCGGCCGCGCCACGGCCCGGGCCGGCTCCGGGGTCGTTTCCGTTGTACGGAGGTGTGCATGGGTATTCCGGACGGCATCGGCGTGGTCGACCTGCTGATGGGTCTGCCGAATCGGGACCGGCGCTGGTGGGCGACCGCGATGGCGGGCACCCTGCGGGACGAGGACAGCCGGACCGGGATGACCCACCCGGCCGGCTACATGTTCAAGGACCTGCCCGAGCTGGAGCGCACCGATTCCTCGGCCGAGGATCTGCTGCGCGAGATGGACCGGTTCGGCGTGGAGAAGGCGCTGATCCCGGTCTCGTTCGAGGACCCGGACACGCTCGACGCGGTGCGCCGGCACCCGGATCGGCTGCTCGGCAGCTTCCAGGTGGATCCGACCGAGGTGATGGCGGGCGTGCGCGGGTTGCGCCGGGCACGCGAGGAGGCGGGCGTCCTGGCCGCGACCTTCTTCCCGTGCGGCTGCACACCTCCGGTGCCGATCGACGACCGGCTGGCGTATCCGCTCTACGCGACCTGTGTGGAGCTGGGCCTGCCGGTGTTCGTGAACGCGGGCATCCCCGGGCCCCGGGTGCCGGCCGCCGCGCAGGAGGTGATGCGCTTCGACCGGGTCTGCTACGACTTCCCCGAACTGACCGTCGTGCTGCGCCACGGCGGCGAGCCGTGGTGCGATGCGGCGGTCAAGCTGATGCTCAAGTGGCCGGGCCTGCACTGGTCCTCGTCGGCGTTCGCGCCCAAGCACTACCCGCGCGCGATCGTCGACTACGCGAACACGCGCGGGGCGGACAAGGTCATGTACGCGGGCTACTTCCCGTACGGGCTGACCCTGGAGCGGATCTTCGCCGAGTTGCCCGGGGTCGGCTTCAAGGACGAGGTGTGGCCGAAGTTCCTGCGGACCAACGCCCTGCGGGTGCTCGGGCTGTGATCGGCGGGCCGGCACTCAGCCGGCCGTCGGGGCCAGGGCCAGTGCCGCCTCGATCGGGTCGGCGCCGGGGCGAGGGTCGATGACGGCCAGGACCGGGACGGTGACGCCCGCCGCGACGTAGCGGGCGATCCGCGCCCGGCACTCGGCCGGTTCGCCGTGCACGATCAGGTCGTCGAGCACCGTGTCCGGCACCAGGTCGAGGGCGCGCTTGCGGTCGCCCTCGGCCCACGCCTCCCACATCGGCGCCAACTGCTCCTCGCGCCCGAGCCATCGGTGGAAGTCGGCGTAGACCGGGACGGTGAGGTAGGCGGTGATCATCCGTCGGCCGATCGCCCGCGCGGTGTCCCGGTCCCCTGTCGGCACGACGAAGATCCGCGCGACGATCTCCTTGTCCGGGCCGCCCTCGCGCACGTACGGCGCCACACGCTCGACGTCCTTCGCGGAGAGCCAGTTCAGGATCGCGCCGTCGGCCTCCCGGCCGGCGAGCCGCAACATGCCCGGGCGCAGCGCGGCGACCAGGATCGGCGGTGGGCTGTGCGGCGGCCGGGACAGCCGGAAGCCGCGCACCGCGAAGGTCTCGTACTCCTCGGTGACCTTCTCCCCCGCGAACGCCGCGCGCAGGAACCGTACGGTGTCCCGCACCCGCTGGTAGGGCCGGTCGAACTCGGCCCCGTTCCAGCCCTCGACGATCGGCGCGGAGCCGGCGCCCAGGCCCAGGTGGAAGCGGCCGGGGGCCACCTCGGCGAGCGCCGCCGCGCTCATCGCCAGAGTGGCCGGGCCGCGCGTGTACGGCGAGACGATCGCGGTGCCCAGGCGCACGTCCGGGTCGGCGAGGGCCGCCACGGCGAGCGGGGTGAAGCCGTCCGAGCCGTCCACCTCGGCCGACCAGACGTCGGTGTAGCCGGCCCTCCGCAACTCGCGGATCAGGCGGGGGTGTTCGGTGAGCGGGGCGTCGAGCGGAACGGTGATCCCGAAGCGGGCCTGATCCATGCGTGCTCCTCCGCGTACTCCCGAAGACGGTCGTGGTGGTCGATCAGGACTACCACAGCGCGGGCGTGCGCACGACGCGCCGCTCAGGCTTCGCGCGCGTCGGCGGCCGGGCGGTCGGGCGGGAGGCGGACGAACAGCGTGCCGACGCCCGCGCTCGCGAACAGGGCCGCCATTACACCCCATCCGACGCCGCCCACCGCCTGGAGCAGTCCGGTGATCAGGATCGGGCCGAGCACGTTGCGCCCGACCGAGCGGCCCATGCCGAACGCGGCCAGGTATTCGGCCCGGCGGTCGTCCGGCGCGACGGCGTAGGACAACGTCCAGGCGGCCGACACCGCGATCACCTCGCCGCAGGACAGCAGCAGCACGCCGATCGGGAACACCACGGCGGCGGGGGCTCGTTCGGCCGACCACAGCAGCACGCACGCCGCCGCGAGCAGCGCGCCGGCCGCCACCTGGCAGCGCCGCGCGGCGCGGACCGACATCGCGAGCCGGGCGGCCGGCATCTGGCACACCACGCCGAAGACGGTGTTGACCGCGTACAGCGCGCCCAGCCAGGACGCGGACAACCCGCCGCGGGTGGTCAGCCACAGCGGGATGCCCAGATTGAGCACCGGCAGCCACAGTTGGAGCAGCGTGTCGATCGAGGCCAACCCCCACACCCGCCGATCGCGTAGCGCGCCCCACCCGGACACCCGCGTCACCGCGCCCCGGGCCGGCGGCGCCGGAATGGTCGCGAGCAGTGCGGCCACCAGGACGAACGCGGCGGCGCCCACGAGCACGACCGCGCGAAACGCCGCCGCGTCGTCCAGGCCGATGGTCAGGCCGCCGAGCGGGGCACCGAGGCTGATCCCGAGGTTGGCCACCGTGCGGTAGGCGGCCAGGGTGCGCACCCGGTCGGCGCCGTCGGCGAGTTCGGCCACGAACGCCTGGGTGAGCGCGGACACGCTCTGGTCGGCCGTGGTGACCACGGCGACCGCGGCGAGGAAGCCCCACCACTCGCCGACGACCGCGTAGCCGGCGGTGCCGGCCGCGCGGGCCAGGTGCAGGGCGACCAGGGTGTTGCGTACCCCCACGAGGTCGGCGAGCCGGCCGATCGGCACCGCCGTACCGAGCGCGATCAGTCCGGCCAGCCCGAGACCCAGGCCCACGCCGCCGGTGGACAGGCCGACGATCCGGGTGAAGTAGACGGCGGAGAACGCGACGAACAACCCCACGCCCAGGTAGTCGACCAGCCCCACCGCGAGCAACCGCCGAACCGGACGCCGAACCCGGACGTCGGCGCCGCCCCCCGCGACCTCGACGTCGGTCGTGCCCTGCCCGACTTCATGTCCGGGCACACTATTCTGTGTCATGGACACAGTATTTTGGACCCGAGGACACAATCGCGCCATGACCGATCCCGCCGAAGCCGTCGGCTACACCCTCGCCGCCAATCTGCGCGCCGCGCGGCAGGCCCGGGGCTGGCGGCTGGACGAACTCGCCGGCCGCTCCGGGGTGAGCCGCAACATGCTCCAGCAGATCGAGACCTGCCGGACCAACCCGAGCATCGCCACCCTGGCCCGGATCTCGGCCACCCTCGGCATCCCGATCGGGCGGCTGGTCGAGCCGCCCGAGGAACTGGGCCACGTGGCCCGCCGCGACGACGCGCCGACCCGCCCCGGCGGCCGGGAGAGCGTGTTCCGCCTGCTGATCAACGACACCACCGCGCCGTTCACCGAGCTGTGGGAACTGCGCCTGGCGGCACACGACGAGGTGTCCGCCGACGCGCACCCGACCGGTACGCGCGAGCTTTTGCACGTGCACGAGGGCACGGTGACCGTCGAGGTGGGCGGCGCGACGTTCACCGTCGGCCCCGGCGACGCGCTGCGGATGCGCGGCGATCGGCCGCACGTATACCGCAACACCCGCGCCGAGCCGGTCCGGCTGACCATGACCGTGGTCTACGCGGGTGTGCCCGACCCCCGCTACCGGGAGGTCGGCGCCGCCGCCTCCCGGGGCGCCGTGGCCTGGTAGCCCGCGAACAGCGGCACGTAGCCGGTGGGATCCGTCACCACACACGCGAACGGTCGGTCGAAGCACACCGAGCGCGGCTTGGGCGTCCAGCTCACGGGGGTGAGCGTGACGGCGCTCACCGCCGCCGCCTCCACGCCCTCCTCGGTGACCCGCAGCAGCGACTCCTGGACCATCGCGTCGATCCGCACCGGCTCGTCGCACGCCCAGCGAAAGTCCGCGGCGTCGCCCAGCGGCGCCGTCACGCCCAGCGCCCGCAGTCGGGGCACCACGTCGAGCCGGGTGCGCAGCTCGAAGCGCGGCACGGCCACCTCCACCGCCGCGCCCTCGTACGGCTTCCCCGTCTCGCGCGGCGCCCACCCGGCCGTGATCGCCGACGCGGGCGGGGCCTGCGGCGGGCCGAGCGCGAAGCGCACCCGAGCGGGCCGCTCCCCCGCGCACGGCAGTTCCACCACGGTGACCTCGCCGTCACGGCCGTCGATGGTCCACACGTCGGCGGCGGGCACCTCCCGGTGCATCATCGGGACCGCCGCCCGGGTGCCGTCGGCGGCGTGGAACGGCCGATCGCGCGTGCGCGCGGGATCGAACCCGTCCCGCCAGCGGGCGCGCAGCGCGAGCGCGCCGACCACGAGCAGCCGCGTCGCCTCGAGGATCCGCACGGGTATCCGCTCGATCAGCCCATCCGTGGCCCGCGCCACCCATCGGTCCAGCGCGGCCGGATCCACCGGCGACCCGAATTCGACCTCCGCCAGCGCGGCCCGGAACTCCGCCCGCAGCGGCGCCGCGCTCCACACCCCGGTGGCCACCGCGAGCGCCTCGATCCCGGCCAGCTCCCGCGCCACCGCGTCCACCGCGGGCGCCGCCTCGGGCCAGGCGAGACCGACCACGTCGGCCAACTCCTCGGCGGTGTCCCCGTCCGCGCCGACGGCCGGCACCGCGAGCGCCAGCCACAGGCCGGTCGGCGAGCACACCACGTCGCCACCGGCCGCCCGCACGCCGGCGTCGCTCAGCATCGCGTCGAGCAGGCGCGAGGCCAGCTCCCGTACGGCGCCCGCGTGTTCGCGCAGAGCCGGTTCCATCCGATCACCCTTGTCGTCGCCGCGTCGTCGCTGCCCGGAGGTGTTCGCTGTCCCCCGGCCGAGGAGATGTATGCCTCCCGACCGTAGTGTCGTGCGTCATGGACGACTTCGGCGGGGACGTGGAGCTGCGCAGACTCATCGACCGTCAGGCGATCCGCGACGTGGTGTCGCGGTACTGCCGGGGCATCGACCGGATGGACCTCGACGCCGTCCGCGCGTGCTACCACCCCGACGCCACCGACGAACACGGCGCCTTCACCGGGACGGTGGACGAATACCTCGCGTGGATCGGGCGATTGCTCCCCCGATACACCTCGACCATGCATCTGATGGGCAACCATCTGGTGGACTTCCGCGACGACACGCCCGATCTCGCCCGTTCGGAGACCTACGGGATCGCCTTCCACCGCAGCGCCGACCCGGCGCCGCGGGGCAACCTGACCACCGGCTTCCGCTACATCGACGACTTCGCCCGGCGCGACGGCGTGTGGCGGATCGCCCGCCGGGTGGCCACCACCGAGTGGGTCCGGGTCGACGACGCGGCCGGGCAGTGGCCGGTGCCCGAGGGGTTGCGCACGGGTCGACGCGATCGCACCGACGCGGTGTACGCGCCGTTCCCCGCCGACCCGGGCCCGTCGGCCTGATCGGCCTCAGCCGATCGGCTCCGCCACCTCCACCGCCCCGACCGGCTCCACCGCCTCCATCTGCTCCACCGGCTTGCGGAACACCCGGGTCGCGTGGATCTCGCCGACGATCTGCGGCGCGTCCGGCTCCTGCGGCACCGGCAGCCCGGGCCGCAGGTGCTCCTCGACCGAGATGTACTTCAGCCCCGCCCGCAGGTCGGCGTCGTTGCGCAGCCGCACCACCAGCGGGAACTCGGCCAGCGCCGTGGTGTCGAACAGCCCCGTGGTGTACACCAGTTGCACCCCGAGCGCATCCGCCACCGCGCGCTGGAGCTCCAGCAGATACGACGCGTTGGCCCGCCCGATCGGGTTGTCCAGGAACAACGTCCCGGCGTGCCGGTGCCGGGCCCGGCCGCGGTCGTTGCTGCGCAGCGCCGCCATCGTGCAGTAGAGCGCGATCGCGGCGGTCAGCAGCTGGCCGCCGGAGAACACGTCGCCCATCTGCCCCACCGGCACCCGTTCGGCCCGCAACACCGAGTCCGGCTTCAGGATCTCCACCCGCACCCCGCGCGGGCGAAGCGCCGCGTGCACCCCGCGCAGCAGCAGCGTCATCCCGTCCCGCCGCACCCCGCCGACCGTGCCGTCGCGACCGCGCCGAATCGTCCGGGTCGCCTCGTCGACCACCTCGCCCAGCGCCTCGACCAGGGCCGCCGCGTCCGGCTCGTCGAAGCGGATCCGCAGGAACTCCTGCCCGGACCACTCGCCCAGCTCCTCCGGCAGCCGGGACAACCGCTGCGCGGCGCGCAGCGTGGTCAGCGCGGCCTCGACCATCCCACGCATCCGGTCCACGATGCTGTCCCGGTTGCGTTCGATCTGGCGCAGCTCGTCGGTGAGCACCCGCAGGCGCGGCGCGAACGCCGCCGACCAGGCGGGCGCGTGCTCGGCGAGCGCGGCCGGCGGCAGTTCCCGGATCTGCTGCCGAGCGGGCATCCGGACCTGCTCGAACCGGGTCGCGCCCGCGTGCCGCACCAGCGTCTCGGTGCGCTCGCGGACCTGGGCCTCGGCGGCGGACAGGTCGGCCGCCGCGGCCCGCAGCGCGCGCCGGCACGTGGTCGCCGCGTCCCGCGCGTCGGCGACCGGACCCGCGAACGGCGTCGCGGTCGGCTGCTCCGGGTCCACCGGCACCGCCGGCAGCGTGTCCGTGAGGGAGCCCGCCACCTCGCCGAACGCTCCGGCCGCGTGCTCCGCGTCGGTGTGCTCGCGCACCAGGCGCCCGTGCGTCTCGCGGGCCGACGCGACCTCCTCGGTCCGCGTCGCGTGTTCGGCACCGGCGGCCCGCAACAACTCGTGCGCGTGTGCGCCGTCGCGGGGCCGCTGCTCCTCGGGCAGGTCCAGGTGATGCTCGTGGCCTTCGGCGGGCGCGTGCCGCTCCACCTCGCCGCGCAGTCGCCCGAGCAGTTCGCTGGCCGCGTCGGCGCGCCCCTCCAGGGTGCGTACGTGGTCCTCGGCGCGACCGGCGGCGGCCAGACGCGAGGGGCCGTCGGAGCCGTCGAATCCGTCGAGGAGTTCGGCCGCCTGTCGGCGCACCTTGGCGGTGAGCCGGTCCAGGGTGCCCTGCGCGGCCGACTCCTCGCTCTCCGCGCGGGCCTGCTCGGCCCGCAGGTCGGCGCCCACGCCCACCTTCTCGTACAGCGCGCGGGCGGTGCGGTACGCCTCGCGCAGCGCGGGCAACGACGCCCGCGCGGCGGCCTCGTCGGCCGCCTCGTCGGCGACCTGTTCCTCGGACGCGCCGGTGATCTCGGCGCGTTCCTCGCGCAGCGCGCGGGCGGTGCGGCGCGCGTCGTCGGCCGAGCGCTGCGCCTGCCGGCGGTCCTCGTCGGCGGTGCGGGCCAGCAGCCGGTCCGCCTCGGCGCCGGCCTCGTGTTCGGTGGTCTCCTGCTCCAGCTCGCGGATCCGGCGCGCCCACCCGGCCCGCTCGCGCAGCCGGAAGGCGAGCCCGGCCAGCGCGTCGGCGCGGCGGCGCGCGGTCTGCGCGGCGTCCATCCGCCGATCGCGCCGATCCACCGCCTGCGCCCGGTCCTGCTCCGCGGTCACCGCGGCGATCTCGGCGGCCTCCCCCGCGGCCTGCGCGGCGGCCAGCTCGACCCGCGCGTCGGCGACCGCCTCGAACAGTTCGTCGAGCCGGCCCGCCGGGCACGCCGCCCGCCACGTCGCGAGGCGTCCGGCCAGCGCCCGATCGGCCTCCAGGCGCGCGGCCCGCTCGCGGATCGCCTCCTGCCGCTCGCCCGCCCGCCGGCGCAGCGCGTCCCGCTCGGTGTCGGCGGCCCGCTCGTCGTGCATCGCCGGGTTCGGCGGCACCAGGAACGTGTCCGCCCGCTCCTCGCCCGGCTCCAACAGCGCCTGCGGGGTGCCCACCGCCACCGCCGAGCGCGGCAGCAGCGCGGCCTCGGCCAGCACGTCCCGGGCCCGGTCCATCGCGTTGTGCATGGTGACGATCACGCCGTCGACCAGCTGCGGGCGGGCCGCGAGCACCGCGGCGTGCCGCTCGGCGGGCACCGACTGGGCCAGGTAGCGCCAACCCGGCAGGGCCGGAATGCCGTGCTCGCCCAGGAGTTCGACCGCGGCCAGCACGTCGGGGCCGGCGGGCAGCAGGCCGCCGTCGCCCAGCGCGGCCAGGATCCGCGAGTCGTCGGCGGCGCCGGTGCGCAGGTGGAACAGGGTGCGCTCGCCGTCGCCGACCGCCTCGGCGAGCAGTTCGCGCAGCACGTCGGCGGCCCGGTCGAAGGTGCGCGCGGCCTGCTCGCCGATCGCCGTTTCGGCGTCGGGGCCCAGCAGTTCTCGCACCCTCGGCTCGGCGGCCAGCGCCGTCGCGTTCTCGTGCACGGCGGTCAGGTCGGCCTCGGCCACGCCCAGCCGGTCCGCCGCCCGGGCCGCGGCCAACTCGGCCCGGCCGCGCGCGGATTCGGCCTCGCGCACCCGCGCCGCCGCCTGTTCGGCCGCCGCCCGGGCCTCGGTCCACGCGGCGGAGGCGGTCTGCTCCTCGTCCGAGGCGCGCGCTGCGGACTCGGCCGGGTCGCCGTCGTCGTCGATCCAGCCCGCCTCGACCGCGAGATCGAGTTCGGCGCCCACCTCCACGAGACGGCCGCGCAGATGCGCCGCCTCGCTGCGGGTGCGCTGCGCCTCGGTGGCGGCGGTGGTGGCGGCCCGCTGCGCCCGCTCGCCCCGCTCCTGGAGTTCGGCCGCGCGCCGCTCCTCGGTGTCCGCCCGGCCCTCCGCCCCGGCGGCGGCCGCGTGCAGCGCGCGTACCAGCGCCGAGGCGGCGTCCTGACGGGCGGCGAGGGCCGGTGCGGCGTCCCGCTCGGCGGCCCGGATCGCCACGTCCACCCGCTCGGCCCGGTCCACCGCGGCCCGGTGCCGCAACACCGCCTCGGTGGCCAGCCAGGCCGCGTGCAGCCCGCGCGCGTCGCCGAGTTCGCGCTTGATCCGGGCGGCGTCCTTCTCCGCGGCGGTCAGCCGCATGCCCGCGTGCCGGTGGGTGATCTCGGCGGTGACGAGCGCGGCGTGTGCCCGGGCCCGCTCGGCGGCGTCCACGGCCGCGGCGGAGTCGGCCACCCGTCGGGCCAGTTCGGCCGCCCGCTCGCGCTCCCGTTCGGCCCGGGCGCCCAGTTCGCGGCCGAGGCCGCGCGCGGCGTCCTCGGCGTTGCGGTGCACCGCGCGTACCCGGGTGCGCCGCGAGGCGGCCTCGCCGACCGCGTCCAGGAGTTCCACCGCGCCCTCGACGAAGTCCCGCTCGGCGGTCAGTTCGGCGCGCTGGGCGAGCTTGACCGCGAACCCGTCGACCAGGTCGGCGAGTCCGTCGGTGTCGGCCGGGTCGGAGACCGCGCGAAGGAGCAGGTCGACGAAGTCCGCGTCGTTCTTGACCGCGAACAGGCCCGCCGCCTCGCCCTCGTCGGCGTTCATCTCGCGCTGGTAGCGGAACAGTTCCGGGTCCAGGCCCAACAGGTTCAGGTGCTCGATCCAGCGGTCGTGGATCTCCTCCCAGACCACGTCCACGTCCGGGTAGACCTTGTGCAGCTCGGTCATCGCGTCGCGGAAGCCGCGCATGGTCCGCCGCCGCCCGCCGACCTGCACCGGCAGCCCGTCCAGGGTGAGCCCGGGCCCGGGTCGGAAGGAGTACCAGCTCTCCGCGAACTTGCGCGGGTCGGAGGAGACCTGTCGGCCGCGCCACTCGCTGACCTTGCCGACCACGACCGTCTCGCCGGTGAGCACGTGCTGCCATTCGAGCGCGACGTGCCCGCAGTCGTCGGCGAGCAGGAACTTGCGCAGCACACCCGAGCTGGCCCCGCCGAGGGTGTTGCGGTGTCCGGGCAACATCACCGAGAAGATCAGCTTGAGCAGGACCGACTTGCCGCCGCCGTTCTCCAGGAACAACACACCCGCAGGCGCGGGTCGGCGCGGCGGCCCGACCGGCTCGCCCTCGAACAACTGTGCCTGCCTGGGCGCCGGGTCGGGCACGGGCGCACCCACCCCGCGCAGGTCGAGCACGGTGTCGGCGTAACGCGCACCGGCGGGCCCGATGGAGAACAGGCGGACCCGGGACAGCTCGTACATCGGCGGTCAAATCTCTCTGGTCGAAGCACAGGACGGAACAGGTCGAACAAACGGGGCCGAACGCGTCGCGCGCCACCCGAACAACGCGCGGGCGGGCGGACGAACGGGCGGGCGGGCGGGCGGCGCGAGGCGCCCGGCGCGGCACGCGCGGACGATCGGGACCCGGGCCGCGCCGCTCGCCGCCGCCCCGGCACGCGGTCAGACGCCGTGGAAGGGCAACCCGGCCCCCGGCACCAGTTCGCCGTCGACCGCGGCGGCCAGCAGGCTCGGGCTGCCGTCGGTGACCGCCACCACGCCCAGCTCCAGCAGCTCCGACATCGCCGCCGAGCCGGCCGTGTCGCGAACCTGGAGCTGGTAGCGCGCCGTGGTGCGGTAGGTGCCGCCGCCGTCGTCGGAGACCCGCTGCAGGAAGCCGGAGTCGACCAGGAACGCCACCGCCTTGGCCACGATGCCCACGGTGGAGGCGGCGAGCCGGCGGGCGTCCTTGGTCGCGCCGGTGGCGCTGCGTCTGGCGTAGACCCGCCAGGCCGCCTCCAGGCTCGGCCCGTCCACCTCGGGGTCGCTGGTCTCGCCGCGCAGTTCGGCGCGTTCCTCCAGGCGCCGGCAGGCCTGGCGGACGAAGGCGTCCACACCGTGCACGCTGAGCCGGCCCACGTAGGCGTCGTCGGCCAGGTCTTCCGGGCGGGGGAAGGCCATCGCGGCCACCGCCAGGTGGGCCAGGCCGTGCAGGAAGCGGTCGGCCGACTCGGTACCGGCCCGGCGCGCGTAGTCGCCCATCCGGACCGCGAACACCGAGTCCTCACCGGCGGTCACTGCCATCCCGGCGCGCGACGACACCTCCAGGACGACCAGGCCCAGACCCGCCGCGACGGCCGCGGCGAGCGCCGCGAAGCGCGGATCCTCGCGGTGTCGGCGGATCAGGTCGGCGTATTCCGCGTCGCGCGCCGGCAGCAGTTTGGGCTGGAGGCCGAAGGCGACCAGGCGGGCCGCGTCGCCGACGTCGGCGGAGGTGATCGGGGCGGCGTCGGCCGCCGTGTCGTGGGTCATCCGGGGGTGGGCCCTTCCGGCTCGGGTCGCGCGCCGGTCAGAACCGCCGTGCCGATGATCAGGTCGGCGCCGCCGACCTCGGGGTCGTCGAGTTCGGTGCCGTCGTCGACGGCCACGAGCAGGGTGCGATCGCCCTGGCGCAGCGCGGTGCCCACCGGCGGCGAGGCCGCGTGGAACGCGAGCAGCGCGACCAGGTAGCCGAGGTCGGGATCGGCCTCGCGGGCCTCGGCGAGCAGCCCGGACAACCGGCGCGGGGCCTCCGGCGGGATGTCCAGGAGCAGCGCCGCCGCGTCGTGCTGACGCTCGCTGTACCGGCTGTCGTCGGGGGTGAGCGACACGTCGGGCTCGGGCAGTTCGGCGCCGAGGTGGTCGCGCGGCGCGGGCGGGGTGAGCAACATCTCGGTCAGATCGTGCAGGCGCACCGCGACGGGGGTGCGCGGGCCGGTGCCGGCGGCGAAGAACCGGTCGGTCACCCGGCGCGCGTCGCCGACGGGCAACTCCAGGAGCGGGCGCAGCAGTTGCCCGTACAGGTCGAGCCCGGTGCGGGTGCTCGGCGCGGCGAACGCCTGCCGGTCCTGCTCGGCCCGGAACAGCGGTCCGGCCTCCATCAGCCGGGTCTGCAACTGGGTGTGCCGGCGGATGCAGTCCTGCACGATGTCGACCAGCTCGGCCGCGCCGCGCTTGCGCTCGCTCTCCTCGGCCTCGTCCCGGGCCCGGCGGATGTTGATCAGGATCGCGTTCTCGTGCCGGTAGCGGTCCGCGACGTGGTCGAACGCCTCGTCGATCAGGTCCGGCACGGCCTGGAGCCAGTCGACGGCGCGCACGTTGCGCCGGGTCGCGTCCAGCGCGCGGCGCAGCGATTCGGCGTACTGCACGGTGCGGTAGCGGGCCTGCTCGGCGGCGAACCTGGCCTCGGCGAGCCGGCCTCGCCGGATCAGGTGGTCGAGTTTGACGTCGGCGGCGATCTGCGCGCTGGTCACGTCGGTGTCGAGGGCGCCGACCAGGACGTTGATCGCCTCGTCGGTGGCGCGCAGGAAGATGTGCCCGTCGGGGCCGGGGACCTCTTCGAGGAGTTTGAAGTCGTAGTCGCGCCGGATGTATTCACCCTCACGGGTCCACATGCCGTAGACGGCGCGAAAGCCCCGGTCGACGCTGCCGACGTTGATCAGGTTCTCCAGGACCCAGCGGGCGACGCGCTCGTATTCGGCCGGGTCGCGCCCGGGGGCCTGGGCGGCCACGCGCGGGCGCAGCCGGCTCACGATCTCGTCGTGGTCGGCGCCGGTGTCGAAGTCCATCGTGACCGTGACCAGGTCGATCGCGGCGAGGCCGAGTTCGGCCATCGCGTAGACGGTGTACTCGCCCGCCAGGTTGGCCTTGCGCGCCTCCAGGTCGTGCAACGGCGCGGTGCAGGCGAGGGCCTTGAGGCGGCGGGCCAGGCCCTCCTCGGTCACCCCGGAGCGGGGGTGCGCCGCGCCCGGGGGCAGCGCCGGGCCGGCGGGCGGCGGCAGCTCCCCGGGCCGGACGGCTGGGGCGGAAACGGTCATGGGAGTAGAGCCTAGGACGTTCGGCCGACAGCTTCGGCGCCCGCCCACCCCGGATGGGGCCGAACGGGGGCGGGGTCGGCCGCGGGCCGGCTACATCTCGCTCACATCTCGCTCAGCCTGGCCTTGGCGGCGGTGCGCACCTCGGCGTGTTCGGCCGGGTCGCCCGCGAGCCGGCGCAGTCGCGTCACGGCCTCGGGGCGGCGCGCGTCCACGTGGCGCGCGGCGATCAGTCGGGTGTCGGCCTGGCAGTCCCAGAGGGCTTCCACGGCGGTCTCGGCGGCGAAGGAGGGCTCTATCCGGGCGAGGGTCTCCACGGCGCAGGCGCGCAGTCCGGCGGAGGCGGCGTCGCGGTAGACGTCGCGGATCAGGTCGAGCGCGTCGACGAGGGCGAGGCGCCCTATGCCGGTGACGAGGTCGCGCAGCCGGAAGTGGTCGGCCTGGTCGGCGTCCGCCGCGCCGGCCGGGGGCACCGCGGCCACCCTGGCGCGCAGCGCGTGCAGCAGGATCGGTCCGTCGGCGGGTTCCCCGGCGCCGGCCAGTATCCGCACGGCCACCTCGCCGAGCAGGTCCTCGCGAGCGGCCCAGGTGCGGGCCCGGGCGACCGCGGCGGGGGTGCGCAGGCCGCCGATGGCGTGTGCGGCGGCGAGCCGCACCCCGGTGGGCGCGTCGGGCGCGAGCGCGCCCTCGGCCAGGTCGAGCAGCGCGCCGTCGCCCTGTTCGCCGAGGTAGCGCAGCGCGGCGGCTCTGGCGCCGTCGGGTCCGGCCCAGGCGGCGGCCAGGATCGCGCCGCGGTGCTCCGGCCCGGCGACGGCGGCGAGCCGTCGGCCGCAGGCGAGCGCCTGGCGTGGGCCGTCGGCGGCCTCGGCGAGCACCTGGTCGACGGTCTGCGCGGGCGCGGTCGGCGGTGTGCCGGTACGCACCGAGCGGGTCAACTCCCAACGCCACCAGTCCAGGTCGACCTGTTCGACGACGGCGCGCACCCGCTCGTCCTCGGCCGCCCAGATCCGCCACGGGCGCATGCCGGTGGAGCGCTTGACGCAGTCGTAGAGTTCGTCGTCCTCGCCGCGCTCCAGCACGACGTCGAGCATGCCGGTCAGCGCCGCGTCCTGTCCGATGGCGGCGAGCCGGTCCAGCGCCTCCGGCCAGTCGCGGCCCTCCTCGACGTAGGCGCGCAGCAACTCGGTCGCGTCGGTGCGGCCGAGGCGGGCGAGCGTGCCGAGGACGGCGAGCGGGAGCGCGGTGCGGTCCGCGTCCTCGTCGGTCCAGTCCTCCTCGCACAACAGATGTCGGGCGAGGCCGTCGAGGCCGGCGTCGAGGTCCGCGTACAGGCGCGCGTAATAGAGCGAGCGGGACTCGGTGGCCGGAACGGCACGGGGATCGCGGACCACGCAACCGTCGAGCGCGTCGAGCACGGCGACGCGGTCGGCGACGAGGGCCCGCCGGGCGCCCTGTCCGTGGCCGCTGCGAAGCAGGCCGAGGAGGGCGTCATGCGAGGTGATGACCGGATCGAACATGCCGCAAGCATCGGTGGCCGGCAACCCTGGAGCAACAGGATTTAGGACACATGTACCCGTTGCCCGTTGTTTCGGCGACCCCCCGGGCGCCGTTGTCACCGTTTCGTCACCCGAAGCCATGAACTGTACCGCCCCCGTTGACCCCCCGGCCGCCCGGCCGTGCAAGGACGGCCCGATGGGCGCGGGGGCCGCCGCGCGGGCGTGGGGGGCCGCCGGCCCGGTCCGGAAAGGCGGAGCTTCGGCGCGAGGGCCGGCGGGGTGCGGGGCGGTCAGGGTTGTTTGGGGACCGGGATGCGTGGGCGGTCGTGGCGGACGGTGCCGTAGTCCTCGCCGTCGAGCGGGCCGAGCGCGCTCGCGGGTACGAAGGACTCCATCGCCCACGCCCGCGTCTCCACGTCGGCGGCGAAGCCGTACGCCCCCCAGACGGGCCAGCGCACGCGGGCGCGCCAACTGCCGTCCCGGTACTGGTGCCAACTCACGAGGGTGACCTCGAGGTGCTGCCCGTCCGGGAGGACCATGCGCACCCGGGGGCCGGTCGGGTGCGCATCGGCCTCCTTGCGGCGCCCGCCGACCCGGCTCGACGGCGGCTCGCGGACGCCGAGCGGTTCCGTGGCCGGCGTGGGCGAGTCGCCGCCGACGGCCGGATTCCGTACTGCTGCGGTCTGGCTGCTCACGCGGCCATTGTGCGGCGCCGGAACGATCCGCCGGCCCGAAACGCGTCGCCGCCACGCACGCGTCCCACCCGTACGGCGCACGGGGGCGCCACGCGGATGGGACGTATGGGGGAGTGCGTCCGGTCAGGAGACCACCCGGAGTTCGGCCGGACCGACCACGCTCAGCCCGAGCACCGCCGCCAGGTCCTCGACGAGGTTCGCGGCCTGGTCCGGAGTCAGTCGCTCCACCGTCCACTCGTCGGTGGGCCGACCGTGCTCGTCGGTGTGCGGGCCGAATCTCAGCTCGATCGGACGTTCGGCGTCGGCGGACGGCAGCACCGGAACCCGGGCCACCAGGGTGACATTGTTCGACATGACGTCGACTCCCTTCGGAGAGCGAAAACGATCGCCGTTGTCATTGCCGGTCACTCCTCACGCTCGCATCGGACACGGACGGTGTCCAGGTGCATCCCGGTGTCACAAGGAGCGTGCCGGGCGCGCCTCGACGCACCGAAAAGCCCCGGCGCGCATCGCGCGCCGGGGCTTCGCTTCCGTCGACCGGTCGTGTGGGGGACCCGGGAGACGGGCCCGCATGGACCTTGGGAGGAGGGCCCGCGTCGGTCGGAGTTCGGCTAGCCGAAGAAGGCCTTCACCACCGGACCCGCCGCCGAACCACCGGACTTGCCCTTCTCCACGAGCACCGCGACCGCGACGTCGTCCTTGAACGCGATCATCCAGCCGTGGGTCAGGGTCTCGCCCTTCTCGTCGAACTCGGCGGTACCGGTCTTGGCGCCCACCGTGCCCGGGATGCCCTGGAGAATCTTGCCCGAGCCGTTCGCCACGACGCCCTGCATCAGCGCCTTGAGCTGGCCGGCGATCGACGGGTCCAGGGGATGCGAGGGCACCCGACCCGGCACGTCGTCGGGCGCGAGCACCGGCTGGTTGAACTTGCCGGAGGCGATCGTCGCGGCGACCGAGGCCATCACCAGCGGGCTGGCCAGCACCCGGCCCTGGCCGATCATCGACGCGGCCTTGTCGTTCTCGCTGTTCGCCGTCGGCACCGAGCCGTCGAAGGTGACCGTGCCGACGTCCCACTTGGCGCCGATCCCGAACTGGTCGCCGGCCAGCTTGTTCAGCGTGTCGTTCTGGATCTTGCCGCGGTTGCCGATGAAGGCCGTGTTGCAGGACTGCGCGAAGTCGTCCTGGAACAGCGCGTCGGGCATCGGCTTGAGGCCGTCGTAGTTCTTGAACGTCTGCCCGTTGACCACCAGCGTGTTCTCACACGGCACCTTGTCGGTCGGCTTGATGCCGGCCTGCAGCAGCGCGCCCGAGGAGACGGTCTTGAAGGTCGAGCCCGGTGGGTAGCGCCCGGTGAAGGCACGATTGTCACCGTTCGACGGGGTGTTCGCGGCGGCCAGGATCCCGCCCGACTTGGCGTCGAGCACCACGATCGAGGCGTTGTTGCCGCCGGTCACCGACTTGAGCGCCTTCTCGGCCTGGTCCTGCACGCCCGGGTCGAGGGTCGTCTTCAGCGACTCCGCGGGCTTGCCCTTGACGTCGACCAGGGTCGCCTTCTCCGCGCCGCCCGCGTCCACGATGGTGATCTTCAGGTCGGCGACGCCGGCCAGCTTCTTCTCGTAGCGGTACTGCAGACCGGACGCGCCCACCTGGTCCGCCGACGACGCGCTCGGGTCGGCGTTCTTGAGCAGGTCGGCGTTGTCGCCCGAGGCGACCGTGCCGACGATCTGCTTCGCCACGTCGCCGGATTGGGTCGCCCCCTCCTTGACCTGGATCCCGCCCAGACCGGCCAGCTTGACCTGGCCGCCGCCGTCCCACTTGTCCCTGCGCAGCGTCACCAGGGGCAGCGACTGGTTCGGATCCGCCGCCGCGACCCGGCCCTTGAGCTTGGGGATGTCCAGGTCGAACATCGGGTCCGACAACGCCGCGTACAGCGCGTCCGGGTTGGTGATCTTGGCCGGCCACAGGGACAACGCCACCACGGGCGTCGTGGTGGCCAGCGACTTGCCCGAGCGGTCCAGGATCTCGCCGCGCTTGGGCAGCGTACGATCCCGCTTGATCTTCCCGCTGTCCGCCAGTTGCGGGTGCACGATGGTCTGGGTCCAGTGCACGGTCGTCTTGCCGTTCGCGGTGACGATCGGGACCGTGGACGCGATCTTGACCGGGTCCGCCACCCCCTTGAGGGTCAACGTCGCGTTGTACGCGAGCGTGGCCGGCGCGTTGTCCTTGCCCTTGGTGTAGGTGCCGGGCTTGTACTCGGCCTTGACGATCCCCAGTTGCTTGCTCGTGGTGTCGAGACCCTGCTTGGCCGTGGCGGGGTTGTCCGTGAAGGACGCCGCCTTGGTCAGGTCGCCGCTCTGCCACGCGGTCAGGAAGTCCCTGCCCGTCGTCTCCGATGTGTCCTTCTTGTCTTCTCCGCCGCTGCACGAGGTCAGCCCGGCGACCACGACGACCGACACCATCAACGGCACGGCCGACGGCAACCGTCGCATCCTGCTGCCCACCAGATTCCTCCCGTACGTTCCGCGAACCCCCGACAACCGCCGACGGCCTCCGGTCACGCTACCGGGGCCGCCGGGGCGCATCGGTCATCGGGCAGGTGTACGACCCACTTGTGACCTGGTTGTTGAGGTGCTCCGAACGAGGGAGTGAGGGATCGCCCTCAACCCTGCGCGAACGGGAGCCGAATTCCCCGCGGGAGGAAACCGGTCTCTCATCCGATGCGTCGGTAGGAGCAAGAGGGTCAGCCGGGACGGGGGCCCCGCATTGACCGTTGGCACCGTCGAGCAGGAGGAGAACGGGGCGATGGGGACCACACGGATCGCCATACCGACACCACCGCGTTACGGGTGGCAGGAGGACGCGGCATGCAGGGGCCTGGACGCCGGCCTCTTCTTCGGCGACGACCAGGAGCGACCCGGTGAGCGCCGGGCGCGCGAGCGGGTCGCCAAGAAGGTCTGCATCTCCTGCCCGGTGCGGCGGCGCTGCCACGAGCACGCGATGTCGGTCCCGGAACGCCGAGGTGTGTGGGCGGGTCTCGGCGAGACCGAACGCGCCGCGCTGTTGCGCGAGCAGGAGCAGGAGCAGGGGCACGACCGGGAGGAGACCACGACGGCGGCCTGACCGGGCCGACCGTCGGGTCCCGCCGCGGACGCCGGTGACCGGGGGGTCACGCCGGCAGATCGTCCTCGGTGAGCAGACCGCGCACGTCCAGTCGGGCCCGCACGTGCGGTGCGCAGGCGTCCACCACCACCGCGGCGCCGATCCATTCGGCGCCGGCCTCGGTGACCATGCGGCGCACCGCGCTCGCCTGTGCGCCGGTCTCGATCCACTCGTCGACGAGCAACACCCGGTCGCCCGGGCGGAACAGCCGACCCGGGACCACGAGGGTGAGGCCGCCGTCCTGGTATTCGGGCGGGGTGGCGGCACGCAGCATGGGATCGGCGGCGGGCCCCGGGTGCTCGCCCACGATCCGTCGGTCCTTGCGGATCTCCACGAAGCCGACGCCCAGATGCAGCGCGGTGATCGGACCCAGGACGAGGCCGCGCGTCTCGATGCCGACGATCAGCGTCGGCCGCGCGTCGGCGTGCAGGGCGCCGAGCCCGGGGCCGAGCATCGCGAGCAGTTCGGGGTCGTGCCACCACTCGGACGCGTCGGCGAAGGTGCCCCACGGGGTCTCCCGCCAGGTGAACGCGTCGGCGAGTCGGCGCGCGACGGCTCCCAGGCCGCCCTGACGACTCGTCACCTCGGCGCCACCCCGTCTCGCTCCCCCGCACCGACCCGTGTCGATCTTCGACCGAACAGACTACCGAAACGCCCGCGTCCCCACGCCCGGCCACTCGGCACGCGGGGGTTCGGACGGCGCGCGATCGATATACGGACACGCTCGTCCGCCCAGCGCTTGCCACACGCGACTCGGGCTGCCGGCGGTTGCCGCACGCGAGCTGCGGCAACCGTCGGCGCGCGGCCCCGGGCCGCCCGTCGTTGGTGCGCGCCAGGCTTGGGTGGCCGTGGTTGGCGCATGCCGGGCTTGAGTGGTCCTGCGGTTGCCGCACGCAGGCTTCGGGAGCGACTGGTTGCCGCACACAGGCTTTGGCAGCCATTGGCGCGCGCGAACCCCGCCGCCCGCGGGCGGTTGGTACGCGCAGGCTTGGGCAGCCTGTGGTCGGCGCACGCGGGGTTGGGCGTTCCGCGGTCGGTGCGCGCGAAGTCGGGACGCACGCGGGCTTCAGCGGCGGTGGTTGGTGCACGCAGACGTGAACAGCCTGCGGTTGGTGCGCGCGAAGTCGGGCCGCGCTCGGTTGCCGCACGCGGGCTTTGGTTGCTCTGCGCTGCCTGGGCTGCCTTCGGTTGGTGCGCGCGAGCTTGGGCCGTGCTCGGTTGCCACACGCGCGGGCTTCGGTGGCTTGCGGTGGTCGTGCCGCTTGGGCTGCCCGCGCTGGACGCGCGAGTTTGGGCCGCGTTCTTCGCCGCACGCAGACCGGCCCGCGGTTGCCGCGCGGGCCGGGGTGGTCCGTGGTTGCCGACTGTGGGCGACGGCAGTCGGGTGCTCGGCCGCCGTCGCCATGTGGTCAGTCGGTGTCGGGGCGGTCCAACGGCTGTTCGACCAGGGCCAGTACGCGACTGGCCATGAATCGTGCCGTGCGCACCACCGTGCCCGTCCGGGTCAGCTCGCTCACCTCGACCACGCCGCGCCGGACCGCGACGTCGAGCCGGCGCCCCGCGCGGGTCGCGGTCATCTCGTAGGTTTTGGTGCTGTCGCCCGCGTCGACCACTATCTCGACCCGATCGCCCTTCATTCGTGCCCCCTTCGACCGATTACCTCCATCTTCTCCCACAGGTCCGACATCGGCGGGCGCCGCCGCGGGGTGGTCCGGCGCCGACTCCGGGGCGCCTTACCGCGCCGGGCGCCGGGGTTCCTCTAACGTGTCTCGCACAGGGAATTCGGGCAGACGAAACCCGGACGACGGCACCACGCGAGGGGATCGGGCACACATGACGATGGTGCGGCTGCGACGGCAGGATCCGCGCATCGTCGGTTCGTATCGGTTGCTGCGTCGTCTCGGGGCCGGCGGCATGGGCGTGGTCTACCTCGGGGTGGACCGGCACGGCACCCGGGTCGCGCTCAAGCTGATCCGCCAAGAGCTGGCCGGGAACCCGGAGTTCCGCTCCCGCTTCGCGCGCGAGGTGGCCGCGGCGGCGATGGTGCGCGGCAACCGTACGGCCGCCCTCGTGGACGCCGACGCGGGCGCCGAGCGGCCCTGGTTGGCCACCGTGTACGTGCCCGGCCCCTCCCTCCAGCGCCGAGTCGGCGAACGCGGCCCGATGGGTTGTCTCGACCTGGCCCGGATCGGCTCGGCGGTGGCCGACGGCCTGGTGTCCGTACACGCGGTCGGCGTCGTGCATCGCGACGTGAAACCGTCCAACATCCTGCTGTCCCCCGACGGGCCGCAGATCATCGACTTCGGCATCGCCTACGCGGACGGCGCCGGCACCCTGACCGTCACCGGAACGGCCGTCGGCTCACCGGGATTTCTGGCCCCCGAGCAGGTGCGCGGGCAGACCGTGACGCCGGCCACCGACATCTTCGCGCTCGGCGTCACGCTGGCCTACGCGGGGCGCGGGGCACCGCCGTTCGGGTCGGGGCCGGTGGACGCGCTGCTGTATCGCGTGGTGCACGAGGAACCCGACCTGGAGGGTGTGCCGGAGCAGGTGGTGCCGTTGATCTCGGCGTGCCTGTCCAAGGATCCGCGGATGCGGCCGACCGCCGAGCAGGTCCGCGAGCGGCTGGCCGCGATCGCCCGGCGGCGCGAGGCCGAACGGGGTACGCCCGCGCGCGGCACGGCGGCGGCCTCATCGACCGCGGCTCCGGCCGCGATGAAGGGCGGCGCGACGCTCGCGGCGGGGCCGAGGGAGCGGGACCGCGAGCGGGAGCGGGAACGGGCCAGGCGCGAGGCGGCGCGGCGCGAGGGGGCGCGGCGGGACGAGGACACGCGGGCCGAGCGCTCGGCGGCGCAGCGGGCGGAGACGGGTCGGCCGGAGCCGGGGCGCGTGGAGCCCGGCCGGGGGTCGGTGGAGGGGCACGGTGCGGGCCGGTCGGAGTCGGGTCGGCAGGACGGGGCGCGACACGAGGCGACTCGTCCGGACGCGGCGCGGCACGACGCGCGGGCGCACGGGTCCGAGGGCCAGGGGTCCGATCGGCGCGGAGCGGACGGCGGGCGGGCGGAGCACGCGGTCCGGCACGAGCCCGGCCGGGGCGACGCCGGGCGGCACGAGCCGCGGCAGGAGTCGGCCCGGCACGAGACGCGCCCCGACGGGGGCCGGCACGACACGGGGCGGCACGACGCCGGCCGCGGCGAACGCTCCGAGGCGTCGCGCGGCTCGACCGCGGAGCGCACCGACCGGGCGGAGCGGGCCGAGCGCGCGGAGCGGCCGAATCACTCGGATCGTTCGCATCACCCGGATCGCCCGGACGGCAAGCGGCCCGGCCGGCTCGACCACGGCCCACGCTCCCGCGCGGGATCCGGCACCGGTTCGGGATCCGCGTCCGGCACCCCGCGCCGCCGCCGGCCCGAGGAGCGACGGCGGTTGCTCATCCAGCAGTTGATCGTCTTCGTGGTGGTCACCGCGATCGCCGCGTTCGCGATCGCCGCGTTCCAGAGCGACGGCGGCGACGACGGGCCGAAGGTGCCCGCGGCCGCCGACCCGGCCCCGCCACAGGCGCCGGGGCCGTTCCGGATCGGCCCGGCGCACGGCTCGATCCCGATCGCCGACTGGTCGGACCGCACCTACTCCGACCCGTCGGTGAGCGGCGCGACGGTCACCCTGACCGACGGCACGGCCGTGGTCGGCAGCGACCGGGTGACCCTCGGCGACGTGGTCCCGGCGAGCCTGGACGGCGCCCCGGCGGTGGTCGTGGTGCTCACCCGTACCCCCGGCGCGGGCGGCCCGGCGACGCACCTGGTGGAACTCTTCCGCTTCGCCAACGGCGCGCCGACCACGGTGGCCGCGCTCGCCGCGGTCGCGGATCCGCAGGCCGTCGCCACCCGCTGGACGGTGGTCGACGGCGGCATCTCGCGCATCCAGTCCTACCTGGACGTCCCCGACGTGACCACCCGCTACGTGGTCGGCCCCTCCGGCGTCCTGGTCCCCACCGCCTGAACACGGCGCCCACCGCCCGAACACGGCCTCCATCGCGCGAGCACGAACCCGCCGCCCGCGCACGCTCCCCGCCGGGGCGATCCGGGTGACGCGAACGATCCGAATGATCCGGCCTTCGGCCCGGTCGAGCCGTTCCGCGGTCGAGCCGCGTAACGCCTCGAAGCGTCCACCGCCGGCCGGCGTCGCCCCGGCGGGGCTCGTGCCGGACCACGTGCTCCGCCCGCCGTCCGCCCCGCTCCGATCGGACCCCTGGCCCCCGGCCCCGTGCCCCCGCGCATCGTGCCGAACCGCGTTCGGGCGAACCGCCTCGTGCCGACCCGACTCGGACCGACCCGCGTCATGCCCTCGGCCGACCCCGGCCCGGCTCCACGCGCCCAGACTCCGCCCGACCACCCACCACGACTACGACGAGGGGCACCCGGCCCGAGCCGGATGCCCCTCGTTCGTGTACCGCACTGCCTCGCGCGCCGCGTCGGATCACGCGGTGTCCGGCGTCAGCCGAACTGGCGTTCCAGGTCCTTCAGTTTGCGCTCCAGCGAGTCGAGCCGGGGCAGCGTCATGGTGTCGTCCTCGGCGGTGAGGTCGATGACGTCGCCCCGCTCGGCACCGGTGGAAGTGCCCGTCGCCGCCGGGAGTTCGCTCGCTCGTGCGGAGGATGCAAGAGCCGGACGGCCGGAAGGGCCGTTCGAGTCGGCTGAGCCGCCGTGGCCGGAAACGTCGTTTCCGGCTATAGCAGGCTCCGAGAGTGCTTCGGAGCCGCCACCTCCCGGCAGAGCAGCCATTTCCTGACGTGCGGCGCCGCGCCGACCGAAGTGGCCGGTGCCCTCGCCGCGGCTGAGCGCCTTGAGCTGCGCCCGCTCACGCTTGCCGTCGATCCGCCGACGCTCGCGGTCGTCCTGCTTGGCCCGCTTGTCCTCACGGACCTCCTCGACCGCCTCGTCGAGGGTGCGCACGCCTTCGAGCAGCATGAGCGACCAGGCGTTGAACGTCTCGTGCGGGGCGCGCAGCCACCGCACGATCCGGATCTGCGGCAACGGACGTGGCACCAAGCCCTGTTCGCGCAACGCGGCCCGACGGGTCTGCTTCAGCGCGCGGTCGAACAGGACGGCCGCGGAGAGCGACATGCCGGCGAAGAACTGCGGCGCACCGGCGTGCATGTCGCCACGCGGCGCGTGCACCCAGTTGAACCAGGCCGAGGCGCCCGCGAACGTCCAGACCAGTATCCGCGAGCCGAGTGCCGCGTCACCGTGGCTGGCCTCGCGCACCGCGAGCACGGAGCAGAACATCGCCGCTCCGTCGAGCCCGAACGGCACCAGGTACTCCCAGCCGTTGGCGAGCCCGAGGTTCTCCCGGCCGAAGCCGACCAGGCCGTGGAACGACAGCGCGGCCGCGACGCCGGCGCAGACGAACAGCAGGGTGTACGAGGCGACCCCGTACATCAGCTCCTTGCGCCGTCGGCGATCCTGCTCACGCTCCCAGTTGTCGGATCCTTCCCCGCTATCCGTCGCATCGGCCTTGCGGCGTCGGACGACCAGATACGCCACAAGCGCCATAAGGGCGACCAGTTCCGCCAAGCCGACGAGGGCCCAGGCCAGGGGTACACCCATGATCTCCAACGAGCTTTGCCTCGCTTCCCGTTCCTGATCCGATTGCGCGGCGCCCCATACTGGCGGAATTTCGCCTGGTGCGGGTCGAATCCACCGAATATCCCGCGTGTGGGTGACGGGACATTCCCCCGCACATCCACCTTTTCGGCCGCCCGTGCGACCCGAACAGGCCACTGCGCCATTTTGGGCGACGCTCGACCGTACTGCACTTCCGCGCACACGCTAGTCCAAGATCACATTCGATCGAAATTGGCATGACGCGATCGGCATGTCATGAGACAAATCAGGGAAGGCCGTTGCCTCGAATTCCGGGGCGATCGGAAGAAAAATCTCATCGAACGCAAGAAAGAGAGAAGCGGATCACTACCAACCAAGTACACAAACGAAAGCATTCGGGCGCCAACCGGGACGCAGGTGATCGGATCAAAATGCATCGGATCACCGCGTACCTGGACGGACGGCCCTACCGGCTGATCACCCCGCGGCCGTCGAACACGACCCGGTTCGCCGTCAACCACTGGCGCGACTTGTGGCACGTGGTGACCGACCGGGCCGGCGCCATGCTTTTCGCCCGGTTGATGTGGGGCCTGGCACACGAGCGATACCCGAACACCCTCGTGGTGATCGACCGCCGCCACCTGGACCCGAACCCGTTCGACGCCGAACCCTCGCCGCCCATCGTGCTGTTCGCCGGCGAGCGCACCCCCTTCGGCGGCCGGGCCGCCCGCGACCTGCGCCGACTGCTGCCCACGCTCGGCCGACCGGACGGCACCGTGCATTGGCGCACCCACGGCCTGGACGCCGCGCTCGCCGACCGCGACGCCTGGACGCGCCGGCACCCGGAGCCCATATGGGACTGGGAGCGCGAGCGTTGGCGCAAGCGCAGGCTGGAAGACACGGTGCGCGACGGCCTGTTCGTACTGCCCGCGAACGCCGACGCGCTACGCCGCGAAGCGGTGTGCATCGCGGGCATGGAGGTGTCCGCCACCACACCGATGGCCTACGAGTACCTGCATCGCTACCGATTCCAGGTCTTCCACGACTACCGGCGCCGGGTGAGCGCGGCCCGGACCGCGCGCCGCGAGATCGAGGAACTGCCCGCGCCGCCGGACCGGTTCGCCCCCTGGAGATATGCCGACAGCGACGCGGTCCACCTGCACATCTGGGACCGGGGCACCGAGATCCGGATGGCCCGGATGCGGGGGCTCCGCGTACACGCCCGCCCCGAGCCGTACCACACCCGATCGATCAACGACATTCAACGCTCGGGCGAAACCGCCCGCGAACGCCACTACGATCCCCCGTCGAACACCTGAGCCCGCCGTGCCCATCGTGCACGATTCCCCCGTTCGGCCGTCCCCCACTCAGCCGAACGCCACCGCATAGAAGGCGACCGCCGCGGCAGCACCGACGTTCAGCGAGTCCACCCCATGCGACATCGGGATCCGAACCAGCCGATCCGCCGCGGCCAACGCCTTCGCGGTCAGCCCCGGCCCCTCCGCGCCCAGCATCAACGCACATCGATCGGTGTCCGCGGTCGGCAACTCGTTCAGCGCCACCGACCCCTCGCCCGGAGTCAGCGCGAGCAGCGTCAACCCGGCCCCTCGCAGCACGTCGAGGCCGCCGGGCCACGGGTCCAGGCGCGCATACGGCACCGAGAACACCGCGCCCATCGAAACCTTCACCGACCGCCGGTACAGCGGATCCGCGCAGTCCGGCGACAACAACACCGCGTCCATGCCCAGTGCCGCCGCGCCACGGAAGATCGCCCCGACGTTGGTGTGATCGTTGACCCCCTCCAGCACCGCGACCCGCCGCGCACCGGCCACCAGCTCACCCGCCGCCGGCAACACCTTGCGCCCCATCGAGGCCAGCGCCCCCCGATGCACCTGATACCCCGTCACCCGCTCGACGACCTCGGGACTACCCACGTACACCGGCACGTCGGCCCCCTCGATCACCTCCGCCATGACCTCGAGCCACCGCTCCGAAAGCAACATCGACCGCATCGGATACCCCGCCCCCAACGCCCGCCGAATCACCTTCTCCCCCTCCGCCATGAACAGCCCCTCGGCCGGTTCACGACGACGACGCAACTCGACATCGGTCAAATCGGTGTAGTCGACAAGCCGCGGATCCCCAGGATCATCAACCAAAATCACGGACATCCCCCCAGTCTCCCAGCCCCCACACCCCGACATCCCGCCGCCCAACCCCAAGCGAACCCCCTCGGCCCACCCGGCGCTTGAAGACCAGCCGGCCCTCACCAAGCCGCAACGGCAACCGAACCCAACCCCTCAGCCGTCCGGCACTTGAGGACAGGCCGGCCCCAGGCCCGACACCACCACCCCACAACGCCAAGCCAACCCGGGCACCCCCTCAGCCCGTCCGGCGTCTGAGGACAAGCCGACCCCAGGCCCCACACCACCAAACCGCAGCACCAAGCCAACCCGGGCACCCCCTCAGCCCGTCCGGCGCCTGAGGACAAGCCGGCCGCAGGCCCGGCGCCCCCAAACCGCAGCGCCAAGCCAATCCCGGAACCGAAACCATCCCCTCAGCCCGTCCGGCGCTTGAGGACAGGCGCCACCAGGCGATCCCGGCCCCGGTCGCACCCCAGCCCGTCCGGCGTTTGAGGACCGGGCCGGCCCGTCAACCGCTGAGCGCGGCCACGTCGCCGATGACCACGATCGCCGGTGGGCGAATCCCCGCCGCGGCCACGTCCGCCGCCGCCGCGACCAGCGACGTGCGCAGGACCCGCTGCGTGGCCATCGTGCCCTCCTGGATCACCGCGACGGGAGTCGAGGCCGCACGGCCATGCGCCACCAGCGCCGCCGTGATCGGCCCCAGCCGCTCCACCGCCATCAGCAACACCAGCGTCCCGCGCAGCCGCGCCAACGCCGCCCAGTCCACCAGCGACCGAGGGTCCTCCGGCGCGACATGCCCCGAGACCACCGCGAACTCGTGCGCCACTCCCCGGTGCGTGACCGGGATGCCGGCTATCGCCGGCACCGAGATCGCACTGGTGATCCCCGGCACCACCTGACACGGCACGCCCGCCTCCGCGCAGGCCAGCGCCTCCTCGAAGCCCCGCCCGAAGACATAGTTGTCGCCGCCCTTGAGCCGCACCACGAAGCGCCCCGCCTTCGCGTGCGTGATCATCGCGTCGTTGATCGCCTCCTGGGCCATCGCCCGCCCGTACGGGATCTTCGCCGCGTCGATCACCTCGACATGCGGCGGCAACTCGCCGAGCAGCGCTCGCGGCCCGAGCCGGTCCGCGATCACCACGTCGGCCTCGGCCAGCAGCCGCCGCCCACGCACGGTGATCAGGTCCGGGTCGCCCGGACCGCCACCGACCAGCGCCACCCCCGGCAACACCCCGCTCGGGCGTTCCTTGCGCGCGGCCAGCGACCCGTCGTGCAGACCCTCGACGATGCGATCGCGTACCCCCGCCGCCCGACGCGGGTCTCCCCCCGCCAGCACCGCCACGGTCAGCCCGTCGTGCCGCCCACTGGCCGGCGTCCAGGCGCTGGCCTGCGAGGCGTCGTCACAACGCACGCAGAACACCCGTCGCGCCTCGGCGTCGGCCGCCACCGCCTCGTTGACCTCGGCAATATCGGTCGCGGCCAGCGCGTACCACGCCCCGTCCAGGTCGCCGGGCGCATAGGCCCGCCGCGCCCAGCGCAGTTCGCCGCCGCTCGCCATGCCCTCGACCGCGGGCGTCGCCTCGGGGGCGACCACGAGTACGTCCGCGCCGGCGTCGAGCAGCGCGGGCAGGCGACGCTGGGCGACCGTACCGGCGCCGACCACGACGACACGCCGGCCCTCCAGGCGCAGGCCGGCGGGGTAGGCGGGGGGACCAGGAAGTCGGGACATCGTTCTCACTTTTCCGGGTGGGGCGGGGCGCTCCGCGTACGCGGTGCCCGGTGGGTCTGTGGTGCTCCGCGGTGTCCCGGGAGCCGGCCGGCTGGTTCCGGCCCGCTCCGGGTCACCGCGTTTTCACCGCGCGGAAAGGGCACCTCTGCCACTCCATCGTGGCCGAGGTGCCCTTCTGCTGCTGCGGGCGGGTCTCGAAAAATAGCCGAACCAGTCGGTATCAGTCGATATCAGTCGGTCTTGCCACTGACTCCCGCCGAGTCGAACGTGGCCACATCGTGCAGTACGCGCACCGCGCTCTGCACCAGGGGCAGGGCCAACACCGCGCCGGTGCCCTCGCCGAGCCGCATCTCCAGCTCGACCAGCGGACGCAGCGACAACTTCGCCAACGCCGCCGCGTGCCCCGGCTCGGCCGACCGGTGCCCGGCGACGCACGCCTGCACCGCCTCCGGCGCGATCGCCTGCGCGACCAGCGCCGCAGCGCCCGCGATCACGCCGTCGAGCACGACCGGGACGCGCAGGGCCGCCGCGCCGATGATGTAGCCGGCGATCGCCGCGTGCTCCAGGCCGCCGATCGCGGCCAGTACGCCGATCGGGTCGCCCGGGTCCGGTTCGTGCCGCGCGAGCGCCGCCTTGACCACCTCGATCTTGCGCCGGTGCGTGGCGTCGTCGATCCCGGTACCGCGACCCGTCACCTCGGCCACGTCGGCCCCGGTGAACACCGAGATCAGCGCGGCGGAGGCGGTCGTGTTCGCGATCCCCATGTCGCCGGTGAGCAGGCCCCGGTTGCCCGCGGTGACCAGGTCCCGCGCGGTTTCGATGCCGACCTCGATGGCGGCGATCGCCTCCTCGCGGGTCATCGCGGGGCCCTGGGTCATGTCGGCGGTGCCCGGCCGGATCCGGCGCGGGAGCAGTCCGGTGGCGTCCGGCAGCTCGGTGGCGACGCCGACGTCGACGACGCACACCTCGACGCCGATCTGCTTGGCGAACGCGTTGACCACCGCGCCGCCCGCGAGGAAGTTGCCCACCATCTGGGCGGTGACCTCCTGCGGCCACGGCGACACGCCCTGCGCGTGCACCCCGTGGTCGCCGGCGAATACCGCGACGGCCGCGGGCTCAGGGATGGGCGGCGGGAACGTCCGGGCCAGGCCGGACAGCTGCGCACCGATCGTCTCCAGGATGCCCAGCGAGCCCGGCGGCTTGGTCATGTTCCGCTGGTGCTCCCAGGCCGCGCCGAGCGCCTTGGCGTCGAGCGGACGCACCGACTGGAGCGTCTCGTCGAGCAGGCTGACCGGGTCCTCGCCGGGCAGGCCGCGCCGACCGTACGTCTCCTCGTGCACCACCCACGACAGCGGGCGGGCCCTGGCCCAGCCCGAGGTGGCCAGCTCCGGCTCGTCGGGGAAGGCGTCCACGTAGCCGACGCACAGGTACGCCACCACGTCGACGTGCTCCGGCAGCCCGAGCGCCGTGGCCAGCTCGCGCTCGTCGAAGAAGCTCACCCAGCCGACCCCCAGGCCCTCGGCCCGGGCGGCGAGCCACAGGTTCTCCACCGCGAGCGCGCTGGAGTAGGGGCCCATCTGCGGCTGGGTGTGCCGACCGAGGGTGTGCCGACCGCCACGCGTGGCGTCCACGGTCACCACGATGTTGACCGGGGTCTCCAGGATCGCCTCGACCTTTATCTCCAGGAACTGCTTGGCCCGGGCCTTGGGCAGCGAGGTGGCGTATGCCTCCCGCTGGCGCTGGGCCAGTTCCTGGACGGTGACCCGGGTCTCCTCGGAGCGGATCACCACGAAGTCCCACGGCTGCGAGTAGCCCACGCTGGGCGCCGCGTGCGCCGCCTCGAGGACCCGGACCAGCACGTCGTCCGGCACCGGGTCGGGCCGGAACCCGGCCCGCACGTCGCGCCGCTCGCGCATGACGCGGTGCACCGCCTCGCGCGCCGCGTCGTCGTAGCCGGGAGCGGCGGGGCCACGATCGACCTCGGGCACCTCCTCGGCGACCTCCGCCTGCGCGCCCTCGGCGGGCTGTGTGCCCTCGGCGCCCTCCGTGCCTTGGGCGCCCTCGGCCGCCACCGGGGTCGCCGCGGCCTGCGCCGGCACCGGCGCGGCCGGCTGCGCCGCCTCGGCGGTCGCCGGCTCCGCTGGAGTGGTGGGCAGCAGCACGGTCTCGGCGGTCGCCGACGCCTGCTCGCCCGCGCTCACCGGCTCCGGCGCGCCCTCGGCCCCGCCGGCCACATCCGGCCGCGGGGCCGCCTCCGGGGCGTCGACCGCGCCGTCGGCGACCACACCGACCGGCTCGGCCGGCGGCGGCGGGATCCTGGGGATCTCGCCGGTCCCGGCGGCGGTCGCGGACTGCGGCTGCTGTTCCGCCTCGGCGGTGGGGGTGACCTGGGGGCCGTGCATGGCGGTGCCTTCGTCGGACGTACGGGGAGCCGCCGGCGTGACGCCGGCGCCGGAGTCGGCCTCGGCCGGGCCCGCGACGGGCTCGGGGGCCGGCGCGGGCGGCTGTTCGACGGGTACCTCCTCGGCGAGGAGTTCCGCCGCGATGGCCCGCGTGGTCGGTCCGGCCGCACGCACCGGAGCGGCGGCCGGCGGCTCGACCGGCACCTCCGCAGCGGCGGGCGCGTCGGCGCCGGCCGTCTCGGCGGGCACATTCGCGGCCACGGGCGCCGCCGCACCGTCTGCGCCGGGTACGTCCGACGCGCTCGCCGGCCCCCCGGAAGCCTCGGGCCCGACGGCCGAAGCCGCCTGTGCGTCCGGCACGTTCGCCACCGGAGCCGGAACCTCCGACCCGACGGGCGCACTCGCCGGAACCTCGGGAGCCGGTACGGCCTGCGCCGCGTCCGCCCCGACAGGCGCCACCTCGGCGACCGCGGCCGCGACCGGCGCGGCCGCCCCATCCGCACCGACCGACGCCTGCACCACGGGCGCGGCGGCCGCATCGACCGCCGCGTTCCCCGCAGCCGGCCCTGCCGCTGCCTCGGCGCCCGCAGGCCCGGCCTGCGGCACCGCGGACACGCTCGCCGAAGCCTCGACGACCTCCGCCTCCGCGACGGGGGCCGACACCGGCACATCCGCCGGCGCCTCGGCAACCGGCACCGCCTGCGCGTCGGGACCGGCGGGCACCGTCGCGACGGCACCCGAATCGGGCACCGCCTGCGCCTCGGCCGTCCCGGCCGCGACAGCCACCGGCGCCTCCGACCCGGCAGGCACCGTCGCAGGCACAACCGTCGCCGGCGCGTCCGCCGCCGCGACTACCCGCGCGTCCGGCGCGGCGACAGCCACCACCGGCGCACCCGGCGCGTCCGCCACCGCCTCGGCGACCGGCCCCGCCGGTGCGGCGGACTCGACCGGCGCACTCGCGGCAGGCACCGCGGCGGGTGCCGCCTGCACCACCTCCGAAGCCGGCACGTTCTCCACGATCGGCGCTTGCACAACCCCCGTTGCGGGCTCGGCCGGCTGCTCCACCGGCACGGACACATCGGGAGTCGGGACCACGGCGGGCGACGACTCCTGCGCCGGCACCGGCACCGGCGGCGCCGCAGCCGGCTGCCCACCGACCACGCCACCCGCGGGCAGGACCACGGTCTCGGCCAGAGCCGCCTCCGCGGGCGCCACGGCCGGCCCGGCAAGCGCCGAAACCGGCTGCGCGGCCACGGCCACGGCCTCGTCCGGGCTCGGCGCGGCTGCGACCGCCGGGCCCTCGTTCACGGCTGCCGGCTCCGGCGGCGCCACCGGCCCGATCGGCGTGGCGGCGGCGGGAGTTTCCCCCTGCTCGGCCTCCGCCGCCCGCTCCGGACGCCGCCGACGCCCACCGGTGCCCTCGGGCACGACGGGGGCCACCGGCTGCGCGATCGCGGCCTGCTCGGGCGCGGGCGGTTCGACACCCGCCGCCGGCGACGCGACCCCGGCGTCCGGCGTCGGCGTGACAGCGGGCACCGCAACCGGCTCGGCGGTCGGCGTCGGGGCGACCGCCGCAGCGGCCTCCGCCGGGACGCTCGCGACCGCGTCCGGCGCGGCCTGTACGAACCTCGGCGGCACCGCCTGCGTCGGCACACCGGGCAACGGTTGCGGTATGGCCGGCGCGGTCACTCCCTGCACGGGAGCGGCCGGCTCGACCCGCTCGACGGGCGCGGCCGACGCCGCGGCAGCCTCGGCCGCGACCGGCGCACCCTGCTCGACCGGCGGCGTCCCCGCCGCGGCGGCCTGCTGCGGCGCGACCGGCGGCGGCACCACCGGCACCGCCAACGGCGTCCGCGCCGCCGAACCCTGTGCGGGGATGCCGGTGTTCACCGCGTCGCCCACGGGATGCGCACCGCTGTGCGGCCCCGCCTGCTGCGGCACCGGTCCACGGCCCACCCGACGCTGCCGGCGCGGCGGCAGCGTGGTGCGCTGCGGCACGGCGGCGGCCACCGGGAACGGCGGCGTGTCGACCGGATTCCCACCCACGGGCTGCTCGGGCGCCGGCGCCTGGGCCTGAACCGCCGGCTGCGCCTGCGCCCGATCCGGCACGGCGGACACCGGTACGAACTCCGGTTCCGGCTGCACAGGCTGCGCCGGCTGCACCGGCTCCGCGCTCTGCGCCGCCCGCACCCGCTGCCGCAGCCGACCACCGCTGACGGCGGGCGCCGCTTCGGCACCCCCGGACGCGCCCACCGGCGCCTGCCCGACCGGCACCGCGTCGGCCGCCGGCCCGGCGGCCGGACCGTACTCGCCCACCACCGCACCCGGCGGCACGAACTGCGGTGCGAGCGGCGGCGGCACCACGGGCACCGCCTGCGGCGGAACCTGCACCGGCGCACCCGCGCCCGGCACCGCCTCACCCGGAGCCTGCGCCGGCGCCGGATCCGGCTCGGCAACGCCCTGCGCCACCCCGTACGCGCCCGCGCCGAACCCCTGCACCGGCTGCGGAACTTCCTGATGTGGCGTCATGGGACCGGGCGGATACGGAATCTGACCGGCCGTCATGGGCGCGGCCGGCTCGACGTAGGTCTCCGGCAGTTCGGGCTCGTCGATGATCATCGCGGCGAACATGCCGGACTGCGGGCCGGGCACGGCGTCGTACGCCTGCTCGACCGGCGGTGCCGGGACCTGTCCCGAGGCGTCCTCACCGGCGGCGACCATGCGGTCGGCCAGCGACATCCCGGGGGCCGTCGGTACGTTCGGATCGGCCCAACCGGCCTGCGGGCCGGGCATCAACAGCGAGTCCTCGTCGTCCAGATCGTCGTACGGATACGGACCGGCCGGTTCCCCGACCGGGCCGGTGCCGGCGGCGTGCCCGCCGGGGGCAGGGCCCACGCCCTCCCCGGCAGGTCGGCGCTCGTCGGCTTCGCTCATCGAACTACTCCTTCCAGGGCAGCCGCGAAGGCCAGCGTCGTGGCACGATCCCGCACCGCGATCCGAAGCCAATCCGGGCCCAGGCCCGGAAAGGTGTCGGCCCGCCGAACCGCGTAGCCTCGCTCCCTCAGCTGCTCGCGGATCTCTGGGCCCCCCTCGGTCCGCGCGAGCACGAACGAGGATCGGGGAACGACCGGTAGCCGCATCCCCGGAACCGTGCGCAACCTCTCCACGAGGTACGAACGGTCAGCCGCGAGCGTAACGGCCAACGCCTCCGCCTGCGCCAGCGCCTCCGGCGTGCAGCACGCCTCGGCGGCGATCAGCGCCGGTGTCGACACCGACCACAACGGCTGAGCGTCCGTGAGGATGCGCACCAGATCCGGGGAAGCCAGGACGTAACCGATCCGTAGTCCGGCCAACGCCCAGGTTTTCGTGAGACTTCGCACAACGACGAGCCCGGGCAGGTCGCGCCGATCGGCCACGCTTTCGGGTTCGCCGGGGACGGTGTCGGCGAACGCCTCGTCGACCACGAGGATTCGGCCCGGGCGCGCGAGCGCGGCGATCGTGGCCGCCGGGTGCAGCACCGAGGTGGGGTTGGTGGGGTTGCCGAGCACGACCAGGTCGGCCGACGCGGGGATCCGCGCCGGGTCGAGCGCGAAGCCGTCGCGCTCGTCGAGCAGCACCCGGTCCACGGTGTGTCCGGCGGCGCGCAGTGCCGCCTCGGGCTCGGTGAACTGCGGGTGTACGACCACCGCGTGCCGAGGGGTCAGGGTGCGGGCGAGCAGTACGAACGCCTCGGCGGCGCCCGCCGTGGGCAACACCTCGGCGGTCGGGCGCCGGTGTCGGGCGGCGATGGCGGCGCGGGCGCGGGTGGTGTCGGGGTAGGCGGCCAGGTCGCGCAGGCTCGCGGCGAGTCGGTGCACCAACCACGACGGCGGCTCCGCGAGCCGCACGTTGACCGCGAGGTCGACCAGGCCGGGCCCGATCTCCGCGTCGCCGTGATGGCGCAGGTCCACGTCCGGGCCCACGCGCGCGCCCGGCGTGCCGTCCCGATCGTCGGGAGTGGGCCCGTCCGGGTCCGTCATCGCGTCATTGCCCATGCTCGTGCTTTCCCGGCTTCCCGTGCCCCTGCCCGGCGTCACCGTCCGGTGCCCCTGCCCCGCCCGTGTCGTTCGTGTCCATGATGGTGGTGATGGTGCCCGCTCCGACGGCCGGGGTCCCGGCGTTGATCGCGAGCGAGCACTTCCCGATCGATTCACCATACGAATTCGACCACCACGGCGCCGAGTCGGCTCGATCCTGCACCGATCACGACGTTTGTCGGTCCACTTCACCACCCGTCGACCCCACGTGACGGGCAATCGCCACCGTACAGCGCGGACGCGCCCCCACGCCGCGCGTCTTCGCCACCACCAACTCGCCCGGCGGCGCGCCCGGTACCGGCCCGAGCCGGGCCGCGGCCTCGGCGACGCTCGACGTGCCGACCGCCGCCCGCACCCGCTCGGACGGATGCGGCACCGCGACCTCCACCAATTCCGCCGCCTGCCGTGCGTACAGCGGCAGTCCGAGCAGCGCCGCGCCGGCCACCAGGCCCGGCTCGTCCGCCCGCGCGGCCACGGTCACCAGCGCGCGCACCGCCGAGCGCGCCGCACCGGCCCGCGCCAACGCGGCGCACACGCTCGCGCGCACCTCCTCCGCGCCGACCCCGCGCGCCGCCCCGATCCCGACCACCCATACCCGGGCGTCCGCCCCGGAGTCGGCCGATC
>NZ_JBHTVA010000049.1:0-87683 GCF_042793325.1 Embleya sp. NPDC056575
GCGCACGAAGGTGGCCGTACGGTCGACGTCGGTGTACAGAGCGACGGTCTCGATCCGGGTGCCGGTCTCCGCGGCCAGCTCCCGGACGGCGTGGATGAGCCGCATCGCGGCCTCCCCGCGATTGACGATGGCGACACGACTGAACACCCGACCGAACCTCCTGCAAACCAACGATTGCGCTCGCCGCGACGATGCGGCGACCCCCGACAGTGTTCACCATTTCGTGAACCGGTCGGCAACGCCATGTCGCGGGCAGTGCACACTGAGCGGCGCCAGTTGTAGGAAACATCCAAAAGGGCCGAACACCCCCGACACGACCGGGGCGGATCCGACGTGCGAAAGGTGCCGGTTTCCGAGGTTTGGTCCCTGGCTTGAAGTACACGGTGGATGTGGACTTCGATACATGCGCCGGCGAGGGGCGCGCCCGGACCCGTCCCGTCGGACGGGACTAATCGACGGTGTCGGCGGCGTCGACGTGGGCATCGGGGGCCGCGGGCGTCGATTGGCGGCGCAGGCCCTGTTGTACCGCGCCCAGTACCACCCGGGCGATCACGCCGACGGCGATCAGGTTCACCACCATCTGGACCATCGCCACCACGCGCGCGCCCTCGCTTGTCGGGGCGATGTCGCCGAAGCCGACGGTGGCGAAGACGGTGAGGGTGAAGTAGAGGGCGTCGGTGCGGGTGAGCGTTTCGGTGAAGGAGTCGGGCCGGTCGCGGCCGATGACGAAGTAGGTCGAGGCGAAGAGCAGGAGCAGGAACGGCAGCGAGACGGCCAGGGCCTCGACGGCGCGCAGGCGCGGCCGCTCGGCGTGGGCGATGACGTTCACCTGCCACACCACGAGGGTCGCGAACACGACGAGTCCGACGGCGAGTCCGATACCGGTCGCCGGGTCCAGACCCCGGTCCAGCGGCAGCACGTAGTAGAGGACGAACAGCAGGGTCGACGAGCCCAGCGCGCGCAATCCGCCGAACAGCGCGACGCGGCGCGCGGTGTGGACCGGGGCGAGGTGTTTGGTGGCGCCTTCGGTCGGGCCGTCGAGCGTCACGATCCGCCTCCTCGGGGCTCCTCCTCGCGGCACACTCTAGATGGGCCTATGGGAGATATCGGAGCAAAACTCTGCGTGTCGCGAGTCAGGACGGGTCGGCCGGCGCCGGAGCGGGTGGGCGGGGTGCCCACTTGGCGCGGGCCAGTTCGCCGACGACGAAGGCGACGACCGACGCGACGACCAGGACCGGCACCTGGTCCGTGCCGTGATCGCCGAGCAGCAGTACGGCGAGCACGGTCGCCGAGACCGGCAGCCGCAGTGTGGCCGAGGCCGCCGCCGCCAGACCCACCGCGAGCCCCGGCAGGGTGCCGAATCCGGGAAGGTCCTGGCACAACAGCGCGGTGGCCGCGCCGAGCAGCAACACCGGGAAGATCGGCCCGCCGCGTAGCGAGCCGAGCGAGACGCACCAGGCGAGCCCCTTGCAAAGGACGAGCATGAACAGCGCGGACGTCGCCCACGAATGCGGGTTCGCCGCCAGCGTGGCCAGCGTCGACTGTCCCGAGAGCGCCGCCTCCTCGGGCGAGCGGCCCGTGCTCGCCGCGTATCCGGCCACCAGCGCGCCGACCACGATCGCGCACATCACGATCCGGCGGCTCGGGTGTCGCGTGGTCCAGTCGGCGACGTGGCGACCGAGCGTCATCAACAGAGCCACCCCGCAGCCGATCACCGCCGCCAACGGCACGCCCCACAGGAAATCGCCCGCCCGCAGCGACTGGCTCGGCGGCAACGACGGCAGCGCCAACCCGCCCGTGGCCAGGCCGCTCCAGGCGCCGAACCCGGTGAACACCACCGCCCCGACGCCGCTCGCCAGCAGACACGGCAGGATCAGCGCGGTCAACCGGGGCCCGCCGAACCCCGCCGCCTCGATCAGCAGTACGGCCGCGACCAGCGGGCTGCCGAACACGGTGGCGATCGCCGCGGCGGACCCGGCCGCCGCGAGCACCGCGACCATCTCGGGCGCGGCGGCGCGCCGGGCGCCGCGTACGGCGGACAACGCGAGGCCGCTGCCGATCGCCATCAGCGGGCCCTCCGGGCCCAGGACCGCGCCGAACGACAGGCACGCCAGCGCCGCGACGACCACGCCGGGCAGCGCCGACGGCAGGACGGGCGGGCCGCCGAGCCCGTTTACGGGCAGATGCCCGCCGGCCCCGGGCAGCCGGGCGGCGACCCCGGCCACCACCAGACCGGCCACGGTGAGCAGGGGCAGCGGCCACCACCACGGCGCGACGGAGTAGCCCATCTTGTGCGGCAGGTGCTGCCACAGTCCGTTCTGCATGGCGTGTTCGAGCGTGACGAAGCCGAAGGCGGCCAGCGAGATGGGAACACCCACCACGGCCGCGACCAGCAGCAGTCGCAGATAGCCGGGTGTGCGCAGAACCTCGGGCAACCCCCGCGTCGCGGGCGCGGGGGTTGCCCGGTCGGGTGGATCCGGTGGTGGCTCGGGTGGGGTACTCAAGGTCACTCCGGGGGTGGCGGCAGCGGAACGGCCATGCCCGTCCATGAGTACACACGGTGACCGCCGCCGCACCTCGGAGTGATTCGTTCGGGTCGGTCGGGGCGGGCTCGGGCGCGCCTACGCGCGCGCCCGGCGTGGCTCAGCCGAGCACCTTCTGCTTCGCCTGCTGGAACTCCTCCTCGGAGATGGCGCCGTTGTTCCGCAGATCGGCGAGCTTGCCGAGCTGTTCGACCGGACTGGCGCCCCGGTTCGTCTCGCCCGCGGAGCCGGCCGCGTCGCGGATGTACGCCCGGACCGCCGCGTCGTTCTCCTTCGCCTGGGCCAGGTCGCGCCCGCTCATCGACCGGCCGCGCACGATCAGGTAGACCAGCACGCCCACATAGGGCAGCACGATCGTGAACACGAGCCAACCCGCCTTGGCCCAGCCGCCGAGGTCGTGGCTGCGGAAGATGTCGGTGATCACCCTGAACAGCAGGAAGAACCACAGCACCCAGAGGAAGAGCCACATCATCGTCCAGAACACGTTCAGCAGCGGATAGTCGTCCACGGGAACTCCACTCCTCGCAGGGCTGCGACCGGCGTCGTCGACACACGGACGCGGGGGTTGCGAGCGGGCATCGATACGGGCTCGCAATTCAGACTTACCACCGCTTTCCGCTACCGGCATCCCGTGCCGCGCCCGCGGCATCTCCTGCCGGGCCCCTGGGTTTGCGATCGTGGCCGGCCGGGTGCCGGACGCCTGCGGCCGCTGATCGAAGTGCCCGACCGGCCGATCCTCGACGGCGGGCGCCGACGGGAGCTTCGGGGGCCTTTCGGCGCTACTTGTCGGCGGTGAGGGTTCCCGCGGCGCCCCAGCTGTCCGTGGGCGTCTCGTGGATCCAGACCTGGACCGCCTCGGCCGGGATCTCGTACGCCTCGACCATGGCGTCGGTGAGCCGGCGGACCAGATCGCGCTTGAGTTCGACGCTGCGCGGGCCCTGCTGGACGGTGATGACGGGCACGACGGCCTCCTTCGATGCGCCGCCGCCCGGTGGTTCCGGGCCGCTGTGCGGCGTGGGACCACTCCATCGCAGGTCGCGGCGCGGACCCAGGGGCAATCGACACCGAAAGTGATCACGAATCGTGATGAGTGCCGAGCGTGGGCGGGTCCTCGTCCTGGGCCCGGCACGCTTCCAGGAGCGCGGCGAGGCGGCGGGCGGGGGCGTCGGGGCGGACCGCCAGGTACGTCTGCATCGTCGGCACCGGGGCGGCGAACGGGCGGAAGACGGTGCGGGTGGTGGACAGGATCGCGGCCTTGCTCGCGTAGAAGACCGTCCAGGTCGGCGGCCCGGCGCCGATCGCGGCCAGGGTGTCCTGGTCGGTGGTGAACGTACGCCCCACCACCGGCTCGAACCCGGCCGCGCGACACGCGCCGACGAGCAGGTCGACCAGGTGCGGATTGTGCTCGCGGGGGACGATGCGCAGCGGCAGCGCGGCCAGGTCCGCGAGCGCGACCTCGGCGCGATCGGCCAGTGGATGCGCGGCGGGCAGCGCGACCACCAGCGGGTCGCGCCACACCGGCACCAGGTCCAGGTCCGGCGCCCGGTCCACTCCGCGCACCAGCGCCGCGTCCAGCGTGCCCTCGCGCACTTGGCGCAGCCGGTCGGCCGGCGGCAGGCTGACCAGCTCCACCGCGGTCTGCGGGGCGCCCTCGGCCAGTGCCGCCAACAGCCGATCCAGTCGGGTGCCCAGCCCGACGTTGGTGCCCAGGCGCAGGGCCGCGGCCTCCTCGGCACGCAGGGCGGCCATCGCGGCCAGGCCCGCGCGTTCGGCGGCGAGCAGCGCGCGGGCGTGCGGCAGGAACGCGTCGCCCGCCGCGGTGAGTGTGACACTGCGCGTGCTGCGGTCGAACAGGGTCACCGCCAACTCGCGCTCCAGGCGCCGGATCTGTTGGCTGACCGTGGGCTGCACGATGTGCAGCCGCTCGGCGGCCCGCCCGAAGTGCAACTCCTCGGCCACCGCCACGAAGTACCGGATCTGGCGCAGCTCCATGCCCCGTGCCTCCGCACCGCGCGTCGTTCGTGATCGTCGACGAGTGTACGAACCCGGGCCGCCCGGAGCCGGGCGGCGCGGTCACACGGATGCCGCAGGGGCGGGCATGATCGCCGCCCGGCCGGGAACTCTCCGCACCCGTCCGCACGCGCGATGGCGGGGCGTCCGCGGCGTGGAGCGGGCGCCGGCCGTCGTATCCGGAGGCACACCATGGACACTCGTCGCCGGCTGACCGAGGCGTTCGACACCGTGTCCGCGTGGGCCGACGCCCATCGGGAGGTCCCGCCCGACGGGCGTGCCGGAGACCGGTTCGAGGCGCACCTGGCCGCGCTGGCCGAGCATCTGCGCGGCGGCCGGCCGTTCCCGCACCCCGCGTACGCCGGGCACCCGGTCAAGCCGCCGCACCGGGCCGCGGTGGCCGGTCGGCTCGCCGCCTCGCTGGTCGGGCCCGAGGACCGGGTGTTCGACGGCGATCCGACCACGGTGGCGCTGGAGGAGGAGGTGATCGCCGACCTCGCCGCGATGCTGGGGCTGCCCACCGCCCACGGACACCTCACCTCCGGCGGGGCCACGGCCAACCTGGAGGCCCTGTGGGCGGCCCGCGAGGCGCACCCCGACCTCGGCATCGCGCACGGCGCCGACATGTACCCCGCGCACGAACGCATGTGCGCCGTGCTGCGCACCCCCGCGTACCCCGTGCCGACCGACGCGGCCGGGCGGATGGACCCCGACGCGCTGGAGCGGGAACTGCGTCGGGAGCGGGTCGGCACCGTCGTGGTCAGCGCCGGCACCACCACCCTGGGCGCGGTCGACCCGATCGCCGACATCCTGCCGCTGTGCCGGGAACGCGGGGTGCGGGTGCACGCGGACGCCGCCTACGGCGGGTTCTTCACGCTGCTCGTGGACGCGGACGAACTGCGCGCGACGCCCGCCGCCCGGCATCTGCGCGCGCTCGCCGAGTGCGACTCCGTGGTCGTCGATCCGCACCGGATCGGCCTGTACCCCTCCGGTTGCGGTGCGGTGTTGTTCCGCGAGCCGGTGACCGGGGCCGGCGGGCGGCGGGATCCCCTGGCGGGCGACTTCTCCTCCGACGTGCCGCGCCCGGGCGAACTCGGCCTGGACCGCGCCCGCCCCGGCGCCCTCGCCGCGGCCCTGTGGTTGACCCTGCGCGCCCTCCCGCTCAGCCCCGAAGGGGTCGGCTCGGGGCTCGCGGCGGGTCTGCGCGGCACTCGGCAGTGGTGCGAACTGATCGAGGCCGAACCGGAGTTGATGCTCTTCCAGCGACCCGAGCTGGACATCCTGACCTATCTGGCGCTCACCGGCGAGCGGCACCCCCGGATGTCCCAGGTGGAGGCTTCCAGCGGGCACATCCTGCGGGCCGGCACCGCCGGTGCCGAACCCCTCGCGCACCCGAGCCACCTGAGCACGCTCTCGGTCCGGGTCCTGGACTTCCTGCGCCGCCACCCCCGGGCCGTCGCCGACCGCAACCGCACGCGGGTGTTGCGCAGCGCCCTCCTGGACCCCGCCGCCGAGTCGCGTGTGCACGACCTGCACGCCCGGATCACCGCGCTGGCCGCCGCGGCGCCGCGCCGGGCGAGCGGCCCGGACGCGGGTGCGGCGGAGCCGGTGACGGCGCCGCCGTAGCGGGTGGCGGTACCGCCGTCGCGCCACGTACGGGCCCTCCCCGCCGGGCCGGCCGGCCACCGGGACTCGGACCGGGCGCGGGGCCGGCCGGTGCGATCCGGGTGACGTGTCGGCGCGGGTGTGACCCCGGCGGGGAGGGCGACTTCGGGCGTCAGGGACGCGGGGGGCGGGGCAGGAGCAGGGCCAACGGGACGACGAGCAGGATGAGGAACCCGTCGACCGCGAATGCGGTGTGGTAACCGTCCAGCACGGCCGCCGGGTCGGTCGGGGAGTCCTGGGCGGCGACGGTCACCAGGACGGCCAGGCCGAGCGCGCCGCCGAGTTGGCGGGCGGTGTTGAGCAGGCCGGACGCGGCGCCCGCGTCGCGGGCCTCGATGCCGGCCGTCGCGGCGACGGTGACCGGCAGCAACATCAGGCCCACGCCGGCGCCGGCCACGACCGAGCCGATCACAAAGCGCACCGGGAAGCCGCCGTCGGCCGGGAGCCAGGCCAGGAACAGCACACCCACGGCCGCCGTCACCGCGCCGCCGGCCAGCAGCGCGCGCGGGCCGAGTACGGCGATCAGGCGATGCGCGGCCATCCCGGCGGCGAGCATCGTCACGGTCAGCGGCACCATCGCCCCACCCGCGCGCAGCGCCCCGTAGCCGAGGATGCCCTGGAGGTAGAGGGACATGAAGTAGAGCGTGGCGGTCATCGCGGAGCCCAGCACGAGCATCATCAGGTTGCCGAAGCGCAGCGCGGGCAGCCGCCACATCTTCAGCGGCACCAGGGGGCGGACCGCGGCGCGTTCGATCAGGACGAACGCGACGGTGCACAGCGCGGCGCCGGCGAACGTGCCCAGGACGCCCGGCGAGGTCCACGAGTGGGTGGTGGTGCGGGAGACGGCGTAGCCGAACAGGCCGGTGGCGCCGGTGACGGCGAGCGCGCCGCCGACGTCGATCCGGCGCCGCTCGCCGGGGTCGGCCGCCGGGGTGGGCGCGAGCCCGAGGCCGGCGGTGAGCAGCAGTGCGACGCCGACGGGTGCGTTGACCAGGAAGACCCAGCGCCAGCCGAACTGCTGGGTCAGCACCCCGCCCAGGACCAGTCCGGCCGCGGCGGCGACACCCCCGGTCAGGCTCCACAGGGTCAGCGCCCGGCCGCGGCGGATCGGGTCGTGGGCGTAGCCGGCGGCGATCAGGCTCAGGCCGTTCGAGGCGAGCGCGGCGGCGCCGAGCCCCTGGGCGACCCGGGCCACCAAAAGGGTCGTGGTGTCCTGCGCCACGCCGCCGAGCACGCCGGCGGCGGTGAAGATCAGCAGGCCGGCCTGGAACATCCTCTTGCGGCCGAACAGGTCGCCCGCGCGGGCGGCGACCACGAGCAGGCCGCCGAGGGTGATCAGGTAGGCGTTGACCACCCACTGCTGCCCGGTGTCGCTCAGGTCGAGCGAGGCCCGCAGGTCCGGCAGAGCCACCGTGACGATGGTCGAGTCGAGCACGACCATGAACTGCGCCACGCAGGCGACCAGGGCGATCACGTCGCGCCGGGCCGGGCGGGTCGGGCGTGGGGCGGGTTTCGCGAGCGGGGGCGCGGCGTCCGGTCGACCGGGACTGTTCGCCATGGGGACTCCTGGGAGGTGGTGGATAGCATGAAGGCGGATGGAAACACCGTTCACCGTGAACGCTGTTCACAGTGAACGTTGTTCACGTTAGGATCGGATCACGAGTGCTGTCAACGGCACGGAAGCGGGAGTTCTCGATGTTGCGACGGCCGGACGTGGTCAAGGGCGCGCTCGACCTGCTCGACGCCGAGGGGCTGGACGGCCTCACCATGCGCAAACTCGGCACCGCGCTGAACGTGCGGGCGGGCGCGATGTACCGGCACTTCCCGAGCAAGGAGGCGCTGCTCGACGCGATGGCGGAGCAACTGCTCGAAGGTGTCGCGGCGCCGCTGCCGGAGGCGTCCTGGGACGAGCAACTGCGGGTGCTCGGCGACCGGTTGCGCGGCGCGCTGCTCTCCCGGCGGGACGGCGCGCGGGTGGTGGCCGGCACCTACGTGCCGGACGCCAACACCAACGCCACCGGCCGGTTGGCGGTGGAGGTGCTGTGCCGCGCGGGCCTCGCCCCGGAACAGGCCGGGTGGATCACGTTCGCGATGTTCTACTACGTCCTCGGCCACACCATCGAGGAGCAGGCCCAGTCCCGCCTGGCCGAGTCCGACGACTGGGCCGCGCGCCGGGCCGCCGCGGGGCCCGAGAAGTCCGCCGCGTTCGAGAAGGCGATGTCGGCGCTGGTCGGTGCCGACCCGGCGGAACGCTTCGCCTACGGCTTGGACGTCTTCCTGGACGGCATCGCCCAACGACTGACCTGACGCCCGAGCCGGGCGGTCGAGGGGTTCACGGCGTTTCTCCCCGCCTGCCCGAACGGCCCCTCGATGGATGGGAGTCGTGGATGCGGGCGGGCGTTGACCCGGGTTCCGGCTTGTCTCGCCGTACGGGTTCGGTATTGTGAACTTGTTGTTCACCGGTTAACTATTAGGAGCGGATGTGCCGCTTTCCCTGGCGGAGGTGCGGGCGCGGTGGGCGGCGGAGCATCCCGGGCTGGATACGTCGCCGATGGAGATCGTCGGGCTGATTCGGCGGATCCATCTGTTGCACGAACGGGCGTTGCGTCCGCTGCACGAGGCCGCGCCGGTGACGCCGCCGGAGCTGGATCTGCTCATTCCGCTCCGGCACGAGCCCGGGCCGGTGATCGCCCGGCGGCTCGCGGCGAATCTGGGCATCTCGCGTGTGGCGGTGAGCAAGAGCCTGGCCCGGCTGGAGGAGCGCGGTCACATCCGACGTACGCCCAGCGCGGTGGATCGCCGGTCCGTGGAGGTGGTCATCACCGACGCGGGTCGGGCCGCCGTCGACGCGCTCTTTCCGCGCCTGTTGGCCCGCGAGGTCGAACTGCTGGCCGGGCTCGGCGAGGACCGCGAAGCGGTCGTCGCCGCGTTGACCCGGCTGGCCGAGGTGTTGGCGGCCGCCGATCCGGATCGGTGACCGCCCCCTCGCATCCGTACCCCTTCCAGAGACGGGACTTTCTCATGACGGACGAACGATTCGTCAAGCTCCACCCGGGCGAGCGGCGACCCGGGCGAGTGCCGCTGCCGCCGCCCTTCCGGGTGATGGCGCGCACCGAGGACACCGAGGGACGCCTGTCGGTACTGGAGGTGACCCTGGTCCGGGACATCCCGCGACACACCCACCACCGCGCCGACGAACTGATCTACGTGCTGGAGGGCGAACTCGGCGTGCACTTCGACGGCGAGGACACCTCCGTGCCGGCCGGGTCGTTCGTCCTCCTGCCCAAGGGAGTTCCGCATGCGTTGAGTCGGGTCGGCCAGGCCCCGCCGCGGGTGCTCCAGATGTCCTCGCCCGGCGGGTGGGAGTGTTTTCTGGAGGACATGTTCGAGGCCGGCCCCGACGTGCTGCGCGCCGACGGCGCGCTCGACCCGGACCGGATCAACCCGATCGCGGCGCCGCACGGCATCGAATACGAGGTCTGACGAGGACGCCTCGGCGCGCGGGCCGGGTCAGTGGCCGGCGACGCGGCCGGCGCACTCGTGATCGGCGGTGCCGACGTCCGGGATTGCGCCGAGGCCGATCGTGGTGAGCAGTTCCGGGCCGAAGGTGATGATTTCGGTGATCAGGCCGTCGTCGATGCGCAGTACGTCGAGGGTGGTCGCGGTGAACACGCCCAACCCCGGCCGGCGGACGTAGTGACCCACCGCGGGCCGGCGGTTCATCGCCAGCGGCAGCGCTTCGCGCTCGGCGTGCCCGGGAACGTCGGTGGGGATGGGCCGGCGCGTGTCCACGATGGCGCGGCGGCCGGTGTACACGAGCCGGGCCGGGGGGATCGCCTGGCGGGCGTCCGCGTGCAGCAGCGCGGCCAGTGCCGCCGGGTCGGCCCGGCGGGACGCGGTGACGTAGCGCTCCAGGCACGCGCGTTCGGCGGCGTCGGGCCCGGTCGGCCGGTCGCGGTTCGCCGCGTGGCGGTCGGGCAGCTCCTCGCGCAGGGTTCGTCGGGCCCGTTGCAGGGCGCTTTTCACGCCCGCGACGTTCATGCCCAGCGTGTCGGCGGTGTCCGCGGCCGGCCGGCGCACGACGTCGCGCAGGATCAGCGTGGCGCGTTGGCGGGGCGGGAGGTGCTGGAGTACGGCCACGAAGGCCGGGTCGACGGTGTCGCGGTCGGCGGCGGCCCCGCCCTCGAGCTCGTCCGGGAGGGGCTGGAGCCAGGTGACCTCGGCGAGGGCCGAACGCACCGGCTCGCCCGCGCCGTTCGTGGCGATCGCGATCTCCCGTCGACACCGCGCCGGGGAGGCCAGCGCGTCCAGGCACGCGTTGGTGGCGATCCGGTACAGCCAGGGCCGGAACGGCGTGTGCGCGGTGAACCCCCGGCGCGCCCGCCAGGCCCGCACCAGGGTCCGGTCGAGGACGTCCTCGGCGTCGGTGCACGAGCCGAGCATGAGATAGCAGTGCACGCGCAGATCGTTGCGGTGGTACTCCGCCAGTCGTACGAACGCCCCCTCGTCCTCGGCCCGAACCGCTGCCAGGACCCCGCGCGCTACATCGTCGGACGTACTCACATCAACCTCACAGCCTCCGCCGACCCCCCTCGGAGCGCCGAACGGTCCAGTCGCGAGCCCGATTTCCCGGCACGCGGCCCCCGCCCCCGACATCCGGGACGCACGGCCTGCGCCCGGGAGCCGGTGGGCCGGCGGGACCGCCGAAGCCGTCGGGACCACCCGGCCGGGCGGTCGACCCGGCGGGCGGCGGTCTGCGCCGCGCCTGCCGGCAGACCGGCACCCGGCGGCGCCGACGGTTCGATGCGGACGGAACTCCCCCGTGTGAGCTCCGGTCGGGCACACCGGGGGACGGCGGCCCCCAGGTACCGACCGCCCACCGGTGTATGCGCACGACGGTAGGCAACCGACGCCTGTCCGAGCGTCAAACGCTCGGTGGGGATTCGGGGAGTACCAGGGATGCAGAGGTGGGCCGCGACCGTCAACCAGCGTGGTAGGCAAGCCCGGGCGTTCCGGGACGTATCCGTCGCGCTCCGGGCGTTTCGGCGTGCCGCTCGCGCCCGTTCAGCCGCGCCAGTCGGGGCCCTTCGACGGCAGTGGCACGCTCGCGAACACCCGGAATCCGCCGCCCGGGCGCGGGCCGACCTCCAGCGTCCCGCCGTGCAGCGCCACCCGCTCCCGCATGCCCGTCAGGCCGTAGCCGCCGACCACGCCCGTCGCGGGGATGTCGCCCGCGCCGTCGTCGACCACCTCGATCAGGATGCGATCGGGCAGATGCCGCACCTGGACGCACGTGCGCGCGTTGCCCGCGTGTTTGCGGGTGTTGGTCAGCGCCTCCTGGACGATCCGATACAGCGTCAGACCCGTGGCCGGGGGCAGCGGTTCACGCTCGCCGTGCTCGCGGTACTCCACCGGGAGGCCGGCCGCGCGGGCCTCGGTGATCAGTCCGTCGATGTCGTCCATCCCGGGCTGGGGCTCGGAAGGTGCCTGCTCGGGACCGTCGTCGCTGCGCAGTACGCCGAGCAGTTGGCGCATCTCGCGCAGCGCGGCGCGCCCGGACGACTCCAGGGTGAACAGCGCCTCCCGGGCGGTGTCGGGCTGACGTTCGAGGGTGGCCCGGGCGCCGCCGGACATCAGGTACATCGTGGTGATGTGGTGCGCGACGATGTCGTGCAACTCCCGGGCGATCCGCCGGCGCTCCTCGGTGACGGCCCGATCGGCGAGCAACTGCCGGTTGAGCGCGACCTGGCCCTGCCACTTGGCGGTGCCGAGTCCGACGCCGACGATCAGGAGGGTGGCCAGCAGGTCGGCGCCGACCATCCGGACGAACGTGTCGGAGTCGTACGAGTCGCGCAGCGCCTGGACGGCCAGCGCGGCGCAGCCTGCGATCCAGAGGTCGCGGGTACTGCCGAAGCGGGCCACGGTGTACAGCGCGACCAGAAGGGCGCCCCCGTAGGAGTGTGTGGTCGCGGTAGTCGCCACGACCAGGCAGCTCTGGAGGGCGACGACCGCGGCGAGCACGCGCATCGGATGCCGGCGCCGCGCGGGCAGGATCATGGCGGCGACCAGGGCCAGCGCGATGCCGACCGGTACGCGCCTGGGCTCCATGCCCTCGTCCGGGACGAGGTAGGCGAGGGTGTCGATCACGCCGGCGGCCAGCGATACGAGCAGGTTGACGCGGTGCCGCACCAGGAAGGCGAACGCACGGTTGGCCCGGAGCCGCTGCCAGGCTGCGGCGCCGGGCTTCGCGACGGTGCGCCGGCGGTGCGCGGGTGCGCGTGGATCGTGCCTCGCGGCACCCTCCGTCGCGCGCGGTGGGGCGGCGGCGGGTGTCGGCGCGAGGGCCGCCGCCGGGCCGTGATCGGACCCCATGCTCGGGTCTCCTTCGATTGTGCAGGTGGACGGTGAGCGTGGTGGGTCGGGGGCGGGTGGGGGCGTGGCGCCGCGGGGCGAGTGCCGCGCGGGCGCCGGGGCGCGAGTATGGAGCTTCCGTTCCATTTCACCGCCCTCGGCGGCCTCGGCGGGCCGTTCGGCAGACGATCTCGACCCGGGACCCGGGTCCGGCGTCGATGCCTGACCGGGACCGAGGTCCGGGGTCGGGGTCATCCCCGGGAACGACGGGGGTGGGAGGAATCCGGGCGGATCGGGGTGGGGCAGGGATGCGGCGGGCCCGGTCGCCGCCCACCGCCGCCCCGGCGTCCTTCCTCGGTGTCGTTTCGGTGCCCGCCGAAGTGTTTCCGAGCCACGATGACCGCATGACGCCGCGAAACCACGCCCTGCTCACCGACCCCTCCTACACGATGCCGGTCGTACCCGACGCGGCGCCCGCGGGCGTCGCGTGGTTGCGCGCCTCGGTCGCCCGGTTCAGCGCCGGCGCCGTGCACGAGCGGCGACGGGCCCTGGTCGTCGCCGACCTGGACCGGATCGATCCGCGGCACCTCCGGGAGCGGGCCGCGCGGGACGGCCGCGGGCCGGTCGAGGTGTTGGCCGAGGCGCTGGGCCTGCCCGGTGAACTCGCCGCGAGCATCGCCGCCGACGTCGCGGTGGTGGCGACGGCCTACCAGCCGCACACCGCGATCACCGCCGAGGCGGACCGGGCCGTGGCGCGCCTGGTCCGGGTGTGCGGCGGCGTCGCCGACGAGGCCGTCGCCAACCGCATCGGCCTGCTCGTCCAGGCGTGCGACGCGACCAAGGCCCTGGTCGCACACCTGGCCTCCGGCCGCACCGACCCCCCGGTCCCACGCACCCGCCGGGTGGCACCGGACGGAACCATGGTCGAGATCGACCTCACCGAGACCCCCTACGGCCTCGGCCCACACGCCTGCCCCGCCCACGTCCACGCCCAATCCCTCGCATCAGGCCTACTCGAAGCCCCCGCCCCACAACCCACCGGGGCCAACCCGACCTGACCCCCACCGGCGCGTCGACGCCCCCGACCCCGAGCGAGGGGCCGCATTTTTGCGGAGGAGCGAAGCGGGGGAGCGGAAAAGTGGTGCCTCGCGAGCCGGCGCGGAGCGCCCAAAAAGAAGCAACGTTGCCGACACGAATCCGTCCCTCGGCAGGCTCACGCCGCGACCGGGGCCCGCGCGTCCGACGCCCCCGCCCCCGTCGGACTCACGCCCGTACCGGCCTCCCCGGCAAGGCGTCCAGGCACAACGCCCCGTCCTGGACCACCGGTACGCCGCCGACCAGGACGTGTGCGAAGCCCAGCGACGGACGTGTGCTGTGTTCGTATGTCGCCCGGTCGGTGACCGTATCCGCGTCGAAGACGATCAGGTCGGCGTCGCAGCCGACCTGCACCCGGCCCTTGCGGCGCATCGCGGGCACGCTGTCCTGGAGGATCCGCGCGGGCCCGAGGCTGCTTCGGGAGACCGCTTCCAGGAGGGTGAGCGCGTCGAGCTCGCGGACGTAGCGGCGCAGCACCTTGGCGAACGTGCCCGCAGTGCGCGGGTGGGTGACCGCCGTCGGGGGCAACGGCCAGGCCAGCGGGTCGGGTTCGCCGTTCGTCCAGGTCAGCGGCATCGCGTCGGAGCCGACGACGGTCGAGGGGTGGAGCAGGGCCCGGTCGATCAGGCCCTGTTCGAACGGGTCGGCCTCGTTGAGGAAGTGCGCGATGGCCAGACCCGCCGGATCCTTGGCGCGCACCTCGCGCAGCCGTTCGGCGTTCGCCATGCGCTCGCCGGTGGCGGCGTAGACGATGCCGTCGGGGGTGAGGCCGGTGGCGGCGAGCAGCTCGGGGGCGAGGAAGGCGGCGCCGATGGCGGTCATGCCCGCGCCGTACGGGTACGCCTCGGTGGAGATCCGGCCGCCCTCGGCGCGGGTGTCGTCCATCAGCCGCATGACCGCGTCGCTGTGCCGCCGCGAGGTCGAGGTGATGTGGCAGAAGTGCGCGTGTACGCCGGTCTCCGCCGCGGCGCGGGCGATCTCCTGCGCGCCGTCGATCGCGACGTCCGGGAACTGCTCGACCAGGTCCCGGGCGTGCGTGTAGGTGGGGCGGCCCGATTCGGCGGCCAGGCGGGAGACGGCCAGGTACTCCTCCGGCCGGACCCGCGGCGCGTAACCGACCACGACGCCGATCCCGAGGGCGCCGGCGGCCAGGTCGAGGCGGAGGAGTTCGAGCATCTCGTCGACCTGGGTCCCACTGGCCTCGCTCTGCCATGCGGGGTTGCCGAGCAGGCCGAGGGCGACGTGCATGCCGCCGCCGTGCGGGAGGCCGCCGACGGCCGCCATCCGAGCCTGGCACCACGACGCGGAGAAGCCGTAGTTGAGCGGACGGCCCTCGGCGGCGGCCTGGCGGTAGCCCTCGTCGACGGGCGAGAGGCCGGCTTCCAGGTCGAGCGCGGTGGTGACGCCGTCCATGGCCTGGAGCCGGTGGCCGGCCACGTCGTGCGAGTGGCTGTGCATGTCGATGAAGCCGGGCGCGACCACGAGGCCGCGCACGTCGATGGTGCGCCGGCCGACCAGCGGGCGCGCGGACACGGCGGTGATCGTGCCGCCGGTCACCCCCACGTCGGCGAGGGCGTCGTGCCCGGTCTCGGGGTCGAGTACGCGACCACCGCGCAGCACGAGGTCGTGGGTCTGGGACGGTGGCCCGGCGGTTCGCGTCATGGGCACACGCTAGGAAGCCGCCGGGTGCGCGGCGTTGTCCGCGGCGCCGAAATCTTCCGCACGACTTCGTGGCCGGGTACAACGCGGGCCGAGGCGGCGATGTGCCGGACTCGGGGTCCGTCCGGTTGGATGGGACGGTCGAACGTTCGATTCAGTGGTTGCTTGATTCAGCGCGTGCTGTACCGTCTACGCGTGCATACGTACGAAGAGGACGGGCCTGCCGTCGTGGTGGACGCCGCCGCGCTGGCCCGGGTGGGGACCGCGCTCGCGGACGAGAGCCGGCGCCGGTTGTTGCTGGCGCTGTTGGCGGCGCCCGCGTACCCGTCGGAACTGGCCGAGCGGCTGGGGCTGACCCGGGGGAACGTGTCCAACCACCTCTCACGCCTGCGGGACTGCGGGCTGGTACGCACGGTCGCGGTGGGCCGCCGAGTGCGGTACGAGCCGGCCGACCCCAAGCTGGCCCACGCGCTCGCCGACCTCGCGGCGCTCCTGCCTCCGGCAGAAGTGGAGCGGACGCCGGACGGCTCGCCGGATCGAGACGGCTCGGATCCCTCGGATCCCCCGGATTATTCGGATCGCCGGGGTCGTTCGGTCGACGATGCCGACGACGCCGACGATGTCGACGGCGCGGCGATACCCGCGGGGGTGCTTCGTGGTTGAGACGCACGGTGGGAGCGCCCGCCGCCACGCTCCCCGCCGGGCCTTCTCCCGCCCGGCGTCGTTCCGGCCGGCCGGCGCCCCCTTCGGACGGGTTCCGGGCCTGCTCGGCGTGGATGTCGTCGCTGGTCGGATTGCCCGCCTGTTTGTTCGGATCGTTCCGCGGATCGCCCTACGCGCCGCCCCGAGTTCAGCCGAGGAGACGCCGATGTCGGTTCCGGTCGGGAAGGTTCCGCCGCCCGTGATTGTCTGGGGATTCGACGACGGATGGCCGTTGTGCGCGGCCGTCGGTCGCTCGGGGCTTCGGGCCGGGTGGGCGGCATGACGGCGGTTCGGGTTCAGGTCCAGGGTGCGGTGCAGCGGCGGTTGCGGACCTGGGCCGGGGCGATCATGGCGGCGTCCGGTGGGCTGTTGCTCGCGCTCGCGTTTCCGCCGGTCGGGTTGTGGCCCGCCGCGGCCGTCGGGCCGGCGCTGTTGTTGGCCGCCATTCGGCATCGGCGGGCCAAGGTGGCGTTCCGGCTCGGGACGTTGTTCGGGCTGACCTTCTTCATTCCGCTGCTGTGGTGGCTGACCAACCTGGGCATCCTGCCGTGGCTGGCGCTGAGTGTGGCTCAGGCGTTGTTGCTCGGGCTGCTGTGCTGCGTCGTGCCGACGTTCGCCCGGCTGCCCGGATGGCCGCTGTGGGCGGCCTGCTGGTGGGTGACCACGGAGGCGGTGCGCTCCCGGGTCCCGCTCGGCGGCTTTCCGTGGGGGCGGCTCGGCTTCAGTCAGGCCGACGCGCCGACCCTGGGCTGGGCCTCCGTGGCCGGCGCTCCCGGCGTGAGTGCGGTCGTCGCGCTGACCGCCGCCTTCCTGGCCGCGCTGCTCACCGCGCCCCGCGCGTACCGTGTCCGGTTCGGCGCGGGCCTCGTGGTGGCCGGCGCGCTCGCGTCGAGCGGGGTGTTCCTGCTGCCGAGTACGCACGGCGAGCGCACCGCGAAGGTGGCCGTCGTCCAGGGCAACGTGCCGCGCGCCCGCAACATGGAGGAGCAGGCCCGGGTCCAGCAGGTCGCGGAGAACCACATCGCCGCCACCCGCGAGCTGGCCCGCGACATCAAGCTCGGCAAGGCCCCGCAGCCCGACCTGGTCCTGTGGCCCGAGAACGCCACCGACCGCGACCCGCGCACCGACGTCGGCCTGCGCGAGGGCATCTCGCTCGCCGCCCGCGAGGTCGGCGCGCCGATCGTGGTGGGCGCCATCCTCGACGCCTCCCACGACCGGATCCGCAACACCAGCCTGCTGTGGTTCCCCGACACCGGCCCGGGTCGGTACTACGCCAAGCAGCAGCTGGTGCCGTTCGGCGAGTACATTCCGCTGCGCGACCTGATCGGCGGCCTCGGCGACCTCCAGCTGATCCCGCGCGACTTCGTCGCCGGCTCCGGACCGGTGCGCCTGGACGTCGGCCCGATCCACCTGGCCTCCTCGATCTGCTACGAGGTCGCCTACGACGGCCAGGTTCGCGGCGCGGTCCGCACCGGCGCCAACCTCCTCGCCGTACCCACCAACAACGCCACCTACATGCGCAACGGCAGCCTCGCCGAGCCGAAGCAGCAGTTGGCCATGTCCCGGCTGCGCGCCGTCGAACACGGCCGGTCGGTACTGGTCGCCTCCACCACCGGGATCAGTGCGGTCGTCGCCCCCGACGGCACGATCGTGAAGTCCACGGACCCGTGGACGCGCACGGTGCTCAACGCGACCGTGCCGCTGCGCAGCGAGACCACCCTTGCCACGCGCCTGGGTGAACTGCCCGAGGGCGGGCTGGTGTTGATCGCCGTGGCGGCGATGGCCGAGGGCATCCGCCGCAGCCGGCGCGACCGGCGCGACGCCACTCCCGCGACGGCGACGGCCGGCGACGCCGCGCGGACCGCGGACGCCGGCGCCGACTCGGCGACCGTGCCCGCGACGGCGCCCGACACCGCGTCGGTGCCCTCCGCCGCCGCTCCCGAGGGTGCGTCCGGGGAGCGCTGAAACCGGCGACGGCGCGGGGTGGGTGGTTTCTCGGTACCTCTTCGTACCGAGGCCACCCGCCCCGCGCCGCGTTCCGCGCCCGCTACGGCGTGCAGTTCAGCGTGCCCGCGCGCAGCGCGTGGCCGCCGTCGTTGTCGTCGTCGGACCAGACGACGGGCTTGCGGCCGGACACGCAGGTCGTCTGCGGGGCGATGGCGAAGCCCTCGTTGTTGTAGTTCGACAACCCCGTGGGGCGGTTGTACCCGGCGGTGATCGCGAAGCGGCCCTGGGCGTCGATGCCGAGGGTGGTGCTGCGGCCCTGGCAGGTGTTGTCGCAGACCGCCCACAGCCGACCGGTCGCCGGCTCGAACTGCAGCTCCATCACCGCCGGGAAGCCGCTCGCGAAGGTGGCGACGCGGTGGTATCCGCCGCCGGTCCGGTCGAGTGCGTAGGCGTATACCGTGCCGTTGGCCTCCAGGCCGACGAAGAACAACCCGCTCCCGTGGTCGGGGTAGGCGGCCGGGTCGTAGGCCGCGCCGGTGTGTTCGTCCCGGAAGCCGTGTCCGGTGAGGAAGGTGTCGGGGATCCAGGTGATGCCCTCCAGGCCGCTGTTGGCCTCCACCGCGGGCAGGTCGGCGGTCAGGTTCCACTCGGCGGTCGCGTTCAGTGCGCCGGCCGTCGAGGAGGTGTCGAAGCGGGCGATCTTCGGCAGGCTGACGCCGCTGTCGTCGTTGTCGCGCTCGGTGGCGACGAACAGGCCGTCGGGGGTGAAGGTCACGCCCTCCGCGTCGGGATCGCCGCTGCCGTTGCGGTAGTTCAGCGCCTTGCCCGAGGCCCAGCCGCCGGTCGGATCCGGGCGCCACTTGCCGCCGGTGTCCGGTACGAGGCGGTACAGCGTGCCCGGACCGTTCTTCACCGCCCACAACACGCCGGCGTCCTGGAAGGACAGGCCGCTGAGGTTGCCGCCGAACACGTTGGAGCCGTCGGCGACGGTGACGGTGCCACCGCCGGGCCAGCCGGCCCACGAGGTGGGGCACGAGTTCGGCGCGCCCTTGGTCGGCGCGGAGGTGGTGGTGAACGAGCCGGTGCCGTCGGCGCAGCGGCCGTACGTCGTGCCGGCATGCGAGGTCCACGTGTACGAGTCGACGAGGGTGGTGCCGCCGGGTCCGAACAGCCGGGCCGAGTCGGAGCTGCCGAGACCGAAGGACGACTCGACGTCGAGCGCCAGGTAGCCGCCGGCGGGCAGCGAGGTACCGGCGGCGATCGGGTAGGTGTGCGCGTCGTCGTTGTCCTTGACGACCCACCCGGACAGGTCCGCCGCGGCCGAGCCGGTGTTGACCAACTCGACCCAGTCGCCCGGCGTGCCGCCGTTCGACTCGACCTCGTTGATCCGTACGACGGCCTGCCCGGCGACCTGTGCCTGCGGCTGTGTCCGCGTGTGGGCGGACGCCGGCGCGCCCGATAGTCCGAGGGCGACGAACGACAGTGCGGCTATGACGAGTTGCGCTCTTCCAGGCAAACGCTTTCGCACGATGGCCAGTCCTTTGCTCGGGGATCGGCGGCGAGCGGCGCACTCGCCCTCGGATCGAAGCATGGGGCACATCGGCGGCGGCGCGCTGAACACTTTACGAACGTCGTGCGAAGCACACCGGGCGGGTGTTCGGCGCGGCGGGCCCGGTCCATGACCGTCCGTCACAAAACGGCGGCCCGGTTCGTCATAACGGTGATGGAGCGGGATTGCCCGGGCGTGGGGATGCACCCGGGCGGGCACTTCCCGGTCCGTTCCGAGTCCGTTCCGAGTTCGTTCCGATGGATGACCGCACCCGCCCGTCCCGGCGCCCGTCCGGGCGTCGACCCCGAGGAATCGATCATGCACCTCACGACGAATCGACCACGATGACCGCGCCGCCGATTCCGCGCGTCTCCGCGTATTGGGCGCCGTGGGAGCACGCGTTGCACACGTTCCTGGCGCGGGTCCACGGCGATCGCCGGTTGGCCGCTCGATTCCTGCCGGCCGCGGTGGCCGAGCCGCCCGGGTCCGCCGTGGAGGCGATCACCGTCCACCTGCCCGTCACCCTCGAACGCCGCCTGGCCGCCCGGGCCGTGCGGCACGCGGTCGCCCTGTACGCGGCGCACCAGGGCTCCATCGCCGGCGGCCTGCACCGCCCGGACGGCACCTCGATCGGCGCCGCCTGCCGCGACCTGGCCCGACTGATCGCGCCCGACCGCACCCTGGTGCAACGCCGCGAACGCACCCGCTTCGACGGCGCGGTCGAGGCCGAGAACCTGGACGAACTCTCCACCCGCCTACACCCGTTGATGGCGGAACTGGGCCGCCGCCGGATCGCCCTGGACCACGTCCGCCTGGCCAAGGACCTGCTGTGGTGGGAAACCCCGGTCGGCCGCCGCTACACCCGAAACCGCTGGGAGGAGGACTTCCACGACCTGACCCCACGACTCCCGCACCACGAGGACTGAGCACCCCCTCGGCACACCGCGATCCCCGACTCACCCGCCCACCGGTCGACTTCCCGATCCGCCACCGGGAAGGCCGCCGGCATGATCGGGCCATGACTGTGATCGAGATCGTGCGGGGTGACATCACGCTCCAGGACACGGACGCCATCGTGACCGCGGCGAACGAGTCGTTGCTGGGTGGCGGGGGCGTGGACGGGGCGATCCACCGGGCGGCGGGTCGACGGCTCGCGGCCGCGGGGGCCGAGATCGGGCCGTGCGAACCGGGTGACGCGATGGCGACGCCGGCCTTCGACCTGTATCCGCCGGTGCGCCACGTGATCCACACCGTGGGGCCGGTCTGGGAGGGCGGCGACCTCGGCGAGGCCGAGATCCTGGCCTCCTGCTACCGGCGTTGCCTCGAGGTCGCGGACGAACTGGGCGTGCGGAGCGTGGCGTTCCCGGCGATCGCCACCGGCGTGTACGGATTTCCGGCGGAGGAGGCCGCGCGGATCGCGGTGGCGACGATCATGGGGGCGTCGAGTGCCGTGGAGCGGGTGCGGTTGGTGGCGTTCGGGCGGGAAGGGCGGGATGTACTGGAGGCGGCGTTTGCCTTGGTTGGTGGAGCGTCCGCGTCGGGGGCCGGCGCCGAGCCCGAGGCTTAGACGAGGGGGCGGCGGGGGGTTGTCGGCCAGGAGTGGTGGGGGAGTGGGGTTGGGTCTATCGCGAAGACGCTGCGGCCGGAGGTGGCTTCGCCGACACCGCCGCGTTTGATGACGCGGTAGTGGATCTCGGCGCTGCTGCCCTCGCAGGCGCGTACCCGGTCCAGGGGGATCTGTGCCGAGCCGTCGCCCCGGGCGCGTTCGACGGTGAAGCGGGTCTCGAATGGCTCGACGCCGGACGGTCGTGGGGTCCAGGTGACGACGACGGTGTCGCCGCTGTCGACCGGGACGTCGTCGTACGGCACGGTGACGGTCGCGCCACGCGCGTCGAGTCGGTCCAGGCTGATGTGTCCGTTGCTGGCCTCGGTGACATCGGCGAAATCGAGCAACGGCGGGTATTCGCTGACGCATTCGACGACGGCGCCGCTGGGTGCCTCCAGGGTTCTGCCGTCCGGTTTGATCAGCCGGTAGGTCACCTGCACGGCGGCGCCCGCGCTCCAGCAGACCTTGGCGTGCGGGAGCGTGACGTAGACCGCGCCGACCCGCGCGACGGCGGTGTGTACCTCGAACGCCCCGACGAGGGTGGGGGATCGCGGCGCCCACGTCACCACGAGGCCGTCCCCGGGCCCGCACACCGCCGCCGGGGCGGTGATCCGTACGGTCAGGTCGCGCCGCCCGTGTCGATCGAGATCGACACGATCGTCGACGGCGTCGCACACATGCGGCGGTGCCAACAGCTCGCAAACGGACATGGCGAAGGTCCCCTCCACGAACGAAGATCACACGACGGCCACTTCGCAGCGTAGCCAGGAAAACATCCGGTAACACCTCGTTGCCGGGATGAAGATGCCAGGTCGAGATCTTGGGTGTGGTCAGGGCTTCGTCGGGTCGTCACACGCGTGTTCCCCTGTCTCAGGGGGTTCGCGGGCCGGGGCCCCTTCCAGTACGTCTTGACGATCGGGCGCGGCAACGGAGTCACCCGACGGAACCCACGGCCACGGCAGCGGTCGCGCGTGCGGGCACGACTGCGGCCGGGGAAATGCCCCGCGGCGGGCGAACGACCCGCGCGCGGACCCCCCGTCGCGGCGGAGCCGTGGCGTTCGGTCGCGGCTCCGGGATTCGCCCTACGATGTGCGCATGAGTACGGGCGAACGACACGCAGGTGCCTCGATGACGCAGGAGTCGGCCGCCGGTGAACGCCTGGAGGTCGCCGCTTCGGTCCTGGCCCTGCTCGCGGACCGTACCCGGCTCGCCCTGCTCGACCGGCTCGGCCGGGGTGAGGCCGACGTCACGACGCTGACCCGGGACTGCGCCGCGCCGCGCCCCTCCGTCAGCCAGCACCTGGCCAAACTGCGCCTGGCCGGCCTCGTCACGGCCCGCAAGGACGGGCGCCGCGTCGTCTACTCGCTGCGCCACGGCCATCTGCGGCGACTGGTGGACGAGGCGCTCCAGGTGGCCGACCACACGATCGGCGAACTGCCGCCGCACGACTGACGCGTGTGGGGCCACGCGCCTCCGGCGGGATTCGTGATGATCAACACGTGCATGTGTACGCACATGATGAGTACGCTGATCTCGCTCCTCGATGCCGCCGAACGGGACGAGGCCGATGCCGATGTTTGCCGTATTGCGAAATCGCACCTATCGCCGTCTGTTCACCGCGCAGGTCGTCGCGCTCGTGGGTACCGGGTTGGCCACAGTCGCACTGAGCCTGCTCGCCTACGACATCGCGGGGGCCGACGCCTCCGCCGTACTGGGCACGGCGCTCGCGATCAAGATGGTCGCCTACGTCGTCGTCTCGCCCGTCGCCGGCGCGCTCGCCCATCGGGTCTCCCGCCGGGGACTGCTGGTCGCGATGGACCTCGTCCGTGCCTTCGTCGCGCTCGCGCTGCCGTTCGTCACCCAGGTGTGGCAGATCTACGTGCTGATCCTGCTGCTCCAGGGCGCGTCGGCGATCTTCACGCCCACGTTCCAGGCCGTCATCCCCGAACTCCTGCCCGAGGAAGGCGAATACACGGCGGCCCTGTCGATGTCTCGGCTCGCCTACGACCTGGAGAGCCTGTTCAGCCCGGCGTTGGCCGTACTGTTCCTCCAACTGGTCTCGTACCACTGGCTGTTCGGCGGCACGACGCTGGGCTTCGTCGCCTCGGCAACCCTGGTCGTCTCGGTCGTGTTGCCTCGACCGGCCCCGGCGGAGCGGGCCGATGGTGTGCGGGGCCGGTATGCGCGAGCGGGCCTCGGATTCCGGCTGTTCCGGGAGACGCCGGGGCTGCGGGCGCTGCCGGCGCTCGATCTGGCGGTCGCGGCGGCGAGTGCGATCGTCTTCGTCGATACGGTCGTTCTGGTTCGTGAGCACTTCGGGCGGAGTGCGGGTGCGGTGTCGTTGGCCCTGGGCGCGTATGGCGGGGGTTCGATGGTGGCGGCCCTGCTGCTGCCGCGCCTGCTGCGCCGCTTCGCGGATCGGGGCGTGATGTCGGCCGCGGCCTGCGCGCTTCCGGTCGTACTGGCCGCCGTCGCGGGTGTTACCGCGGCGGCGCCGAACACGCGGTCCTGGGTGCTGCTCCTGGTCGCGTGGGCGGCGATCGGCGCGGCGTGTTCGCTGGTGCTCACCCCGGCCGGGCGGGTGATTCGGCGGTCGGCGGGGGCCGCGGACCTGCCCGCCGCGTTCGCCGCCCAGTTCTCCCTGTCCCACGGGTGCTGGCTGGTGACCTATCCGCTCGCCGGATGGTTGGCGGCGGGTGCGGGTATGCCGGTCACCGCGATGGTGCTGGGCGGCATCGCCCTGGCGGGGGTGGTCGGTGCGGCGGCGTGTCGGCCCCGTCGCGGGCGAACCGAACTCGCGCACGTGCACCGCGACTTGCCCGCCGACCACCCGCACCTGGTCGATGCCGTGCCCTCGGCCGGTGGGTGGCGGCACCGGCACGCCCATGTGATCGACCGGCACCATCACGCCCGGCCCGACGCGCTGTCGGAGCGGGCCTGAGGGGCTCGGTCAGTGGTACGCGTGCACGACCGCGTGGCCCTTGCCGCGGGCGATCAGCCAACGGTTGACCGGGACGGTGATCACGAAGGCGACGGCGAACGACAGCGCGAGACTGGCCCAGAAGAGCAGGTCGCCGAGTCCGGCGTGCATCGCGCCGGGCACGAGCATCATGACGCTGTTGTCCATCACTTCCATGACGATGATCGACACGGTGTCGGCGGCGAGCGCGACCTTGACGGCCCGGCGCAGATCGACGCCCGCGCGCAGGACGCCGCGCATGGTGAGGCCGTATCCGAAGACGAACGCGAGGACGACGGCGGTGATGATCGTGGCGAGGTTCGACCAGCCGAGCGCGGTGCCGATGATCATGCCCAGGACCTCGCCGATCGCGCAGCCGGTCAGGCAGTGCAGCGTGGCCATGGCCGCCATTTTCCAGGAGGCGGGGTCTTGCGGGGCGTGGCCGGCGTGGCCCGCGTGGCTCGCATGGTTCGCGTGGCCTGCATGGCCGTCGTGGCTTCCGTCGTCCTCGTGACCCCCGTGGTGCTTTTCGTGACCCCCGTGGTTTGCGTGTTCCCCGTGCTCGTGGTGTTCCCCGTGGTTGTCGCCGTCGTCGCCGTGGCCGCCGTGTGGGTGCTCGGAGTGGTGATTGTCCGAGTGTTGGTGTCCGGCGGGTGATTCGTGGTGTGTGGTCATGAATATCTCTCCCGTGTGTACTTGCGGCGCGACAGCGCCCGGCGAGCTTACGGGCTGGGGGTATGCATGACCAGAAGATCATTTCATCGGACCCCATTCGTCGATGTGTCGCTCCTGGGCCTAGTCTGGATACCAACGTGGGGTATGGGCGACGCGAGGCGGAGGGTGGGTAGGTGGCGACGCGGACGGCGGGACCGATGGCACGTGCGCCGCGTGGTATCGCCCGTGTCCTCGTGCGCGGCCTGCTCTTCCTGCTGCTGACCCTCGGCGTCATGGGCATGCACACGCTGGGCCATCCGGCGTCGGCGTCGGCGGCTGCGTCGGAGTCGGAGTCGGCGACCGAGGCCGCGCATGCGGTCGGTGCGGGTCGCGGTGCGATGGAGCCGATGGCGCCCGGCCGTCACGGCGGTTGCCCGGACGGCGACTGCTCCACCGACGGCGGCCCCCACCACGGCTCCGACCCGACCACGATCTGCCTGGCCGTGCTGCTCGCGGGCCTCGGCGTCGTGGTGGCGGCCTTGGCCGTACTCGCCCTGCGTCGCGCCCGGACCCGGCGTCGGCTTCGGCCGCGGGCCCGACTGGCGGCGTTCGTACTGGGGTTGCCGCCGCCGAGGACACCCGATCTCGCCCTCCTGCGAGTGCTGCGCATATAGGCCGACGTCCGGTCCCGGGCCACGGCCGGGGACTTCGCGCCCTGTTCCGCATCGCCGAGCCCGTCGTATGGGCGGGCCGCGCACTCCCAGGAGAAGCACGACCATGAAGCGATTCACCCGTACCCGTACCCGCACCCTCGCGCTGACTGCCGCCGTGTTGTCCGGCGCGCTCCTCCTTGCCGCGTGTGGTGGCGAGGACAAGGACAAGTCCTCGGCGAAGCCGTCCACTTCGGCGTCCGCCCCGGCCGCGGCGTCGGCTCCGGCGTCGGCGGGTGCGTTCAACGACGCGGATGTGATGTTCGCGCAGATGATGATTCCGCACCACGAGCAGGCCGTGGAGATGGCCGAGGAGGCGCCGGCCAAGGGGGCCGACCCCGAGGTGAAGAAGCTCGCCGCGACGATCGAGGCGGCGCAGGCCCCGGAGATCAAGCTGATGAAGGACTGGCTCACCACGTGGGGCAAGCCGACCTCGGCTCCGGGCGGCATGAACCATGGCGGCGGCATGATGTCCGAGGCGGACATGACCGCGTTCAAGGCGTCCACCGGCGCCGACTTCGACCGGCGGTTCCTGACCATGATGATCGAACACCACAACGGGGCGATCGCCATGGCGGAGACGGAACTCGCCCAGGGTGTCGATCCCGCCGCGCGTAAGTTGGCCGAGCAGATCAAGAGTTCACAGGCGGCCGAGGTACAGCAGATGCGGCAAATGCTTGCCGCCAAGGGCGGTACCACCCCGAGCTCGCCGTCGATGCCCGGCATGAACCACTAGCCGCCCCCGAACGCCGCCGCCGTCCCCCGCCGCCGAATTCCCACGCGGCCAGGGGCGGCGGCTGCCCGTGCACCCCGCCGGCGCCGAGCCCGCGCGCGGTGGTCCCGCCGGCGTGCGGGGCTGCGAGACTCGAAGTTCGCGACGAGACGGGTGCGTTGCTCGGCGAGAACCGGCCGGCAGCGAGGGAGCGGGAGGGTGGTCGGGTCCATCGACGTGCGCGGCACGCCGTAGATGACGGCCATCCGCCCGTAACGCCGCCCGGGTCAGTTCGGGGTCGGGGTCGTGGTGGCGTCGCTGTCGTCGACCCGGCGGACCTCCGGGGCGGGCCACTCCTCGAGGGAGTAGCAGACGGCGAAGTCGTCCACGTCCATCCAGCCCACCGCGTGGCGTGGGTCGTCCTCGGCGTCGGCGATCAGGATCGCCGCCGTGCCGTCGCGCGGATGGGTTCCGTGCGCGTGTCGAACGCCGAGGACCAGGACCAGGCGCGGCGAGAAGTCGGCGTTCGGCTCGAACTCCTCGCGCAGTCGCCAGGTTTGGCCCGGCGCGGCGATCAGCCACGGCGAGAGGTCGGCGACACGGTCGCAGGCCACCCGGGTGGCCGCGGCTCGGTCGAGGTGGTCGTCGGTGATCAGGGCGTCGATCCAGGCGTTGACGAGAGCTCCGGCGCCGAAGGCCCCGAGGAGATGGTCGATGCGCTTGTCGTTGGGGTTCATTGTCAGAACCCACGAGTGTGGACGGGGTATTGGTTCTCACCGGACCGGTTGGAGGTGGGATCGGGATTCTGATGGGTGGTACGAGTGGTGTACATGAGGCTCGGCGCTTCCTGTGGGGTCGGTCGACGGCGGGTGGACGGCCGGGCGGACGATCGTGGACGGCCTCCGTGGGTGTGAACCGGAACGGACGCCCGGGTATGCCGGGGTGGGGCGACACGATGGTGCGGATGCCGTCCGCGCGTGGTTCGCGCGCGGTCCGGGTGCGACCGGCGCGCGCCCCGCGTGCGGGTTCGGCGGCGACGTACGGCCCGATCGCGAGCGGTTTGTGACGCTCCGGCCGCGTATGGCCGGCCGCCGCGGTCACAGCGGCCACCCATGGTCGTGCATGGTTCGCCCATGAGTACGCAATACGAGGCGATTTGCTGATTTACCTGACGAACTGTCCACGACGGTGTCAAGCTTGAGGGTCCGAGTGGAGGAATACCGACGACTTGGCGGGGGATCCGATGGGTGAGTGGGGGCAGGGCGTGGAAATCGATGGGATCCGGCCGGTGGCGAGCGGGGACGCCGCCGGTGTGGGTGCCGGTACGCAGTCCGCCGAGCGGGCGTGATCCCGGAACCGCAGGGGGCCGAGGTTCTTCACTCGACCCCCGCCCGAGACGCCGCCCCCGACGCCGGCTCGATCCCGGCGAGCCGCGCCGCGCGTTCGGCCGGCAACGGCGCCGGCCATCCCGACGACGCACCCGCGCCGGCCCGCCGCCGACTGCTCCAGGTGCTCACCCTGGCCGAGTTGGGCCTTGAACGCCTCGAACGCCAAGGCTCCCTCCGGGAGCCGGCGGCCCGCCCCGACCCCGACCGCAGCGCCACCGAGCAGTTCGTCGTGGAGAGCGCCCGCCTCTTGCTGATCGCCGACCGGATTCCGCACTCCGCACCGGAGATCCGATCCGCGCTCCACCGCATCGCGACCCTGCTGGCCCCGCTCGCCCGCACTCCCGAGCGCACCGCGCTGCTCGTCCGACACCCGCGTACCGCCGTGCCGTTCGGCATCACGCATCTCGCCTTGGAGCAACTCGGCGTCCCTGATCCCCACTTCGCGGCCACGCTGCGTCGCGCCTTCGCCACCGGCCATGTGGACGCCGTCGAACGGCCGCCGCACCGCCGCCTCGAGGCGGCCTGGCTGCGTGCCCAGTGCGGCGGCGAACCGGTCGACCACACCGCACACCGCCAAGGCTCGATCCTGGCCGCACACCCGCACCCGCTGCACATGAGCCTCGCCGACCTGCACGCCCTCACGCACACCCTGTTCCACCTCACCGACTTCGGCCGCCGCGAACTCCCCGACGAAGCGGACCCGATCGAGCTGCGCCGCATTGTCGACGCCTGCCTGCTCTGGCACCTCTTCGAGGGAAACGCGGACCTGGTGGCGGAGTCGCTGACCGCCGCGCTGCTCCTGCCGGGCCCGGTGTCGCGCACCGCCCTGCTGTGTCGGGACGCACTCGACGCGTTGTGGACCGAGGTGGGGTTCCTGCCCGGTCCCGGCCCCGATCCCGACCGGCAGCCGACGCTCTCCGGCACGCCCACCGGCGCGGAAGGCGAGACCTACGCCTTCCGGCACGACTTCCACACGATGTACGCCGCCGGCCTCATGCACGCGGTGGCCCTCGCCCGCGCGCCGCACGACGTGTGGGCGCGGCCCGGAGCCCCGGCCCACTCGACGGGGGTCGGCGTGTACTCGGACCGATGGCCGCTGTGGATCCGCCTCGTCACGCGCGACGGACCGGGCCTGCCCGTCGGGTCGGCCGCCGAGGCGGCGATCATCCGGGCCGGGCGCAACGGCGCGTACGCCGACATGGAGAACGCCCTCCTGTCGGCCGCCGCGCACGGCGTCTCCCCGCTCACCGTCGCCCACGCCCGGGACCTGCTCGACCGCCACCTCACCAGCGACCGACGCGACATCGACGCGCGGAGATGACGACGCCGCGTCCCCGCCCACCCCACGGCCGCTACCTCACCACCGGCCCCGCGTCCGTCGGTGACTCCGCCGTCGTGGTCGCGTCGTGCGCGCGCGCCAGCGCGTCGACCGGGAGCGGTTTCACCGGTGGGCGGGCGGTGAAGGCGCCGATCGTCTCCCTCGGCAAGCCGGTTTCCCGGTGCAGGAGTTCGAGCAGGGCCGGGCCGCACATCCGACCCTGGCAGGGGCCCATGCCGGCGCGGGTGATCAGTTTGACCGCGTCGGCGGTGTCCAGGCCCGGGTTGTCCGCCAGCGTGCGGCGGACCTCGCCGAAGGTGATCTCCTCGCAGCGGCACAGCACGGTGTCGTCGTCGGCGAGCGCGTGCAGCCCGGCCCGGTGCGGTGCGCACGTGTGGTCCAGGAACGCCGCCATCCGCCCGGTGGCGGCCAACTCGGCCTCGATGGACCGTAGTTCCCGGTCGTGGGTGGCGGATTCGAGCAGGCCCAGGCTGCGGCCGATGTCGAGGCCGGCGCGGCGTCCGGTGGCGACGGCGTGTTCGGCGCCGGCCACGCCCGTGAGTTCGCCGGCCGCCCAGACGTGCGGCAGCGAGGTGCGCATCGCGTCGTCGTGGTCGAGCACCCAGCCGCCGGCCGGGCCGTCCCAGTGCGCCGCGCAGCCGGCCTGGCGGGCCAGCTCGGTGGAGGGAACGAAGCCGTAGCCGGTGCCCACGGTGTCGCAGCCGACGGTGCGGGCGCTGCCCGGGACCGGGCGCCAGTCCTGGTCGACGCGGGCCAACACGGCGGCGGTGACGTGCTGTTCGCCCTCGGCCCGCAGGAGCAGTGTGCGGGTGTGCACCGGCACGCCCGCCCGACGCAGCGTGCGCAGCGCGGCCAGGCCCTCGGCGACCTTGGCCCGGTTGCCGGGCAGCGCGGCGACCGCGCGGATCAGGTCGGCGGGAGCGGGCAGGTGCTGGGCGAAGGCGACTTCGGCCACGTCCGCGCCCGCGCGCACCAGTTGCGCGGCGGCGATCAGCAGCAGCGGGTGTGCGCCGGCCAGCACGATCCGCCGACCGGCGAGCGTGCGGTGGCCCTTGAGCAGGGCCTGGATGCCGCCGACGGTGAGAAAGCCCGGGAGGGTCCAGCCCGGGAGCGGCACCGGCAGGTCGTAGGCGCCGGCGGTGAGCAACAGGGCGCGCGGCAGCAGGACTTCCACCCCCTCGGGTCCGTGCACCGCGACCCGGGGCCCGGCCGGGACGGGGGTGCCGGGCGGCGCCGCCCAGCCGTCGGGCGCCGTGCGGGTGGCGAACACGCCCCAGGCGGTGGTGTGGTGGGCGAAGTCGATGCCCGGATGCGCGGCGGCGCGGGTGAGCAGCGCGCGCCCGGCCGCGTACGCGGGGGCGGAGAGCGGGTCCGGGCCGGGGTTGCCCGGGTCGGGGCGGCGCCAGATCTGGCCGCCGGGGCGCGGCTGTTCGTCGACGACCAGGACCCGGGCGCCGTGCGTGGCGGCGGTGACGGCGGCGGCCAGCCCGGCGGGGCCGGCGCCGACGACGAGCAGGTCGGGGGTGGTGGTGTTCATCGGGCTTCCTCGCCGGTGGTGTCCACGGTCATGCCGGCGCGTACGGGTTCCTGGCAGGAGCGGATCAGGGGCGCGCCGTCGACGGTGACGGTGCACTCGAAGCACACGCCCATTCCGCAGTAGGCCGCGCGCGGCCGGCCGGCGCGGTCGTGCCGGGTGACGGGTTCGTCGATCGCGATCAGTGCGGCGGCGAGCGAGCGACCGCCCGGCACCTGGCGCGGGACGCCGTCGAGGGTGATGGTCACCTGCCCCGGACGGCCGGAGGGGGAGTGGTCAGACAAAGTTCAACGCTCCGAACCGTGCGGGGGAGTAGTCGTCCAGGGGCAGGGCGGTACTTCCGGTCAGGATCTGTTCGGCGAGCAGGCGGCTGTAGGTGGGGCCGAGGGTGAAGCCGGATCCGCCGGTGGCGACGTACAGGTCGGGGCGGCGCGGAACCGGGCCGAGCAGCGGGAGTTGGTCGGGGGCGAGCGAGGTGGCCCCGGACCATACGCGCAACACGGGCAGCCGCTGTACGGCCGGCACCACGCGGGCGGCGTCGGCGCCGGCGAAGACCGAGTCCAGGCGCAGTTCTGGGCGGGCGTCCAGGTTCAGGGTGCCGGCGTGCTGGACGAACTTGGCGGCCCGGCCGCCGCCGATCAGGATGTTGCCCTCCGCGCTCTGCTTGAGCGAGAGCCGCCGGCCGGCGTGTTGCACCAGGTGCGGAACCAGCGGCCGGGTGGCGGCGGTGACGGTCATGGTCAGCGCGACCGGGACCACGGGCAGCCGGATGTCGGCCATCGCGGCGACCTCGGCGGTCCATACGCCGGCCGCGACGACCACGGCGCGCGCGCTCAGGCGCGGGCCGGCGGCGGTGTCGGCGAGCCAGTGCCGGCCGTCGTGGCGCAGCGCGGTCAGCCGTACGCCGGTCTCGATCCGGGCGCCGAGCCGCCGCGCGGCGCGGGCGTAGGCGTGCGTGACCAGGCGGGGGTCGGCCTTGCCCTCGCCGGGGCACCACGCGGCGCCGACGACCCGCTCGGACAGGTATGGGGCCAACTCGTGCGTGGCGCGGGCGTCGAGGAGTTCGACGTCGAGGCCGTGGCTGTGCTCCAGGTGAGTCTTGTGCGCGAGCAGGGCCAGGTCCTCGGGGCTCTCGGCGAGCATCAGGCCGCCGCCGCGGCGTACGCCGCACGGTTCGCCGAGTTCGTCCTCCAGGCCCGCCCACGAGTTCATCGCGTCCAGGTGCAGCGGCAGCGCCTCGGCGGCGCGGGCGGCGACGGCGTGGCCGTGTTGGATCATCCGGTATTCGAGCTGGAAGTGCAGACTGCCGGCGTTCTGGCCGGAGGCGTGTCGGTTCAGCTGGTCCTTCTCGATCAGATGTACGCCGGCACCGCCGCGGGCGAGGTGGTAGGCCACCGCGCAGCCGAGCAATCCGCCGCCGATGACCAGGACTTCGGTGCGTTCCATCAGGAGACGAGTCCCAACTCGGCGAGGGTGGCGTGGACTTGGTCGGCCTCGGCGACGGTGAGCGGAAGCAGCGGGCGGCGCGGGTGTCCGGCGGGAACGCCGCGCAGGGTGAGGGCGTGCTTGAGGATGGCGGGGGCGCTGGCGAAGCGCGGCCCGTAGTCGCGGGTGAACCACGCCCGCATCAGCACCCGGTCGCGGGCGCCGACGGCCAGCGCCGCCGCCTCGTCGCCGGCGGCGAGGTGGGTGAAGAAGGCGGGGTGGTCGCGGCCGAGCACGGCGCCGGCGCCCATCAGGCCGTCGCCGCCGATGCCGCGCATCAGGGCGGCGCCTACCGCGTCGGTGGTGATGCCGAAGTAGCGCACCCGCTCGTGCAGGGCGACCAGGCCGCGGACGAAGCCGCCGAAGTCGCCGGTGGAGTTCTTGATCGCCACCACGGTGGGCAGGTCGGCGAGTGCGGTCAGGGTGTCGGTGTCCAGGTCGACGCCGGTGCCACGCGGCCAGTTGTATACGCACAGCGGGATGTCGACGGCGGTGGAGACCTCCTCGTAGAAGGCGATGGTCTCGCGCGCGTTGGGCACCACGTACGGCGGTGGGGTGAGCAGGATGCCGTCGAGGCCGGCGGCCCGGGCCGCGCGGGCGTGGCCGATCGCGGCGGCCGCGGTGTAGGCGTTGCAGCCGCCGAGCAGGGTGTATCGGCCGCGGACCCGGCGGGCCGCGTGGGTGAACAGGGTGGCGCGTTCGGTCGCGGTGAGCGTGTACCACTCGCCGGTGGTGCCGGCGATGACCACGCCGTCCAGGCCCTCGGCGGCGAACCATTCCAGTTGTTCGTCCCAGGCGGCCAGGTCGAGGTCGCCCTGGGAGGTGAAGGGGGTGGTCACGGCCGGTATGTAGCCGTGCCAGTCGACGGTGGTGCGGTCCATGCCCTCGATCCTTTCGGGGACACAAACCCGGGATCCGACACACGCGGGCCGTTCGGCACCGGTGGGCCTCGTACGCTCCGGCCGTGCGACGCGGTCGGCTCGCGTGTCCGGGGTGTGGGGGAGCGACCACACCCCGGACACGCGGGCCGACCGCGCCGTGGCGACGCGACGCCCGCACGTCGCGGGACGTCGAGGGGACCCGTGCCTACGGCCCCGGGTGTACCCCGCGACCACCGGGCCCGCCGGGACCGCCCGCCGCGCTACGGCGTGGGAAGTACCCGCGTTCCGGTGCCCCGGGCGCACCCGCGCCTCACGGCATGGGCGGTGTGACCGCGACCAGTAGCCGTGCCGGGGCGTCGGAGTTGTTGACGAACCGGTGCGGCAGACGCGAGTCGAACGTGATCGCGTCGCCCTCGTGCAGGTGGTGGACACGACCGTCCACCTCGACGTCGAGTTCTCCGGCGAGTACCGTGGCGCATTCCGTGGAGGGATGGCTGTACGGCTCGTCGGAGGAGGCCTGGCCCGGCTCGATGTCCGCTTCCAGCACTTCCAGATCGCCCGTTCCGGGGGTGAGCCTGGAGTAGGTGATGTGCTGACGGGCGGCACCGAGCCGCATGCGCCGCTCACGCGTGGTGACGGCCACGCGCGGTACGTCGGGGTCGTCGAACAGGGTGGCGATGGAGGTGTCGAAGACTCGGGCGAGCTTGCGCAATGTGCTCAGGCTCGGTTCCGCGGCGCCGTTCTCCAACTGGCTGAGCATGCCCGCGGAAATACCGGCTGCGGCGGCCAACTGACGCAAGGTCAGATCGTGCGCCTGCCGTAGTTCGCGCAGTCGGTCACCCAGCATGGTCCGATCCCGTTCGCTTCGCTGCCGAGTACCCTCGACTCGTGGATCCTGGCTTGTGCTATCGACTTGTTCAACGTGATTGAACGCTTCGGGCCGAAGATAAGCACGGTGCCGATCCCCCGTCAAGATCGATTGGCTCGGTGTGGGGGTGAAGCACGCCCTCCCGGCGTACCGCGAGCGAAGTACGCGTCGGTGAAAGCGGGTTCGCCGCTCCCCGGGCGCCGCTGTCGGCATTTGTCCCCGACAACGCCTGTGAGCAGTCATCGAGCAGGCGGCGAGCAGTCATCAAAGCGTTATCAAAGCGGAGAATGATCGCTCCATGTGGATCCTTGATCACCAAACATAAATTTTTGGTCCCACATGTCGAGATGTGGAAAAAAGTCATTGACCACCACCTCGACCCGCGCCTACTTTCGAGCCCACCGTTCAGCCAGATCAAACACTCGGTTCCGTCATCGGCCGATCGGGTGCCTTGAGAAAGGTGCGCCATGCAGGGCAATCAAGCCATCGGGGACAACAGCGGCAGCACGACCGCGGGCAGGTCGGCAGGCAGCAGATCCGCCCGCCGCCGGGCCGTGCGACGCGCCGCCGCGCCCGTCGCGGTCACCGTGGCCGCCGCCATGATGCTCGCCGCGTGCGGCGGCGCGAAGAAGAACACCGACGACAAGGGCGGAGGCGGCGGAGGCACCCTCGTGGTGGACACCTCCTTCAGCCTCAAGACCGCCGACCCGGGCCGTACCTTCGAGCCCACCGGCATCATGGTCACCCGGCCCGTCTACGACACGCTGCTCACCTTCGCCAACGGCGACGTGACCAAGCCCGTGCCGCTGCTCGCCTCCTCCTACGAGGCCTCGCCCGACGCGAAGACCTTCACCTTCCCGCTGCGCTCGGAGGCCAAGTTCTCCGACGGCACACCGGTCACCGCGAAGGATGTCGTCTTCTCCTTCAACCGGGTCAAGAACCTCAAGGGCAACCCGGCCTTCCTGCTGGACGGCGTGACCGCCACCGCCAAGGACGAGCACACGGTGGTGCTGACCACCGCGGCCGCCGACCCCGCGCTGCCCTTCCGCATCGCGACCCCGGCGCTCGGCGTGGTCAACTCCAAGACCGTGGCCGCGCACGGCGGTTCCGACGCGGCCGGCGCCGACCAGGGCGACAAGGCCGAGCAGTTCCTCAACGGCGACTCGCAGGGCAGCGGTCCGTACAAGATCACCAAGTACGACGTGTCCACCGAGGTCATCCTCACCCGCAACGAGAACTACTGGGGCGCCAAGCCCAAGTACGCCAAGGTCGTGGTGCGCAACGTGCCCGCGAACACCCAGCAGTTGAACGTGCTCAGCGGCGAGAGCCAGATCTCCCTCGACATGTCGCCCGACCAGGCGGTCAAGGTCAAGGGCCAGGCCCAGGTGCTGCAACAGCCCACGCCCACCACCGCGTTCCTGTTCACGAACGACAACCCGGCGATCTCGCCGACCACCTCCAACAAGGACTTCCAGGAAGCCGTGCGCTACGGCCTGGACTACAAGAGCCTGTTGGACGTGGCCGGCGCCGGATCCGCCCAGGCGGCCGGGATCGTGCCCAGCTTCTTCACCGGCGCGCTCGACCCGGGCAAGGCCGTCCAGCGCGATGTCCCGCGCGCCAAGGCCGCGTTGGCCAGGGCCGGGCTGAACAACCCGAGCGTCGACCTTTACTACGCGTCCGACGTGACGATCAACGGCATCAACTTCGGCGACCTCGCCGCCCGGGTGCAGGCCAACCTCAAGGAGGTCGGCATCAACATCAACCTCAAGCCGGCCCCCACCCAGACCGCGCTCGACTCGTACCGCAACGGCTCCGAGGCGATGGGCCTCTGGTGGTGGCAGGCCGACTACCCGGACGCCAGCGACTACCTCGCCTTCACCCCCGGCGAGCTGGTCAGCCTGCGCGCCGGCTGGAAGGCCGAGGCCAACCCCGAGGTGTCCGGCCTGGCGCAGAAGGCCAAGACGGCCACGTCCGACACGGAACGTGTGACGGCCTACAAGCAGTTGCAGGAGTCGATGAACAAGACCGGCCCCTTCATGCCGCTGCTCCAGCCCGCCCAGGTGATCGCCGCGAACAACTCGGTCAAGAACCTGCGCTACAACCCGATCTGGTACATCGATGTCGACAAGCTCGGCTGACCCCACCGCCCGACCCGGCACGCCCCGGGCGGCCGCATCCCCCACGGGGGGTGCGGCCCCCGGGCCCCGGGCCGCGCGCGGCTCCCACCCCTTCGCCAGGTTCGTCCTGGTGCGCCTTTCCATCGGTCTGCTGCTGTGCGTGGGCATCACCGTCCTGGCCTTCGTGCTGACCCACTCCGTGCCCGGCGACCCCGTCGCCGCGAACCTCGGCGACCGGGCCCAGAACGACCCGGCCGCGGTCGCCGCGTTCAAGGAGAAGAACGGGCTCAACGACTCGCTGCCCTCGCAATACTTCACCTACCTGGGCAACCTCCTGCACGGCGACATGGGCACCTCCCAGCAGACCCACCGGGCCGTCTGGGACGACCTGGCCGACAAGGTCCCCGCCAGCATCGAACTCGCCCTGTTCGCCATCGTGTTGGCCCTGGTGATCGGTGTCGGCCTGGGCATCGTCGCCGCCGTCACCCGCAACGGGTGGCCGGACCGGGTGATCCGGGTGATCAGCCTCGCGGGCGTGTCCATGCCGGTCTTCTGGCTCGCCCAAGTCGCCTTCTACCTCTTCTCGTTCAAGCTCGGCTGGATCCAGGCGGGCGGTCGGCTCTCCCCCGGCGCGATCCCCCCGGACGAGATCACCGGCCTCTACACGCTCGACTCGCTCCTGGTCGGTGACACCGGGACCTTCGGTGAGGCCTTCTCCCGGATGATCCTGCCCGCCTGCGTACTGGCCGCCTTCAACATCGGCGTACTCACCCGCTTCACCCGCGCCGCCGTGCTCGAAGCCCTCGGCAACGACTACGTGCGCGCCGCCCGGGCCAAGGGACTTCCCGAGAGCACGGTCATCCGTCGGCACGTGTTGCGCCCCGCGCTCACCTCGATCCTGACCGTCGCCGGACTCACCTTCGGCGGCATGCTCGCCGGCACCGTGCTCGTCGAGAACGTGCTGTCCTGGCCGGGGCTGGGCCAGTACGCCTACAAGAGCGCGCTCAACCTGGACCTGCCGTCCATCATGGGCGTCTGCCTGTTCGTCGCGGTCGTCTACGTCGTGATCAACCTCCTCGTGGACCTGCTCTACGGGGTCATCGACCCGAGGATTCGCCTCTCGTGAACGCCACGCGCCTGTTCCTCGGCGATCGGCTCGGAGCCGACCGCACCCCCAGCCCGGACGACGACGCCCCCCGGCGCAAGCCCCGACGCGCCGGGAAGTCGCCCTGGCGCAGCCCGTTGGCCGTCACCGGCCTCGCCATCATCGGCGTCTTCCTCTTCGCCGCCGTATTCGCCTCGCTGATCTCCCCCGAGGACCCCCTCGCGCAGAAGTGGCCCAAGTACCAATCCCCCTCCGGGGACCACTGGTTCGGCACCGACCAACTCGGCCGCGACATCCTGTCCCGGGTCATCCACGGCACCCGGATCTCACTGCCGCTGGCGCTGCTCCTGGTGGTCCTGGCGATGGTCATCGGTACCGTCCTGGGCGCGGTCGCCGGGTACTTCGGCGGCTGGATCGACATGGTCGTCATGCGCTGCGCCGACCTGGTGCTCGCCTTCCCGGCGATCATCCTGGCCATGGCCGTGGTCGCCGCGCTCGGGCCGAACCTGACGAACGCCGTCCTCGCCGTGGTGATCGTCAGCTGGCCGACCTACGCCCGCGTGGTGCGCGGCCTGGTACTGACGCTGCGGCAATCGGACTTCGTCCAGGCCGACCGACTCCTCGGCGCCTCCGGATGGCGCGTACTGGCCGTGGACCTGCGGCCCAACCTGGCCGGACCGGTCGCCGTGCTCGCCGCGCTCGACCTGGGCAACGCGGTACTGCTGCTGTCCGGACTGTCCTTCCTCGGCCTGGGCGCGCAACCGCCCGCCGCCGAGTGGGGTGCCATGGTCAACGCCGGATCGGCGAACTTCGACGCGTGGTGGGTCGCGGTCTTCCCCGGCGCGGCCATCCTGCTCTCGGTGCTCGCCTTCAACTTCCTGGGCGACACCCTGCGCGACGCGCTCGACCCGCGTACGGCCCGGGCGATCCGAAAGTGACTCCGAAAGTGACGGAGATGAACGAGAACCCCGCTTCGCCGCCCGCCGCCCGCGAGAAGTCGACATCGGGCGCGGAACCCGTGCTGGCGATTCGCGATCTGGTCGTCGAACTGCCCGGCCCCGACGGGAGTCCGCTGCGCGCCATCGACGGCGTCGACCTCACCGTCGGGCGCGGCGAGATCGTCGGCCTCGCCGGAGAGAGCGGATCCGGCAAGACGATGACCGCGCTCGCCCTGCTCGGTCTGCTGCCGCAGGGCGGCACCGCCGCCGGGCAGATGCTCGTCGAGGGCGACGACGTCCTGAAGATGACCCCGCGTCAGGTCCGCGACCTGCGTGGCAACCGGGTCGCGATGGTCTTCCAGGACCCGATGACCTCGCTGCACCCGATGCTCAGCGTCGGCAAGCAGCTCACGGAACACCTGCGCCACCACAAGAAGTTGGACAAGCGCGCGGCCAACGCCCGCGCGGTGGAACTGCTCACCACGGTGCGCATCCCCGACCCCGAACGGGCGCTCGGCCGCTACCCGCACCAGTTCTCCGGCGGCATGCGCCAGCGCATCGCGATCGCCATCGCGCTCGCCTGCGACCCGGCGCTGCTGCTCGCCGACGAGCCCACCACGGCCCTGGATGTCACCGTCCAGGCGGGCATCCTGCGCCTGCTGGACCGACTGCGCCGGGAGAACGGCCTGTCCGTGCTGATCATCACGCACGACCTCGGCGTGATGTCCGCCCTCGCCGACCGGGTCAGCGTGATGTACGCGGGCCGCATCGTGGAGAGCGGGCCGCGTGCCGACGTGCTGCGCGAACCCCGACACCCGTACACCCGGGGCCTGTTGGACGCGCTGCCGCACCCGGACGGGGGCAACGCCGCGCTGGTGCCGATCGTCGGCTCGCCGCCCAAGCTCGGCCAGGCGCCCAGCGGTTGCGCGTTCCACCCGCGCTGCCCGCACGCCGTGGCCGCATGCGCCGAGGAGCGGCCGAACCTGCTCGCGCTGACCCCCACCCACGCCGGCGCCTGCCCGATCGACCCCCTGGCCGTCACCGCCTCGAAGGTGGGTACCCCATGACCGCGCTCTCCACCTCCAACCTCACCGTCACCAGCAAGGACGTCGGCCTGCGGCTGCACGACCTGTCCGTGACCTACCGCTCGCCGGGCCGCCCGCAGGTGCGCGCGGTGGCCGGGGTGAGTCTGGCGGTGGCCCCGGGGCAGGTGGTCGGCCTGGTCGGCGAATCCGGCTGCGGCAAGTCGACCCTGGGCAAGGCCGCGGTCGGGCTGCTCAAGCCCGCCGGCGGCCGGGTCACCTTCAACGGCCGGGCGGTCGACACGCTGGGCCTCAAGCCGCGGCCGAGCGACCAGCGCGGCCTGCAGATGGTCTTCCAGGACCCCTACGCCTCGCTCAACCCGCGGCGCCGGATCGGCGAACAGATCTCCGACGCCGTGGTGTTGGCCGGCGGCACCCGCGAACGCGGCCGCGAGACGGCCCGCGAACTCCTCGAACGGGTCGGCCTGGCCGCCGAGTTCGACGACCGCTTCCCGCACGAGTTCTCCGGCGGGCAACGCCAACGCATCGCCATCGCCCGGGTGCTGGCGGCCGAGCCGTCGTGCATCGTCGCCGACGAGCCGATCGCCGCCCTGGACGCCTCCGCGCAGGCGTCGGTGGCCAACCTGCTGCTCGACCTGGCCCGGGAGCGCAACGTCGGCCTGCTGTTCATCTCGCACGACCTGTCCATCGTGCGGCAGATCGCCGACACCGTCGCGGTGATGTACCTGGGCACCGTGGTCGAGAGCGGCCCCACCGCGCAGGTCTGGGACGACCCGCGCCACCCGTACAGCAAGGCGCTGATCTCCGCGGTGCCGCGCGCCGACGGCAGCGGCGAGTTGCCCGTCGACCTCCCCGGCGACGTCCCCGACCCCGCCTTCCCGCCCACCGGCTGCCGGTTCCACCCGCGCTGCCCGATCGCCACCGACGCCTGCGCGGTGGACGAGCCCGCACTGGTGGAATTCCTCCCGGAGCGCAGGGCCGCCTGCTCGATCCTCGCTCCCGCTCTCACGAAAGTCGGGTGACCGCACCCATGTGGTTGACCAACTGTCACGTCGTCGACGTCGTCACCGGCGAGGTCCTGCGCGATCGCAGCGTGCACATCGACAACGGTGTCATCGTCGAGGTGTCCGCCACCGCGCCGGCGGACGCCGACGTCCACGACCTGGGCGGGCGGCACCTGCTCCCCGGGCTGATCACGTGCCACTCGCACATGTCGATCGTCTTCCCCTTCTCCGAGACGCGCGAGGACGAACCGGCCGAGTTGACCGCGTTCCGCGCCGCGCAGCGGGCCGCCGACGCGCTGCACGCCGGGGTGACCACGATGCGGTGCGTGCACGAGCAGAACCGGATCGACTTCGTGCTGCGCGAGGCGCGCGCCCGGGGCTTCATCCGCGCCCCGCGCGTATTCGGCGCCGGTCGTGCGCTGTCCACGCCGGGCGGCCACGGCGAGGGCTCGGACTGCGTCTACGTCAAGGGCGCGGACGCCTTCTACCACGCGGCCATCGGCGAACTGGAGGCCGGCGCCGACCACATCAAGATCTTCATCAACTCCGGCCTGGCCCGCGAGGGCGAGGACTTCGAGCACGCCGAGATGACCGACGCGGAGATCGCCGCCACGGTCAAGGCGGCCGACGAGCACGGCGCCTACGTGGTCGCGCACGCCGGCGAGTCCGCCGCGATCCGCCAGGCCGTCGAACTGGGCGTGCGCTCGTTCGAGCACATCTACGCCCTCGACGCGGAGACCGCGCGCCTGCTCGCCGAGCGCGAAGCGTTCGTCACTCCGACGCTGTGCGTGACCAACTCGCTGGGCTGGATGCGGGACAACCACTTCGACGAGGGCTCCGTCGTCAACGCCAAGAACGCCATCGCGCCGCACCAGGAGAGCTTCCGGCGCGCGGTCGAGGCGGGCGTACAGGTGGTCAACGGCACCGACGTGCCACCCGGCGATCGGGTCGACGGGGTGTCCGCCGTCGTGCACGAGATGTACCTGATGGCCAAGGGCGGCCTGGACAACCTGCGCGTGCTCCAGGCGGCCACCGTCACCGCGGCCCGACTGATCCGGGCCGAGGACCGGCTCGGACGGATCGCCCCCGGCTACGCGGCCGACCTGATCGCCGTCGACGGCGACCCGCTGAGCGACCTCGGCGCGATGGGCCGGATGTCCTTCGTGATGCTGGAGGGCGAGGTCGTCCGCGAGGACGTACCGGTCTGACCTCCCGCGCGCCGCCCGCTCGCCCTCTCCGATAGGACCCGCACCGATGACCACCCCTTCCACCTCCCGCGACGCCCACCGCCCCGCCGGGTCGGCCGAGGACCGTGCCGCCGTGTGGAGCGCCCTGCTCGACATCTACGCCGGCTTCACGGCCGGCGACCGGGAGCGGATCGACCGCCGCATCCACCCCGAGGCCACCATCTGGGACTCGGCCGCGCCCGAACTCCTCTTCGGCCGCGCCGACCTGGACCGCATCCGGGCCGAGCGCCCGGTCGGCCCCGACGCCCCGGTGGTCACCGGGATCCACGCGAGCGACGAGGTGATCGACATCTGGGACGACACCGCCCTCGCCCGCTACAACCTGCGCGTCGACTTCGCCCCCGCCACCGACGGCACCGTCCTGCCCTCGGAACACATCCGCAACACCGCCGTGGCCCGCCGCTTCCCCCAGGGCTGGCTCGTCGTCCACAACCACGAGGACGTCCTCGGGTAGCAACGCCGAACACCCGGCCCGGACGGCCCCCGCCGTCCGAGCCGGGCGGCGGGGGCCGCGGTGGGACTTGCTAAGGTGTGCGATTGCTCAATCCGCGCAGATGCGAGGAGCATGCCTCGGCGTGCGCCGGTTTCGGCCGGGCACGGCGCGCGGGAAGGACGTGGAGCGGTGAGCACACCCCTGTACGAAATGAAGGCCGAGTTCTTCAAGACGCTCGGTCACCCCGCCCGCATCCGGGTGTTGGAACTGCTCAGCGAGCGCGAGTACGCGGTCGCCGAGATGTTGCCCGAGGTCGGCATCGAAGCCTCGCGGCTGTCCCAGCAGCTGGCCGTGCTGCGGCGGGCGAACCTGGTGGCGGTCAGCCGGCGCGAGGGCTCGACCGTCTACTACACGTTGACCAGTCCGCGGGTGGCCGACCTGCTCGCCGTCGCGCGCGGGATCCTGACCGGGCTGCTCACCGACCAGGTGGGCCTGCTCGAAGACCTGCGCGCGGCGACGCCGGGCACGTCCCCGACCACCGCCGCGGCCGACGGGGCCGGGAGCCGGCCGTGCTGAGCCGGGGGCGGGGCGGCGCGGAGCGGCCCGTGCCCAATCCCGCCTACAGCGTCCGGATCCACATCCCGCCCGACGCCGACACGATCGTGGAGAGCGTGCTCGCCGACGCCCCGGGCACGGTCGCCCGCCGGGCGGACGAACCGGATGTGACCGGTGCGCGGCGGATCACCCTGGACGCCGACGGCCCGCGCACCCTCGCCTGGCTCACCCGCACCCTCGCGCGTCGCCTGGGTGCCGACCTGCTGCACGCCCAGGACCCCGTCTTCACCACCGCCTCCACCGGCAAACTCACCCTGCGGGTATGTGCGGCCACCAGCACCGGACACGACGTCGCGCTCCTGGACGCCGACGCCGACCGCCGGGTCGTCTCGCACCTGGCCGCACACCCCGAACAGATCGACCGCTACACCGGACGCGGCCACCGCGTCGCGCTGATCAGCGACGCCAGCGCCGTCCTGGGCTTCGACGAACTGCCCGCCGACGCGGTCCTGCCCGCCCTCGAATCGCAGGCCGTGCACCTGCGCCGGGCCACCGGACTCGACGTCTTCCCGCTGCCGGTGGCCACCCCCGACGTCACCGACATCGCCCGCGCGGTCCGCATCCTGGCCCCCGGCTTCGCCGCCGCGGTGCTGGTACACACCCGCCTGGACCGGGTTACGGTCACGCACGACGCGCTCGGCCCGACCCCGCCGGTGCTGCTCCTGGACACGATCAACGACGGCCTCGCGCCGGCGACCGCCGCCGCCACGGTCAACGCCCTGGTCAACCGTGGACTCAACCCGCTCTCCGCCCGGGTGATCGTGGTCGACCCCGCCGCCGGCGGCGACCTCGCCGGACTGCTGATCGCCTGCGGCATCGCCGACCTGACCCTGTTCGACCCGTTCACCCACCGCGCCGACGTGCTGCACACGATCGCCGAGGGCGCCGACCTGATCGTCGACCTCACCGCCTTCGCCACCCCGCCCCCGGGCGTCCCGGTCCTGCGCGCCCGTCCCGACACCCCGCCCGCCTTCGGCGCCACCACCACCGGGCCACGCCCGCTGCACGCCCTCCCGGGCCTGCTCACCGCGGCCACCACCACCCGCCGTGCGATCACCGGCCACGCCCGGGTCGCCGCCGTGTACGCGCTGATCGAGAACACCCCGCGCAACGCGCTCCTGCCCCCGACCGACCAACCCGGCCTCACCGCCGTGGTCGCCGCGGCCGCCACCCGGGCGCTCGAGAACGACCCGGACCGGGACCGGGGCTGACCGGGATCGGGGTCGAGACCCCGTCGCGGCGCCCCTTCGGTCACCCGTAGGCATGATCCGGTCGCGGTTCGGTGCGGATTCGGTGGTCGGGAATGGGCGTGTCCGGTGTCGGATCGGCGGGCCGACGGCCATCCTGGGGTCGGCGGGTCCGGTCGTTGCGGAGGAGACATCGGGTGGGCGATCGGGGCGAGGACACACGGGACACGGCGGCCCAAGACGGCGGTGCCGGAAACGTGTTCGCCGACGGGGACGGCCATCGGGCGCCGCCCGGACGCGACTTCGGCGGTGTCGCGCTCGCGCCCGTGCCGACGCGCCTGATCCCCCGACAGATCCCGCCCTCGCATCGCGACTTCGTCAACCGCGACGCCGAACTCCGCGCCCTCGAAGAGGTCCTGGCCGGCGGACTACACGGCCCCGGTCCCGGTGTGGTCGCCCTCACCGGTCTGGGCGGCGTCGGCAAGACCGCGCTCGCCGCGCACTGGGCCGCGCGCGCCGCTGGCCGTTTTCCCGACGGACAGCTCTACGTCGACCTCGGGCAGAGCCGGTTCGAGGGCACGATCGACGTCGGCAGCGTGCTCGGCGCGTTCCTGCGCGACCTGGGCGTCGACGAGGCGTACATCCCACCCACCCTGGCCGGGCGCGCCGCCACGTTCCGCTCCGCGACCGCCGGCCGCCGACTGCTCGTGTTCCTCGACAACGCCCGGCACGCCGCCGAGGTTCGCGCCCTGCTGCCCGCCTCCGGCATGGTCATCGCCACCAGCCGGACCCGCATCGACGGGCTGATCCTGGACGGCGCCCGCGCGGTGGTCCTGGACCCGCTGAGCGTTCCGGCCGGCACGCTGCTGATCCGCCGTTGGCTCGGCGACGGCCGCGCCGCCGACGGCGAACTGGCCGAACTGGTGCGGCGGTGCGGGGGACTCCCGCTGGCGCTGCGCGCGGTGGGCGCGCGCCTGATCCGGCGGCGCCGGCTGAGCGTGGACCGTGTGCTGACCGAACTCGGCGACGCGGAGCACGGGTTGGACGCCCTGGCCAACCACGAGGGAGTGCACGTGGAAGGGGTCTTCGACGCCGTCTACGACAGCTTCTCGCCGGCGGCCCAACGGCTGTATCGCATGCTCGCCGCCCACCCCGGCCCCACCTTCACTCCGGCCCTGGCCGCGGCGGCGACCGGCGAATCCGACGCCGCCGCACACCTGGACGAACTCGTCGACGCCCACCTGGTCGAGGAGATCGACCCCGACGGCACCGGCGAGGAGCGCCACCGCTTCCACGACCTGGCCCGCCTGCACGCCCGACGGCACGCGCTGCGCGATCCGGAGCCGGAACGGGAGGCGGCGCTGCGCCGCATCGTGGCGTATCACCTGGTCGCCGCCGACGCCGCCGACCGTCTCGTGCTCGGCTCCCGGCTCAGGCTCGGCGGCGACGCGACCACGACATCGGCCGCCACGCCGACTGCTCCCCGGTTCGCCGGGCGCGCCGAGGCGCTGGACTGGTTGGATGCCGAACGCGCCGACCTGCTCGCGGTGCTGCGGGCGGCGGCGGGCCGGGGGTGGCACGACGCGGTGTGGCGCCTGTGCGAGTCGTTGTGGGCGCTGTACCACAGCCGCAAGCACTACGCCGACTGGATCGAGAGCCACCAACTGGGCGTCGTGGCCGCGCAGTGGGAGCGCCGACCCGACGCCGAGGTCCGGATGCGCAATCAACTCGCCCGCGCGTTCCTCGAGTTGCGCGACCACGAGCGGACCGAGACGGAACTGCGGCGGGCCGAGGAGCTGTTGCCGATCGTGTCCGACCCGCGCCTGAGCGGGGTGGTGTGGGAGACCCAGGGCCTGCTGCACCTCGCCCGGTCGAGTCCCGAGGACGCGGTGCGCTCGTTCACCCGGGCCCGGGAGGCCAATGCCGGCGACGCGCACGGCATCGTGGTGCAGAGCTACAACCTCGGCCGGGCGCTGCTGTCCGCCGGTCGGCCCGACGAGGCGCTGCGGGTGCTGGACGCGGCGTCGGCCACGGCCGAGGCGGCGGGCGACGAGGCGATGCGGCCGCGAATCGCCATCGTGCGCGGCCGGGTCCAGCATGCGCTTGGCGCCACGGACCAGGCTGTCGCCGGCCTGACCGAGGCGGCGCGAACGGCCGCGCGGCTGGGGCAACACGTCAAGGAGGCCCAGGCGTTGGAGGCGCTGGTCGAGGTCGCGGTACACACGGCCGACGCCGACCTGGAGCAACACGGTCGGGCCCGACTGGGCGTGCTGTACCGCGAACTGGGCGTGCCGGCGCCGGAGCCGGGAGGCAACCGGTCCTGAGCGCCGGCCGGGCCCGAGCGGCGACCGCACCGGGCTCGGACCTCGAACCGTCCCGAAACACCGCCGTGGCGACGCCGATCAGCTCCGATTCGGCTCCGTCCCCGGCCCCGGGGAGTCCGTGGTGAACGCGACCTCCACCTCCCGCTCGCCCGTGCGGATCCGGATGCCCTCACGCAGTGTCGCGGGACGGCCGCCGGCCATCGCCCACAGATGCAGCGCACAGCCGAGCACCACGGGGTCCAGCCACGGCCTGTTCGTCCCCCACGCCCGCACGGTGGACGCCTCCAGCAGGATCCCGCCGCGCAGGCGCACCAGATGCCGGCCCTCGTCCAGCGCGGCCACCGCCACGCTCAGTCCCGGCAGCTCGCCCGCAGTCTCGGCCGCCCACACGGGCGCGACCGGTTCCGCGAACGGGTCGGCGCGTACCACCACCTCCGCGCCGGCCCGGCGCCGCAGGTCCACCTCGTCGGCGGTCACCGCGTAGAACCCCCGCGCCTCGTCGTGCCCGGGCAGCACCGGGAACCGCCGGACCGTCACCGTCGCCTCGGCCGGCACCACCGAACCCACCACATCCCACAGGGTGGGACCGCCGCCGAACTCCGGGCGCGGATCGGCGACCGGCCGTACGACCGGCTCCTCGGCGGAGGCCGGCAGGCCGAGCTGCGCGTAGAGCAAATCCCGCAGCAGGCGCGGCGATTCGCCGATCACCCCCAACGAGCGGGCGGTGATCGGGTGCAGCGCCCCCGGCTTGTGCTCCTCGGCGGTCCGGAGCAGCTGCGCGTACAGATCCCCGTCCGGGTCCAACCGGGGCGCCTCCCGGGCGAACGCGGCCGTGGGGGAGGCCGGATCGACCTCCCCCTCGCCGGTCGCCGCGAGCAGCGTCACCCGATCCAGGCCCGCGCCGTAGAACGACACCGAACCGTGGTCGCCGACCACCCAGTCGGCGGCGATCAGCGCGGCCTGCCAACCCCGTTCGGGCGGCACGATCAGCAACCCGGCGTCCAGCGCGTCGGCCAGGAGCCGGTCCCGCACGTTGAACGGCCCGTGATGGCTCCACACGTTCGGATGCAGCACCACCGCCACCACGAACTCGTCCACCGGCAACTCGGCGATCAGCCGCAGGGGCAGCTCCGGATGCCGACCCAGCAGCGAATGCTCGCTCCAGGTCGAACTGATCACGACCAGCCGCCGGCCGTGCACCGCGCCGAACGGCTGCCGGTAGCGGCGCCGCCGGGACAGGCTGAGCACGATCCGGTGGAAGCACGGATCGCCGATCACCACCGAAACCGGCAGCGCCTCGGGGCACGTGCGGGCGAGCAACTCCCACTGCTCCTCGTGGGACAGCCCGATCGCGGCCGGGAATACCCGCCCGTCGTGGGTCAACTCCCGCCGGGACAACCCCGCCGGCGACTCGCCGTCCCCCGTCGACTCCGGCACCAGGCGGTTGTACCCGGCGCCGTGCGGCATCACCACCAGCGGCGCGTCCAAGTGCCGCATGTCCGCGTGGACCGCCGCCGCGACCGCGAGATCGAAGCGACGACTCGTCGCCTCGGCCCAGGACAACACCCGCACGCCGAGCGAACCCAGGTATTCCGGCAGCCCGTCGGCGAACGCCGAGCCGGGGTTGACGGTGAACGACACCTGGATGCCGTGCTCGGGACGCAGCAGGGGAAGCACGTCGAGCAGACGCGTCGCCGAGGTGAGCGTGCGGACGACGGCGAGCACTTCGAAGTCGGTCCGCAGGGTGCCCCAGCGGGAACCCTCGGGGCGATCGGATACCAGCAAAGGTCACTCCGGGCGACGACGCGCGTGAAGACGGGTGATCACGATGGTAACCAAGTCCCCCCACCTTCCGGCTCACCGGACCCCGCCACGCCGACCCGCCACGCCACGCGCCGACCCGCTCCGGCGGCCGGGCACGGGTCGCTTCGAGCCAAGTTTGGTCAAGTGGGCCTCGCCGGCGGGCGGCGGTGTCCAGGATGACCCCATACGCGCCGCGCGCCGGCAGGGCGACCGGCACATCTCTCGGAAAGCGGGGTCGCGATGACCGCACCCGAACGGGTCGTACCGCCGGAGGGCGACGACTTCTACCTTCCGCCCGTTCCGCTGCCGCCGGGGGAGTACGGCGACGTGATCCGATCCCGCCCGCTCACCGGCGTGGCCGCGCTCCGCTCGGCGAGCCACAACGAACTGGTGCTCTATCGTTCGGAAGCCGTCGACGGCACACCGATCGCGGTGTCCGGCATCGTCGCGCTGCCTCCCACGCCCGCGCCCGACGGCGGCTATCCGCTGATCGGCTGGGCGCACGGCACCCTCGGACTGGGCGACAAGTGCGCGCCCTCACGCGACAACGAGGAGATCGCGGCCGAACTCCCCGAGCACCACGAGATCAACCAGTCCCCGCACGTGCTGCTGAACGCGCTGCTCGAAGCCGGCTGGGCGGTCGCGATGACCGACTACGAGGGTATGGGCACACCCGGCCCGCACCCCTTCCTGCTGGGCCGATCCGAGGCGCACGGCGTGCTCGACCTGGTCCGCGCGGCACGCCGGCTGTACCCGGTGATCTCCGACCGGTTCGCCCTCGTCGGCCACTCCCAGGGCGGCCAGGGAGCACTGTTCGCCGCCCACCACGCCGATCGCGTCCCGGAGTTCACCCTGCTCGGCGTGGCGGCCCTGGCCCCGGCCTCGCACATCGTCGAGGACCTGATCGCCGGGAGCGACTACGACGGCTACACCGGCGGCCTCGCCTTCACGCCCCTGCTGCTCACCGGCGCGATCATCGGCTCCCGGGCGGAGGCGACCGAGGAGCGGCCGGCCATCGACGCGCTGGAGGTGCTGAGCACCGAGGCGTACACGCTGTTCACCGCCTCCGCCGACCGATGCCGGGTCGAGCTGTCCGCGTGCGAGGCGTGGGGCGGCATCAAGGGCAACGCCCAGTTCCGGGGCAGCCTGACCCAGGATCCCAATCCGCATCAGCGGGAGTTCCTGCGCCAGGTCGAACGCACCAATCCCGCCCTGTCCATCCCGGTGCCGATCCGCGTCTCGCACGCGCAGCGGGACGAACGGGTCAAGATCGCGTACAGCACCAGACTGGTGGCCGAACTCGGCGAGCTGGGCAACGACATCGTCTACCGGATCCATGCACGGGTCGCCGACGGCGGCAGCCTGGGGGCGCACTTCGGGCTGATCGAGACCGACGTCCCGGAACTGCTCGCCTGGCTGCGCGACCGGGAGCGGGCGAAGCGGTGACCGGCGCGGGCGCGAGTGCCGGCGCCTACGTGCCGGTCGCCGCGCGGGCGGTGGACAGCAGTTCGCTCACCGTGCCGGTGAAGTCCGGCAACATCGCGTAGGCGGTCGTCCAGGCGTCGGGGCTGCCCGCCAGGTAGGTGTCGACGAGCAGGTCCAGGGCCTCGTCGACCGCCCGGGGGACGACTCCGTGCGGCGCGTCGGTCAACGTGCGCAGCACCATGCCGGCGGGGCGGCCGTGCCGGAGCCACTGCCCGGGGTCGACCGCGCCGTCGGTGAGTGCGTCCGTGATCAACCCGGGCCAATCGGCGGCGGATCGGCGCCGGCCGAGGAACGGGTACACGGCGCGCAGGAGATCGCGAGCGAGGGGCCACGCGTGCCGTGCGAGTTCGGCCAGGTCGCAGTACTCGCCGGCGTGTTCGGCCAGTGCCCGGGTCGGCTCCTCGGGCAGGTCCGGCCGGACGTCGGCGAGCACTTCGAGCGCCTTGACGGAGAGCGGTTCGGCGCGGTGCGCGGCGAGGATCGTCGACCAGCCGGGGTCGGCGACGGTCTCCAGGAAGCCGCGCGCGCCCAGGCTCGGCAACAACGCGACCACGCCGCCCGCCCGGGCCCGCTCCTCCCAGTCGGTGATGGTGTCCGCCAGGAGCCGATCGGCGTCGGCGGGTGTCGCCCGGTCCGCCCGGGCGATCACCCCGCTCGGGTCCGTGCCGAGATTTTCCCGGACGTGGTCGGCGCCGTCCGGGTGCAGGGTGTTCTGGGCGAGCATGGCGGTGACGCGCGAGTCCGCGACGGCCAGTGCCGCGCGGTAGGCGTGCAGCGACTCGTGGACAGTTGCCCGGTAGTGGTCGCGATAGTGCCGTGACGGCCGGGCGGTCGGGTCTTCGACGGCGATGGCGATCAGTGTCCGGCGCAGCGCGGGCAGCCGCGCCGGGTCGCGCAGCAACCGCTCCCGAACCTGCGGCGACGTGCGCGGACGGGTGAAGATTCCCACGTCGATCGCGGGAGCGCCGGCGGCGAGCAGCGCGGCGTCGACGTCGGCGCCGCCGGGACGGCCGTACAGGTCGGCGGTGAACTCGGGCGGCAGATGGGCGGCGACGCGCGCGATCGTATCCGGGGCGGTCTCGCGCAACAACGCGCACAGCGCGGCGTGGCGTTGCCGGCCGGAGTCGTGGCTGTAGGGCCGGAGGTAGTCGGCCCAGATCGGCGGGGCGGGGTCGGGGCCGTCGGCCGCCGCCGCCGACGCCGCGTCGAGCAGATCGGGCAGGGTGCCGGGGTACTCCGGGCCGAGCCGGGCCAGGTGCAACCACCCGGGGACGTCGTCACCGAGCCGGTCGCGGACGAGTCGGGCCAGTTCGGCGTCGACCACCGCGAAACGCTCCCGCCGGTGTCGTTGTGTCGCCGGTCGCGCCGCGGCCTGGACGTAGTTCTCCAGGAACGCCCACGCCGGCGCGGCCTCGGCGACCAGGTCGGCCGCGGCCGGAGCGTCGGCGGTACGGGTGGGCCCGCACGCGTCCAACAGCGCGGCGGTGAGATCGCCGTCGTCCGCGCCCTCGGCCGCGGGCCACCGCTCCAGCCGAGCCCGGCCGTCGGGGCCGACGCCGATCAGCGCCCGCAGCGCCGCGTGGTCGAGCCCGTACCGGCGCACGAGACAGACCACGTCGTCGGAGAACAGGGGCGATCGGTGGTGGGCGTCGAGGACCGGGCCCCACGCGAAGGTGTGTGGGGCGACCATGATCCGGTTCACCGCCGGGGACAGGCGTGAGCGCGACGGGTCCTCGATCGCTCGCAACCGCCGGACGAAGCCCTCCGGTCGGGCCGCGTCGAGGATGGTGGTCTCCACGTCGGCCCGGACCTTGGGTCGGTCGAGTGCCTCGCGCATCTGCCGGTGCAGTCCCCGATAGGCGCCGTCGAGGTCGCGCGTCCACGGTCGCACGGCATCGGGTCCCTCCAGGTCCCACAACCGCAGCAGGGCCAGGGCCCGTTCGGCGCGGGTGAGCCGACCGTCGGCGCCGAGCGTGTGCAGCGTGTGCCGGACCAGGTCGGGATCGGCCGCGACCACGGCGGGCGCGAGCACGGTGTACTCGGTCGTCGCGAGCAGACGGGCGCGCAGCGCGGGATGCACGCGTACCGGTCCGACCGGCACGAGCCCGGCCGTCACCCGCTCGGTCGGCGGCAGGCATCCGGGTGGACCGCCGGCCAGGATCAGCCGGCACATCAGCGGTGAATCGGGTTGGTAGAGAAGGACGTTCGTCTCCGGGTCGGCGCGGCGGTACAGGTCCCACAGCGGACTGTCGTAGCGGGTGAGGTGCCCCGGCTTGGCCCGGAACTCGAGATCGCCGGCCAAGACGATCCGGTCGATGTCGTCGCCGTGCGCGTACATCCAGTCCAGGAGGGCGTCGGGACCGCCGAGTGCCCCGGCCACGAGCCCGGCGCGGGTCGGGGCGCCCAACCGCGCGGCCACCGCCTCCACTTCGGCGGCGTCGGCGTGGCACAACAAACGCGTGAAAGCCGCCTCCGCCATGCCGTGCCGTTTCTCTCGTGCGCGCGTCCCCGGGCCGCCCGCGGACACTACGCGCCATCCGTCGCGGACACTCCACCCAATCATCCGCCGCCGGGCCGTCGCGGGCGGGGTCGCGCTCGGGCGCCGCGCGGCGCCCACGCGAGGCGTGAACGACCCTGACGACCTGGGCAACGGTGCCGCCGGCGGCTCGACCGACGACAGAGCGGTGGTCCCGAACACCCCGGGACGGGGTCGGGGGCAACTTCGGACCGTTCCGCGGTAGCCGCCCACCGCGGGTCGAACCGGGTGTGACCCGGATCTCCGAGGCATACCGATGATTTCCCGGTGGACCGGTGGTCCTATCCTCGACGGCATCGGAACGACCGCGTGAGGAATACGGACATGAGCGACACGCCGAAGGGCCCGGCGGCCTACTTTCCCTCGATCGAGAAGAAGTACGGTCGGCCGATCGAGGAGTGGCTGGGTCTGGTCCGCTCCTCGCCGCTGACCAGGCACATGGAGTTGGTGTCCTGGCTCAAGAGCGAGCACGGCCTGGGCCACGGCCACGCCAACGCGCTGGTCGCCCACGTGCGCGCCGAGCAGTCGATCGCCGGGTAGTCGCCGGGCGTCGCGCCGGGGGTCAGGCGCTCCCCGGCGGCGTCGTGGTGGGGCGGGCGCGCAGGTGGGCACGCTCGCCCTGGGTGCCGAACAGGCTGAGGAATTCCACCGGTCGGGCGTCGACCGCGTCGAACCAGTGCGGCACGCGGGTGTCGAACTCGGCCGCCTCGCCGGGCGCGAGCACCAGATCCCGCTCGCCCAGAATCAGCCGCAACCGCCCGTTGAGCACGTACAACCACTCGTAGCCCTCGTGGGTCTGCGGGTCGGGCTCCCCGCGCAGGCCGCCGGCGGAGATGACCAGCTTGTACGCCTGGATGCCACCCGCCCGGCGGGTCAGCGGCACCATGGTCATGCCGAAGCGGGTGATCGGACGCAGATGGATGCGCGGGTCGCCGGTCGGCGGGGCGTCGACGAGTTCGTCGAGGGTGACCCCGTGTGCCCGGGCCAGCGGCAGCAGCAATTCGAGATTGGGGCGGCGGGACCCGGATTCCAGGCGGGACAGCGTGCTGACCGAGATGCCGGTGGCCGCCGCCAGGTCGCCCAGGGTGATCTTGCGGTCGCGGCGCAGTGCGCGCAGGCGTGGGCCGACGGCGGTGAGGGCGGAGTCGAGATCGTCGTCCATGTCGTCGAGTTTGCCATATCGGCAAGTAATGTTGCCGGAATCGTGGACGCGTCGCATGGTCGTAGTCGGAGGTGGTCGCGATGACCGATCGGCTGATGGACGGCTATGACGTGGTGGTGATCGGTGGCGGAGCCGCCGGATTGAACGGGGCGCTGATGCTGGCCCGGGCGCGCCGCTCGGTGGTGGTGATCGACGCGGGGGCGCCCCGCAACGCCCCGGCCGAGGGGGTGCACGGCCTGCTGGCCCGGGAGGGCGTGCCGCCGGCCGAACTGGTCGAGCGGGGCCGGGCGGAGGTGCGCGGATACGGGGGCCACGTGGTGACCGGCGAGGTGGACACGGTGGCCCGGGAGGCCGACGGGTTCACGGTGGCGCTGTCCGACGGACGTACCGTGCGGGCCCGGCGGCTCCTGGTCACCACCGGGCTGGTGGACGAACTGCCCGAGGTCTCCGGGCTGCGCGAGCGGTGGGGGCGGGACGTGCTGCACTGCCCGTACTGCCACGGCTGGGAGGTGCGCGACGGGGCGATCGGTGTGCTGGCGAGCGGGCCGCTGTCGATGCACCAGGTATTGCTGTTTCGGCAGTGGAGCGAGGACATCACCTTCTTCCCGCACATCATGGCGCCGCCGACCGCGGAGGAGGCCGAGCAGTTGGCGGCTCGGGGGATCCGGGTGGTGGCCGGCGAGGTGGCGTCGGTGGAGGTCGTCGACGACCGGCTGGTGGGTCTGCGGCTCGCGGACGGGACGCTGATCGAGCGTGACGCGCTGGCGGTGGCCACGCGGATGGTGGCGCGCGCCGACTTCCTGGCCGGTCTCGGGCTGCGGGCGGTGGCGCATCCGTCGGGGGCGGGCGAGTACGTCCCCGCCGACCCGACCGGGCGCAGCGAGGTGCCCGGTGTCTGGCTCGCGGGCAACGTCACCGACCTGATGGCGCAGGTCGGCGCCGCGGCGGCCGGGGGCGCGGCGGCGGGAGCGCAGATCAACGCCGACCTGGTCGCCGAGGACACCCGGCGCGCGGTGGCCGCGTACCGGGACGTGTTCTCGGCCGCGAACGAGGCACGGGTGTGTGAGAAGGTGCTGGGGGAGCGTCGGCACGGCCTGTGACGGCCGGGGCGTCGGTTCCGCTCGTGAGCGTAGGGGGCGCGCAGACCCGGCTCGTGAGCGTCGGGAGCGTCGGCCCGGCTCGTGAGCGTCGGGGGCAACGGCGCGGCGCGTGCCGGTCAGGGGCGTGTGGGGTCGGTGCCCCAGCTGGCCAGTAGGCGCAGGTTTTCCGCGGCGATCGGGTCGGTCGGGACGTGGTGGATCGTCAGGCACTGTTCGGGGTCGTCGGGCAGGCGCAGGGTCTCGAACGGGAGGGTCAGCTCGCCGACCACGGGGTGGTGCAGACGCCGGCTGCCGTGGCTCTGCTCCTGGACGTCGTGCCGGGCCCACAACCGGCGGAACTCCTCACTCCCGGCCGAGAGTTCGTCCACCAGCGCGATGAGGCGCGGATCGTCGGGATAGCAGCCGGCGTCCAGGCGCAGGGTGCCGACGACGTCCACCGCCTTCGATTCCCAGTCCACGAACAGGCGGCGGTACCCGGGGTTCAGGAAGACCAGCCGGCCCCAGTTGCGCTCCCGGTCCGGGAGTTCGTCCCAGTCGCCGAACAGGGCCGCCGCCGGGCGATTCCAGGCGAGGACGTCCAGCCGCCGACCGGTGACGTACGCGGGCATCGTGTCCATGGCCGTCATCAGTGCCCGCAGGCCCGGCCGCACCTGCTGGCGCCGCGACGCGGTGTAGCGCCGGTGCGGCTGGTGCCGGCACTTGGACAGGTGCGTGAGGTGGGCGTGCTCGGTCTCGGTCAGCCGCAGCGCCCGGGCGATGGCGTCGATCACCTCGGTCGACACGTTGTGGCCCTTGCCCTGTTCGAGCCGGGTCAGGTAGGCGACCGACACGCCGGCCAGTTGGGCCAACTCCTCGCGGCGCAACCCCGGTACGCGCCGGTGCCGCCCGGTCACCGGCAGCCCGACGTCCTCCGGGCCGAGCCGGGCCCGCCGGGTGCGCAGGAACTCGCCGATCCCGTCGCGCGGATCGATCGGCCGCCCGCCGCCGGGGCGCACGGCCTCGTCCGTGCCGATGCGATCGTGGACGCCGTTCGTGCCGTTCATGTCGTTCATTGTCCACGGCGGGGCGGGCGGGCGCGGGGGCCGAGGCTGACCCTGGCAGTGGTAGGAACGCCGGTCCTGAGCGGAACGGAGGTCTGGCAGCGCGGACCCGGGGCGGGCAGGGTCGAGTGCAGGTACATGCACACAACCGGTGCCGCTACCGCCACCGTTCCGCTTCCGGCGAAGGAACCCCCATGCACTCTCCCCTGCTCGACCCCTATCGCGGCCCGAACCTGCACCTGCCCAACCGGGCGGCGATGGCGCCGATGACCCGCTCGCGCGCCGACGACGTCACCGGGGTCCCGACGCCGATCATGGCCGCCTACTACGCCCAGCGCGCCGCCGCCGGCCTGATCGTCAGCGAGGGCATCTGGCCGCATCGCCTCGGCAAGGGCGGCCCCGGCGTGCCCGGCCTGACGGAGTCGGCGCAGGTAGCCGGCTGGCGGGAGGTGACCCGCGCGGTACACGCCGAGGGCGGGCGCATCTTCGCCCAACTGTGGCACGTGGGCCGGGTCAGCCACCCCGATCTCCTCGACGGGGCGCGACCGGTCGCCCCCTCCGCAGTGGCGATCACCTCCGGCGCCATTCACACCGCCGCCGGCCCGAAGCCCCATGTGCGCCCGCGCGAGTTGTCGACCGCCGAGGTCGCCGCGTCGGTCGAGGCGCATGCCGAGGCCGCGCGCAACGCCGTCGACGCCGGTTTCGACGGGGTCGAGATCAGTGCCGCCTACGGCTACCTCCTCGCCCAGTTCCTCGCCGACAGCGCCAACCGGCGCACCGACGGCTACGCCGACCACGTGCGCTTCCCGATCGAGGTCGTCGAGGCGGTCGCCGCCGCGATCGGGCCGGAGCGCACGGCGTTGCGGATCTCCCCGGACAACACGCAGCTCGACATCGTCGAGGCCGATCCGGCGACGCGCTACCGCCGACTGGTCGGCGCGCTGGACGGGATGGGGCTGGCGTACCTGCACGTGGTGCAGTCGGGGGCATATCCGGCGCTGGCCGACCTGCGGCCGCGCTGGGGCGGGACGCTGATGGCGACGTACGACGGCGCCGAACCGGGCGGCCACGAACGGGCGGAGCACGCGGTGCGGACCGGGCTCGCCGACGTGTACGCCTTCGGTCGACTGTTCCTGGCCAACCCCGACCTGCCCCGACGCCTCGCCGCCGGCGCCGTGTTCAACCGGCCGCTGAAGACCGGCCACTACGGCGGCGGCGCCGAGGGTTACCTGGACTACCCGCGCCTGGACGGTTGATCGGGGTCCGTCCCGGCCCGGTGGCCGCGCGACCCTGATCGAGGAGCGGCGCGCGGCGATCCGCGAACCGGGCTGCGAGCCCTGAGCATGCCCGCCGACGGCCGGGGCGTCAGCGCGAGGCGCCGGCGCGTTCGGAGGCGTCGAGGTAGGTGTGCAGTGCCCGGCGGGTGTGGGTGAGCGCGTCGATGCGCTGGTCCAGTCCGTCCAGACGGGTGCGCAGGAAGTCGGTCAGTTCGCCGCAGGGGGCGAACTCGGGGGCCGCGCCGATCGCGCAGGGCAGCAGATACGCGATGTCCTCGGTGGACAGCCCGGCTTCGAGCAGGCTGCGGATCTGGGTGACGGTGAGGACGGCGTCGGCGTCGTACTCGCGGTAGCCGTTGGCGCCGCGCGCGGGTTCCAGCAGGCCCTGGGCCTCGTAGTAGCGCAGTTGGTGGGTGTGTACCCCGGTCCGTCGACTCAGTTCCCCGATCAGCACGTGTGCGCTCCTGGTTGACGTCGTGGTCGACCTTCGCGGTTGACCTTCATACCGGTGTGAACGTCGATGATCCTGCCACAGGCATCGCGTCACACGAAGGAGCCACGATGGGAAGGCACGACGTCGACCGCACACCCGTGACGGTCATCGGTCTGGGGCACATGGGTCGGGCACTGGCCGACACCCTCCTGCGCGAGGGATACCCCACCACGGTGTGGAACCGTTCGCCGGCCAAGGCCGACGACCTCGTCGCGCGGGGCGCGCGACTCGCCCCCTCGGTCGGGGACGCCGTCGCGGCCGGCGCGCTCGTGGTCGTCTGCGTCACGGACTACGCCGCCGTGCGCGAACTGCTCGACCCGCCGGCCGGGACGTCGGCCGGTCGGACCCTGGTCAACCTGACCACGGGCACCTCGCAGGAGGCCCGGGAGACCGCCGCGTGGGCCGCCGGGCACGGCGCGGACTACCTCGACGGCGCGATCCTGGGCGCGCCGACCGCGATCGGAACGCCCGAGGGGGTGATCCTGTACAGCGGCCCGCCGGCCGTCTTCGAGCGGCACGAGGCGGCGCTGCGGAGCCTGGGCGGCGGGACCGCGTACCTCGGCGCGGACCAGGGCCTGTCCGCGCTCTACGACGCGTCCATGCTCGGGCTGATGTGGGGCATCCTGAACGGCTTCCTGCAGGGGGCCGCGCTGCTCGACACCGCCGGGGTGAGCGCGGGCACGTTCGCGCCGGTGGCCCGGCAGGGGCTGGCGACGGTGGCCGAGTGGCTGGCCGGCTACGCCGCGCAGATCGACGAGGGCAGGTATCCGGTGCTCGACGCCAGTATCGACACGCACCTCGCCTCGATGGAGCACCTGGTGCACGAGAGCGAATCGCTGGGCGTCGACGCCGCGTTCCCGAGGTTGGTCCGGGCGGTGGCCGAGCGGGCGGTGGCCGACGGGCACGGCGGCAGTGGCTACGCGGCCGTGATCGAACAGCTTCGTGCGCCGGCCGGGACCCGCGCGTGATCGGCGACCGGGCCGGGCGCGGGGGAATACCCGGCGCCCGATCGGGAATTGGGCCCTGACATGACCACCTCATCGTTCGACCCGCGTTCGCTGCTCGCGCGGAGCCGCCTCGGCGTGCTCGCGACCATCAAGGCGGACGGCCGCCCCCAGCTGTCCCCCGTGATGCCCTTCTACGATCCAGCGGCCGGCGTGCTGCACGTCTCGATGACCGAGGGCCGGGCCAAGACCGCCAACCTGCGCCGCGACCCGCGCGCGACACTCGAGGTCACCAGCTCGGACGGCGGCTCCTGGGCCACCGCCGAGGGTGTCGCGACCCTGATCGGACCGGGCACCGACCCGGACGGTCCCGAGGTCGACGCGCTGGTGGACTACTACCGCGCGGCGGCCGGGGAGCACCCGGACTGGGCGGAGTACCGGTCGGTGATGGTGTCCGATCGTCGGGTGTTGATGACGATGACGGTCGACCACGTCTACGGGGCCAAAATCCGCTGACTCGTCCGATCTGTCGGCCCGTTCGCCCGTCGAGCGTGACCACGCGGTTCCGGGGAGACCCGTGTGGATCACGCCGACGGGCGCGGCGGCGGGCGACGTCCTCGCGGACGGCGGGGGTCGGGCCGGGACCGACCGCCGCGCGGGTGCCCGCGACCCCTCCGTCACCGGATGATCACCGGCCGCACACCGCGTATGGCAGGCGATTCGTACCCCTATATTGATCTCCGCTCTGCCCGGGGAACCAACAACCGGGCACTACACGGGGGAACCACCATGTCTGCTTTCGTGCGCCTCGGCGCGGTCGTGATCGCCGGCTGCGCGGCGCTGGGTCTGTCCGCCTGCAACGACGAGGCCAAGGAAAAGAGGGCCACCACGGCGGACCCGGGAGGCCGGGCCATCACCGCCCCGGCCACCGCCGCCGCGACCGGCACCACACCCTCCCCGACCGCCTCCGGCGCCGCGACCAGGCCCGCCGGCACGCCGACCTCGACCGCCAAGTCGACCGGTACCCCCGGCGGGGAGTGCGCACAGGACCAGATCTCGCTCAAGGTCGACTACCCGGCCGGACACAAGGACGTGCTGCTGGTCGTGGGCACCAACACCGGCGCGGCGGCCTGTGTGTTGCCGGGTTGGCCGCAGGTGTACGCGGGCGGTACGGCCGGCCGGGACGTCGAGCACGGCAACGATTACCAATACCCGTTCCAGACGCTGAAGCCCGGCGGCACCGCCTACGCCGCCTTCCACCCGGCGCCACCGGCCCCGGGCGGCGGCTCGGAGATCGCCGACATCCAGGTGGCCGTGGAGGCGAACAAGGCCGGGCAGACCGGCAAGCGGCTGCCGGTGCACGCGCTCGACAAGCCGAGCGGCGAGCTGTTCGTGAACGCCGATGCCGTCATGGGTGGTTGGTATCCCACGACGGCCGCGGCGATCGCCGCGAAGTAACCCTCGGCAGGGTGGGCGGGATCACGATCCCGCCCACCGGTGGGTCGACACGGCCTGATGGTGGCCCCGTGTTCGTCGCGTATCCCGGGCGCGAGCACGCTCGGTTCGGACACCTTTCCGGTGCGCCATCGAGCGTCGGCGTCGACGCACACGGTGTCGGACCAGACCTCCAACAGGGCGAGCGGGTGCTCGCGGGACTCCTCCCGGGCCGACGGCGCCGCGGCGCGCAACACGATCGGGCCGATCCGACCGCTCGGCGCCGCTCCGGCACGTGTTCGGGTCGGGGCAGGCGGGGGAACTTGCGGCGAGGGCCCCGTGCGGGCCCACAATGCCGACTCACGGTGATCGGGTACCGGCTGATCGTGACCATGACGGTGTCGCGACGGCCGGGTCCGAGGTCGCTGTTGGAGAGGGAGTTTCGATGCGTGTGTTGTTGTCGACGATCGGGTCGCGGGGCGATGTGCAACCGATCGTCGCGTTGGCGCTGGAGTTGCGCGACCTCGGGGAGGACGTGCGGGTGTGCGCGCCACCGGACTTCCGGGCCTGGCTCGAAGGACTCGGGATCGAGTTCGTGCCGATCGGTCCGGAATCGGCCGGGACCGCGAAGGCCGACCCGGCCGCGGGTCCGCCCACGCCCGAGCAGCGGCGGCGGCTGATCGAGGGCACGGTCGCGACCCAGTTCGACACCATCCCGGCGGCGGCCGCGGACTGCGACGTCATCGTGGCGGCCACGGCCCTGCAGATCGCGGCGCGTTCGGTGGCCGAGTCGATGGGAATCGGCTACGTCTACGCGAGTTATTGCCCCATCGCCCTGCCGTCCCCCCGGCATGCGCCGCCCCCGATGCCGGGACGGCCGCCGAGCGAGGCCGGGGCCGACCACGCCGCGCTGTGGGCCGAGGACGCCCGGCGCCTGAACGACCTCTGGGGACCTGCTCTCGACGCGCATCGCGCCGGCCTCGGACTGGGGCCGGTCGAGGATGTGCGCGGCCACATGTTCACCCGACAGCCGTGGTTGGCCGCCGATCCGACGCTCGCGCCCTGGCCCGGGCCGGCGGATTCGGGTGTGGTGCAGACCGGCGCCTGGATCCTGCCCGACGAACGCCCGCTCGCCGCCGACGTGGAGGCGTTTCTCGACGCCGGCGAACCGCCCGTGTACTTCGGCTTCGGCAGCGTCCGCGCCCCGCACGACCTCGGCAAGAGCATGGTCGAGGCGGCCCGGGCGCTCGGACGCCGTGCGATCGTGCTCCGAGGTTGGGCCGAACTCGCGCTCCCGGACCGGGAATCCGACTGCCTGTCGATCGGCGAGGTGAACCAGCGGGCGCTGTTTCGCCGGGTGGCGGCCGTCGTGCACCACGGCGGGGCCGGTACCACCACCACCGCCGCACGGGCGGGCGCACCGCAGGTGATCGTCCCGCGGCACTACGACCAGCACTACTTCGCCCGGCGAGTGACCGAACTCGGCATCGGACGCGCGCACGAGCCCGGGACGGCGACCACCGACTCGCTGATCGCGGCCCTCGACGACGCCCTGCGGCCCGAGCCGGCGCAGCGCGCCGCGGCGATCGCCGGTCGGGTACGGACCGACGGCGCGCATGTCGCGGCGCTGCGCCTGCTCGCGGCGGAGCGCCAGGGGCCGTGTTGAGCCGTAGGGCGCGGCAACGGCCTTGGCGGCCACGGCGGTTGCCCGGATCGGGTTCACCGTCGCCCGGGTCGGCGGCCCGCCGGCGTCGGCTGATCGACGCCCGGGTAGCGCACCCCGATGTGCTCGCGCACGGTGTCCAGCGTGCGCATCACGGCCAGCGTGCCCGCCAGTGGCACCAGCGGGGATTCGGTCTCGCCCGCGCGCAGGCAACGCATGACCTCGATCGCCTCGTGCCGCATCGTGCCGCGTTCCGGATCGTCGGTGACGTCCGCGAGCCGCACGGTCCGCGGCTCCTCGCCCCGGCGGTGCACGACGAACCGGTCCGGGTAGTAGAAGCCGTCGGCGAACTCGATCCGCCCCAGGGTGCCGGCGACGGTCGCGGGCGCCTCGGTGTCGGCCGTCATGGAGCAGCCCAGGGTGGCCACGGCACCGCTGTTCCAGCCCAGGACGATCCCGGTGTTCGCGTCCACCCCCTCGGGGGTCCGGTGGGCCCAGGCGCGGACCGTGTCGGGCTCGCCGAGCAGCAACTGGGCGAAGGAGACCGGGTAGACGCCCAGGTCGAGCAGCGCGCCGCCGCCCTGCGCCGGGTCGCGCAGCCGGTGCTCGGGCGAAAGGTCCCCGGCGAAGCCGAACGCGGCGGACACGCTGCGCACCTCGCCGATCACGCCCTCCCGGACCAGTTCACGCATCCGACGGATCAGCGGATGGCAGTACGTCCACATGGCCTCCATCAGGAACAACCCGCGCTCCCGGGCCAGTTCGACCAGTTCGCGGGCCTCGCGCGCGTTCAGCGTGAACGCCTTCTCGCACAACACCGCCCGCCCGGCCGCCAGACACAGCCCCGCCGCCTCACGATGCGCCGAGTGCGGGGTGGCGACATAGACGATGTCGATGTCGTCGTCGGCGGCCAACTCGGCCCAACTGCCGTACGCCCGGGGGATCTCGTGCCGCTCGGCGAAGGCCTTCGCGCTCGCCGTGCCGCGCGACCCGACCGCGATCACCTCGGTGTCCGGCAGGCTCCACAGCGCCTCGGTGAACTCGGCGGCGATCCCGCCGGTCGCCAGGACGCCCCAGCGAATGGTCCGTACGGCAGCGCTCATCGTCGCACCTCACCCTTGGTCCGGCCGCCCCGTCCCCGCCAGGATAGGCAGCCCCTCGGCGCCGCGCCCCGACGGGGGAGCGGGCGGCGGCGTGCGCGGCGGTTCGGGCCGAACGCGAGGGCGGGAGTCGTTCGTCACGCGTCACCCCGGCCGGCCGATGCGCCTCCGGGGCGCGCCCGGCGCGCGGCGTGGTCGATCGGGCGAGGGCGCGTGTCGTGGGGTGTCCGGCGCCGGTCGGTCGGCGGAGCCGGGCAGCGAATCGTTTGGTCGAGCGCCCGTTCGAGGCGCCCGATTCGGTTCCACGCCTCGCTCTCACACCGGTGCGCTCTGCCGGGCTGTCGCCCCACCGCACCAGCATTGGCGGACGCTCCGCCGAGCGATCCCACCCCGCACGATCGGAAGGCGCCGTCGTGACCCCGAAACCCGCCGGAGAAGATCCCACCCCCCTGAGCGACGCCCGCTCGAAACCCGGGCCGAACGCCATCCCGCACCAGAGCGCCACCACGCCCGAGGCCCCCGCGGAGACCCCGCCCGAAGCCCCCGCCGAAGCCCCGACCCAAGCCCCCGCCAAAACCCCGACCGCAGACAAACACCCCGACCAGGAGTTGGCGTTCGCGCCCCCGGGCCGGGATACCGCCGTCGCGCTGACGAAGATCACCACCCGCGCGATGGCCGCCCGCCTGCCGCACCTGCTCGTGCGCGCCATGCGCCTCGCCTGGAAGGCCGATCCACGAGCCCTGGTCGCGCTGATGGTATGTCAGGTCCTGGCCGGCGTCCTCGAAGCCGGCGGACTGCTCGCCACGACCGGAACGATCACCGCGCTGATCGCGTCGGGTGACGTCACCGACCGGTTGCGCGACGCGCTGCCCTCGATCCTCCTGCTGAGCGCGGCGGTCGGGCTGCGCGCCGTGCTCGGCATCGCCGTGGTGGCGCTGTCCGCGCGGGTGACCCCGCGGCTGACCCGCGAGTCCGAATGGCTGCTGCTCCAGGCCGCCTCCCGGGCCGAGTTGGCCGCCTACAACCACCCCGGCTACCAGGACCGGTGGGACGCCGCCGACCGGGGCCTGCAATCGATGCGCGGCCTGATGCCGCAGTCCCAGGACGTACTCGCGGCCTGCGCCTCGCTGATCGCCGCCGCGTCCGTACTCACCCTCCTGCATCCGGTGCTGTTGCCCCTGCTGCTCCTGGGCGCGCTGCCGCGCGGAGTCGCGGCGGTACGCGGCGCGCGCGTCGAATACCTGACCACGCTGCACACCCAGGACGAGCGGCGGCTGCTCAACATGCTGCGCTGGCACATCTCCGACCAGCGCTGGGCCGACCAGCTCCGGGCAGGCACGATGGCGCCGTTCCTGCTCGGCCGCTACGCCGTCGCGGCCGATCGGGTACAGCGGGTCACCCAGTCCGGCGCCTGGACCACCGCCAAGATCGGCCTCGTCGGCGCCGCCGTCGGCGGGCTGGCGGCAAGCCTGGTGTGGGCCGCGCTGGCGTACCTGCTGTCCACGGACCGTATGTCGGTGGCCGCCGCCGGCACCGCGGTGATCGCGCTGCGTACGGTCGGTACGGCCCTGGGCGGCCTGGTGGTCTCCGGCAGTCGGCTCTACAGCGTCGGCCTGTACCTCGACGACTGGGCCCGCTTCCTCGACGAGGCCGGCGGTCACGCGATGACGCGCGGCGACCTCGTTCCGAAGCCGCCGGTCGTGGTCCGCGCCGAGAACGTCACCTACCGCTACCCCGGCAAGGCCGCCCCCGCCGTCGCCGACATCGACGTGGAACTGCGCAGGGGCACCATCCTGGCCCTGGTGGGGGAGAACGGTTCCGGCAAGTCGACCCTGTCCCGCCTGCTGTGCGGCCTGTACCTGGCACACGAGGGTCGGGTCACCTGGAACGGCGACGACGTGGGCGACCTCGACCCGCACGCGGCCTGGTCCCACGTCGGCTACGTCCCGCAGGAGATCGCCCGCTGGCCGCTGTCCGCGCGACTGAACATCAACCTCGGCCAACCCCGCGAGGACGACGACGAAGCGATCGAGCGCGCGGCCGGCGCCTCCGGCGCGGACGACGTGATCGCCGGCCTCCCACGCGGGCTCGGCACCCTCCTGGCGCGCGAATGGTGGGGCGGCGTCGACCCGTCCGTGGGCCAGTGGCAACGGTTCGGCATCGCCCGCGCGCTGTACGGCGAGCCGGGGCTGATCTGCCTGGACGAACCCACCTCCGCCCTCGACCCCCGAGCCGAACACCGCATCTTCGCGGGCCTTCGCGAGATCGCCCGGGACAGCGCCGTCGTACTGGTCACCCACCGACTGGCCAACGTCGCGGTCGCGGACCACATCGTGGTGATGGACTCGGGGCGGGTGACCCAGCAGGGCACGTTCGACGAACTCCTCGCGGAACACGACGGGTTGTTCGCCGAACTGTGGCGGCTGCAACAGGACCGGGGCGCCGAATCCGCGCCGCGCGCGTAGTCGGCCCGCCCGGACGGAGGAACATCCCATGGACATCGGTACCAGGGTCGAAGCGGTCGGGGACCTGGGCGGCGGCCTCACCCAATCCGTCCCCGCCGGAACCCGGGGCGTCGTCGTGGGCAGCCGGTTCGACGGCCGACTGGAGGTCGCCTTCACCCTGGCGGGCCTCCTCGGCGGCACCCGGTCGGTGACGGTCGCGGTCGCGCCGAACAAGGTGAAGCCACTGTGAGGAGGGCCGGGGCGACCGGGGACACCCGCCACACCCGCCACAGCGGGGCATAGGGCTCGCAGACCCGCCCTATCGGGGCTCGTCTCCGGGTTCCGCCCGGCCCGCCGCCAAGCTGCCGAGCAGGCACAGTGCCTGCTCGGTGGCGCTGCCCGGCTCCGCCTGATACACCACCAATTGCTGCCCCGGTGCGCTGTTCACCGTCAACGACTCGTAGGACAACACCAGTTCGCCCACGGCCCGATGCCGGAAACGTTTGGCCTCGGTGCTCTTGCGGCGAACCTCGTGTCGGGCCCACAGCCGGGCGAAGTCCTGGCTGCGCAGCGACAGTTCACCCACCAGCGAGGCCAGCGCCGGGTCCCCGGGATCATCGCCCGCGCACGAGCGCAGCGACGCGACGGTGTTGCGCGCCGCCTGCTCCCAGTCCGGGTAGAACGTGCGCCCGGCCGGGTCGAGGAAGAGCAGCCTGAGCAGATTGCGTTCGGGCCCGTCGAACAGCGCCGCGCCCAGTGTGTTCGCGGCCAGGATGTCCATGTAGCGGCCCAATACGACGGCCGGCTGCCGATCCCAGGACTGCATCATTCGCACCAACAGCGGACTCACCCGCTCGGCCCGCCGTACCGGCGAGCGGCGGCGCGGCGCCGGGCGGGCCAGTCGGCGCAGGTGCTCCGCCGCGTCGTCCCCCAGGCGCAGTGCGCGGGCCAGCGCGTCGACGACCTGCTCGGACGGGCCGCGCTCGCGACCCTGCTCCAGGCGTACGTAGTAGTCGGTACTGACCCCGGCCAGCGCCGCGACCTCCTCTCGGCGCAGTCCCGGCGTGCGGCGGCGACCGGCGTGCACGATCCCCGTCGTCGCCACGTCGACCGCCTCACGGCGGGCGCGCAGGAAGGTGCCGAGGGCGTTGTCGCTGTCCATGCCTCGACGGTACGACGAGGGGAGGCGGGCAGCCAGGGTGTGGTACTCCCAGGGTGGGCGGCGGCCTGGTTGGGTCGGCGGACCCCGGCCAGCCTGGAGCCATGACACACACCGAACGACACAGCGGCACCGCCGGCGGCACGACCCCTCGGCTCCCCCTGCACGGCCGGGTGGCGGTGGTCACCGGCGCCTCCAGCGGCATCGGCGCCGCGACCGCCCGCGTACTGGCCGCGGCGGGCGCCGACGTCGCCGCCCTCGGTCGCCGTGCGGACCGACTGGAGGCACTGGCGAAGGAGCGCGTCGACGCCGACACCGGCGGCACGATCGTGCCCGTGCCCGTCGACGTCCGCGACCTGGCGGCGATGCGGCACGCCGCCGGCGTCGTGCACGAGCGGCTCGGCGCCGTCGACCTGGTCGTGGCGTCGGCCGGGGTGATGCTCGGCGGCGCCTTCGAGCAGGCGGAGACGGTCGAGTGGGACCGAATGCTCGACGTCAATCTGACCGGACTGCTGTACACGGGGCGGGTGTTCGTCGACGACCTGCTGGCCGCCGCGGCGGCCGGACGCCCCGCCGACCTGGTGCACATCGGCTCGTTGGGCGGCCAACGGCCGTTCCCCGGTTGGTCGGTGTACTGCGCGACCAAGGCGGCCGTGGCGCACCTGAGTCGGGGACTGCGCGCCGAGTTGGGCCCGCGCGGCGTACGGGTCGCGAACGTGGAACCCGGCGTCACGCTCACCGAGTTGGGCGACGACATGCACGACCCGGCGAGCCGTGAGCAACTGGCCGCGATGCGCACCGCGAACACCCCGCTGTCCGCCGAGGACGTGGCCGCCGCCGTCGGGCACGCCGTCGCCGCGCCCGCGCACGTCAACTTCGCGGAACTGCTCCTGGTACCGACGGGCCAGGGGTGAGTCCCATGTCGCCCAGGAATCGACCCACGAAGGACATTTCGATGGACATCCCGGCCTCCTCCGTATCCACTCCCGTCTGGTTCGTCACCGGCTGTTCGTCCGGCCTGGGGCGGGCGATCGCGCTGCACGCGCTCGAACGCGGGGATCGGGTCGTGCTGACCGCCCGCGATCCGGGTGCCGTCGCCGAGGCGGTCGGCGGGTACGGCGATCGTGCGCTCGTGCTCCCGCTCGACGTCACCGACGCCGAGGCGATCGCCGCCGCCGTGGCCGCCGCCGAGACCACGTTCGGCCGGATCGACGTGCTGGTCAACAACGCCGGCTACGGCTACCTGGCCGCCGTCGAGGAGGGTGAGGACGACGAGATACGGCGGCTGTTCGACACCAACGTCCTCGGTGTCGCCGCCGTCACCCGGGCCGTGCTGCCCGGCATGCGCGCCCGGCGGTCCGGCCACGTGGTCACCATCGGCTCGATCGGCGGACTGGTCGCGTTCGGCGCGACCGGCTACTACCACGCCACCAAGTTCGCGCTGGAGGGCCTGTGCGAGTCGTTGGCCGCCGAGGTCGCGCCGCTGGGGATCCGGGTGACCATCGTGGAGCCGGCCGCGTTCCGGACGAACTGGTCGGGCCCTTCGATGCGGGAGTCCGCCGTCCGGATCGCCGACTACGCGGACACCGCCGGCGCCCGCCGGGCCGCCACGCGCGCGACGTACGGGCGGCAGCCGGGCGACCCGGACCGTGCCGCCGCCGCGATCGCCGCCGTGGTCGACGCCCCCGAACCCCCGCTGCGGCTGCTGCTCGGGGAGGCGGCGGTGCACATCGCCGACGCCCGACTGGATGCGCTGCGTGACGGGTTCGCGGCGTGGCGACAGGTGAGCCTGGGCGCGGACTTCCCGCCCGAGAGGTGAGGCGGGCGGTGTCCGGGCCGGGGTCGGGCGGCGCGCGGTCGGTGCCCGATCCCGGGTGCGGTTGTGGCGGTTTTCCGGTGGCCGGGTACATTCCCGCCATGCACATCGTCGCCATCCTCGCCCTGGACGGGGTGATCCCGTTCGATCTGGCCACCCCGATCGGGGTGTTCACCCTTTCCCGGCTCCCGGACGGTCGGCCCGGCTACGACGTGCGGGTGTGCGCCGAGCAGCCGGAGGTCGACGCCGGCCTGTTCACCCTGCGGGCGCCGTGGGGGTTGGACGGGCTGGCGGGCGCGGACACGATCATCGTCCCCGGGACCGCCGACCCGCTGAACCCGCTCAGCCCCGCCGTGCGCGAGGCGCTGCGCACGGCGGCGCGGAAGGGGACCCGGATCGCCTCGATCTGCGTGGGCACCTTCCCCCTGGCCGCCACGGGGCTCCTGGACGGCCTGCGCGCCACCACGCACTGGATCGCGGCCGACCTCCTGGCCGAACACCACCCGTCCGTCGAGGTCGACCCGGACGTGTTGTACGTGGACAACGACCGCATCCTCACCTCCGCCGGCGCCGCCGCCGGGATGGACCTGTGTCTGCACATGATCCGCCGCGACTACGGTTCGGCGGTCGCCGCCGACGCCGCCCGGCTGTCCGTCATGCCGCTGGAACGCGAGGGCGGGCAGGCGCAGTTCATCGTGCACGACCATGTCCCGACACCGCAGGGTTCGGCCCTGGAGCCGCTGCTCGCGTGGTTGCGGGACAACCTGGGCGCCGAACTCACCCTCGCCGACATCGCCGCCCGGGCGGGAACCAGCACCCGCACCCTGATCCGCCGCTTCCGCGAGCACACCGGCACCACGCCGCTGCAATGGCTGCACCGCGCGCGCATTCGCCAGGCCCAGCACCTCCTGGAGACCACCGGCCACCCGGTCGAACGCATCGGCGCCCAGGTCGGGTTCGGCTCGCCCACCGCCTTCCGCGACCGCTTCAAGAAGACCACCGGCGTCAGCCCCCACACCTACCGCCGTACCTTCGGCTCGGCGCAACCGGCGTGTCCCTGACCACGCCCGACGTCCGGCCCGGCCGCGTGCCGCGGCTCAGGACGGCCGCGACTCGACCGCCGGGAGCATGGCCAGCAGGTGCCGGCCGTCGGTGTCCTCGTGGTGCAGGAACACCACCTCGCAGGTGCCGAACACCCGCAGCCGTACGTGGTGGCGCGGTCGCGGACTGCACGGCAGTACGCACCGGTGCCAGCGGGTCGCGGCGCCCGGATGGGCCAGCAGGGTCCGCACCAGTGCGGCGACCGTCGGGTCGTCGCCGTAGCGTACGTAGGTGAGTTGCGCGGTGGTGACCGCGTCGCGGCGCACCGCGTCGATGTCGGCGAACGTCGCCGCCGCCTCGTCGCCGAAGATCCAGTCCAGCACGTTAGGCGGGCCCGCCGGCGCCCGGCGGTGGTGCAGCGCGGGGAAGCAGGCGAACACCATGTCGTTGGCGGCGAGCACGTTCCAGGCGTGGTCGGTGAGGATCGCCGGATTGGGGGACAACCGGCACAGGGTCTCCCGGTCGTCGTGCGACACGTCCGGGTCCGGTCTGGGGACGGGCCGGGGGAACACCGTCGAGTCCGGCCCCGTGGCGAGCAGGTGCAGCAGTCCGCGCTCCCGGTGCGGGACGCGCAACGTGTCCGCGACCCGGGCGAGCCGATGCGGGTCGAAGGCGACCCGGTCGCCCCGTTCGAGATGCCCGTACCAGCGCAGACTCACCCGGGCCCGGCCGGCGACGTCCTCCTGGCGCGGAATCCGGTTCGCCGCGCCGGCGAGGCCGAGCCCGGGCACGGCCGGGACCAGCCGGGTGCGATATCCGATCAGCATGCGGTGCAGGAGGGCGCGCCGAAGTCCCTCGTGATCCACGATCGACCTCCCGAGCCGGGGCACGGCGACAAGACGGCAGCGGCGGAGCCGGCATCACGGGTCGGCGCCGGAGGCGCCGAACGCCTCCCCCTCGCGATGAGTGCGACCATCAGACACGCCCACCCCCCAAGGTCACAACCCCCCGACCACCCCCGACTCCACACCCCGGAACGACGGGGGCTCGAAGACACGCGCTGGTGGAGATCAGGCGGGGTCGCGGGTCGTGGTGAGGGTCAGCGTGCCGTAGTCGACGGGGACGTCGCCGCCCGCCGCGTCGATCGCGGCGCCGAGGGCGGCCAGGAGTTCGGCCGAGGTGTCGGGGGCGAGTCGGGTGTAGGCGCCGAGGGTGGGGACCTGGTCCAGCCACTCGTCCCGGGTGTAGGTGTGCCGCCAGTCGAGTCGCCACTGCTCCGGTTCGGCGAACGCGCCCGCCGCCCGGAGGCCGTCGGCCGCCTGGGCGCACATGGTCGCGTACGCCCGGTCGATGTCCGCGGGGGTCGGCAGCGGGGCGAGGGAGTCGGGCAGCAGTCGGCGGTGGATCTCGGCGAAGGAGGCGGCGAGTTCGGGCGCGGGGGAGGCGGCGTTCCAGAACAGGGCGAGCCGGCCGCCCGGACGCAGCACCCGCGCCGCCTTGGCCGCGCCCGCGACCGGGTCCACCCAGTGCCAGGCCTGGCCGCAGACGAGCGCGTCGAAGGCGCGTCCGGCCGGGTCCCAGTCCTCGAATGTGGCGACCTCGACGTCGAGTCCGCGTCCGCGCGCCCAGGCGGCCATGCGCGGGTCCGGGTCGACGCCGAGCACCGTACATCCGGCCGCCCGGAAGCGGCGGCCGACGATGCCGGTGCCGCAGCCGACGTCCAGGATGTCCGGGCCCGGGGCGGCGGCGACGATGCGGTCCACCAGGGCCTGGGGGTAGCGGGGGCGGGTCCGGTCGTAGCGCTCGGCGTCCACGCCGAACGACTCCGCCGTCTCGCGGTGGCGGTGGGGTGGGATCGGGGGTTCGGATCGGGGCGTGTGCTCCTGCCCCGGCGGTATAGTGGGCATGTGCCCACTATGAATGGGCGCCTGCCCACTCGTCAATCGCCTCCCCGTCGAGCGCCGGGTGCGGGGCGTGGGGCGATCGAGCCGGAAGGGGCGAGTGACGATGCCGACGGGAGTGGTCCTGCGCGACGTGCGGGAGCAACTGTTCGACGCGGCCGAGCGGGTCCTGCTCCGGGACGGACCGAGTGCGCTGACCAGCCGGGCGGTGACCACCGAGGCGGGCTGCGCCAAGGGTGTCCTGCATCGGCACTTCGCCGACTTCGACGACTTCCTCGCCGAACTCGTCCGCGACCGGGTGGCCCGGATCGACGGCCGCGCGGCCACGCTGCACGGCCTGGCCGGGTCGGGCGACGTCGTCGATCACCTCGCCAAGGCGCTGATCGACCTGTTCGGATCGGTCGCCGTGGCCATCGTCGGCCTGGTCGTCTCCCGCGACGAACTGCGTGCCCGGCTGCGCCGCACCACACCCACCGGCGTGCCGATCCTGACCGAGGCCACGGCGATGATCGCCGGCTATCTCGCCGCCGAGCGCGCCCTGGGCCGGCTCGTCCCGGACGCCGATCCCGACACGCTCGCGCCCATGCTGGTCGGCACCGGGCACCTGCTCTTCGCCGACCGCAAGGGCACACCGCCCACGCGCGAGACGGTGCATCGGGCGGTGCGCACCTTCCTGGCGGGTGTGCTGTCGGGGCCTCGCGCCGATCATCGGTGCGCACCTCCGGAAGAAGGTTCCGGAATGCATTGACGCGGGTTTCGGGGCGTCCGATGCTGGATGCAGGCCAACCCGACAGATGTTGACGAAACGTGCATACGGTACGCAAGGGAGTCGACCATGTCTCGACGACCGCGTCGCCCCGAGCCTCGCGGCGGGGGTGGATCCTCCGCACCACCGCCGCGGCCGAGCCGACCCGAGCGGTACCAACAACCCGTGCCCGCCTCCGAACTGCTGCGCCTGTACGTCACCGCCGACGGGGAACCGGTCCTGCTCCGGGTCGCCGGCGAGATCGACGTGGCCACCGGTCCGCGATTGTGCCGAGCGCTCGGCCGGGTGCTCGACAGCGGCGCGGAGCACGTGCACGTCGACCTCGCGGACGTGACCTTCTGCGACAGCACGATCGTCCACGCGCTGTTGCACGCGCGCACCCGGGCCGGCGCGCGGGGCACCATGCTGACCCTGGATCCGGGCGAATGGGCCCGCCGCCTGCTCGACATCACCGGGACGACACATCTGTTCACGCTGCGCCGACACCCCTGAGCGCGTGCCTTCCGAGACCATCGGCCCCTGACGACTCGCGTCCTCGCCCGCCGGCGGTTCGGTGGAGTCAGCCGCAACAGCCGTCCCGCCGCAACTCCAGGGCGATGGCCAACCAGTCGTCGGCGGGCTCGGGTTCGGGGCGGGCGTGCCGTCCTGCTCCGGGCGGCGTCACGCGGGCCCGGCCGGCGGCGGGTGCGGAGGGGGCGGGCGCCGGGAAGGAGCGGACCAGGTCGTCGCGGTGGAAGGCGGTGCCGCCGCGTACCGCCGAGACGGTGCGGACCAGGGTGTCGAAGTCGGTGAACGGATCGCCGTCCACGATGGTCAGGTCGGCCAGCCTGCCCGTCTCCAGCGTGCCCAGGTCGCGGTCCACGGCGAAGAGTCGGGCCGGCAGCACGGTGGCGGTGCGCAGTGCCTGGGCGGGGGACAGGCCGTGGGCGTGCAGGGCGCGCAGTCCCAGGTGCAGGTGCAGGCCCACCGGGACCAGGGGCGCGTCGGTACCCAGGGCGACCCGGCCGCCGGCGCTCAGGATGCGGCGGTAGATGCCCATCTCGGTGCCCAGCGCGGCCAGTTGGGCGGGTGTGGGTGGGCGGCCGGCGAGTTGGCGGACCAGCGCCGTGTGCCAGGGCGGCATCAGCACGGTGACCCGGTCGTCGGCGGCCAGGGCCGGGTCGGCGCCGATCAGCGGCAGTGCGGTGAACGGCGTGGCGATCATGGCGAAGTCGCCGGTGGTGTAGATCTCGTGCACGTCCTGGTACGAGTGGCCCGTCGCCGAGACGGCGCGGCCGAACTCGATGCGCTGGGTCGCGTTCAGATGGGTCGTCAGGTCCTGGCCCGTCTCGATCCCGGGCGAACACAGGTGACTTCCGGCGGGTACGCCCAACTCGTCGTGGGCGTACCGCGCCGCCTGGGCCATCAGCCAGGTGGGGGCGCGCACGTACGTCTTCACGAAGTCCCAGTCGAGCGCGGCGGCGCGGGCCAGCGACCGGGTGAGCCCGGCCGGCGTGCGGTGGCTGCGGCCCATGCTGTACGCCACCCGTGCCCCGTCGAGGAGTTCGCCGGTGCTCAGCAGGCGGGGGCCGGCCACCTCGCCGGCGTTGATCGCCTCCTTCAGCCGGGCCTGTTCGTAGGCGAAGCCGCCGAGCGAGACGGCGGTGGTGATGCCGTAGGCGAGTTGGGTGGCGGTCTGCCGGCCGCCGAAGGTGTACTGCCACGGGTGGGTGTGCGCGTCCCACAGGCCGGGGAGCACGGTGCGCGCGGACGCGTCGAGGGGTGGGGCGGAGGACGGGCGGCCGGGGCGATGCGGTTCGATCGCGGTGATCCGGCCGCGGTGGACGAGGATGTCGACGTCGTCGCGGGTGCGCTCGCCGGTGCCGTCCCACAGGCGTCCGGCGTGGACGACGAGGTCGGCCGGGGTGGGGTGGCGGTGGTCCAGCGCCACCCGGACGGTGCGGGCGGTGCCGGCGGCCACGTCGAACAAGCGCAATCGCCCGGCGGACAGGTAGAGCAGTCGGCCGCCGTCGGCGGACCAGGACGGATGGTCGGCGGCCTCGGTGGTCAGCTGTCGCGCCTCCCCGTCCGGAGCGCCGTCGGCGCGAACGGGCAGCAGCCACAGCGCGGATTCGACGATCACCGCCATCGAGCGCCCGTCGGGGGACCAGACCGGCCCCGAGTCGTAGCGGTCGGCGATCGAGGTGTGCGGGGCGACCGCGTACAGCCGGATCGCGCCCGGCGCCTCGTGCGCGTCGCCGGCGGGCGCGTCGACGTCGACCACCCGGATGAGGTTGTAGCCCTCGCGGAAGCGCCGGTTGAGCCGGTTGCGCTCGCACAGCGCCACGCGGCGGCCGTCCGGCGACCAACTCGGCCGCCCCGGCAGTCCGCTGCCCGACAGCGGCGGCGCGAGGACCCGTTCGGTGCCGCCGGCCAGGTCGGTCAGGACCAGGTTGCCGGACATGTCGAGGCTGACGAGCCGGCGTCCGTCGGGGGACAGGGCCGGGTGCGTGCGCCCGCCGGCCGCCAGGACCGTTTCGGTGCCGGACGCCAGGTCGAGGCGGCGTACCGCGTAGAGGCCGTCGCGGTCGTCGGCGAACACCAGGCCCCGGCCGTCGCCGGTCCAGGTCGGCGCCATGACGTAGCGGGTGGGCGCGGCGGAGAACACCCGGCGCGGCACTGCCCCACCCGAAGTCGGGGCGATCCAAAGGGAGTTCAGCGCCGCGAAGACGACCTCGCGACCGTCGGGGGACAGCGCCGGCAGGTGGATGCCGCGGACGGGCCGCACCCGGTCCGTGTCGAACTCGCGATGTTTGGCGCGGTATCGCGGTCGGTCGAGCGGCAGGGTGGCGTCGAAGGCGAACTCGGCGGCCGTGGCGGGGTCCTCGGGGCGGAGCAGCCGGAACCGTCCGTCCACGTTGAGCAGCAGCTCGCCGCCCGCACTCCAGCGCGGCGGCACCGGCAGCACGTCGCCGTCGATCGGGACCCGCGTGCCTTCGACGATCAGGGCGCACTCCCCGTCGGGCCGTTCGCTGTCGGGACCACCCATCGTGCGCAGGTACGCCAACCGCCCGGAGGCGGACAGCGCCGGGGTCATGATCTGTGTGCCGGGCGTGGTCTCGGTGTGCTCGACGGTCACCGGGCCGGTGCCGTCGGGGGGCACGGAGGCGACGGTGCGGGCGTCCGGGGACGCGCCGCCCGCGGCGGCCCGGACGAACAGGATCCGGGTGCCGTCGGGGGCCCAGGTCGGATCGAAGTCCTCCCAGGGGCCGTCCTGGAACGGGCCGTCCTGGCCGGGCAGTCCGGTGATCCGGGTGAGTGCGCCGCCGCGCACGTCGAGGACCCAGAGGCGGTACGGGCTGCCCGTGATCGGGTCGCCGTCGCGTTCGGAGGCGAACACCAGCCTGGTGCCGTCCGGGGACCAGGCGGGCGCGCGGTCGTCCCACGGGCCGTCGGTGAGTTGCCGAAGTCCGCCGCCGTCGGGGCGCATCGTCCAGACGTGGGACCGGCCGTCCCGATACGCCGAGAAGGCCAGGAGTCGGCCGTCGGGGGCGAACACCGGGCGGCCGGGCTCCAGTTCGGGGGCGGTCAGCGCGCGGGCCGGGCCGCCGTCGGGTGGGATCGCCCACAACACGCCCTGCACCTCGGCGACCAGGCCGCCGCCGACGGGATCGAGCGTCGCGGCGCCGTTGGTGGCGGCGGTGAAGGACAGCGAGTCGCGGCCGGCGGCGACCTCCGCGAACGGGTCCTGGGGAGACCGGACGCCGGGCCCGATCGCGTCGCCGATCAGCGCGCCGCCCACCGCGACACCGCCGGCGGCGATCACGAACCGGCGCCGGGTGAGTCCCGAGCGGGACGAACGGCCTTCGTCGGCCGGGTCGATGGTGTGCACGGAGCCTCCTGGTATACGACGCGCGGGGGCGGGAGGGCGGACTTCGGCAACGTATCGGTTTGTCCGGTGTGGCGATCGTCGATGCGGCCCGGGAGGCCGAGGAAACCATCCCAACGGGTGAGTCGCGGCGTGGGCTTGTCGGTCGATTCGTGTGTGCGGGCGAGTGGGCGCCGCATGGGCGGGTTACCCAACTCGCGGTGCGCGCAGCCGAGTTGGTTCGGGCGAAGCGGTCGTCGAGCGTCGGCGGGAACGCCTGGATAGTGCTTTGGCATCTCGTATTAGGTAAGGCTAACCTAAGTGAACACTGCTCAATCCGTGCGGTCGGGTGGGCGCTGTGCGCGACGCGTCGAGGCCCGGGCCGGCCGCGGTATCCGAGGACGGTGCATTCCATGACCATCGACTCCGCCACCGCCGGCACCGCCGCCGCGCCCGCCGCTGCCGCCGCGACCGACCCGCGCCGACTGTGGGTGCGCCACGAGGGGGAGTTCGATCCGCTCGACGCCGTGGTGCGGTTGGCCGAGGCCGGGGGGTTCGACGAGTCGGTCGTATACGAGGGGGAGGGGCGGTGGTGGTTCGCCGGCGGCGCCGTCGCGGAGGTGGCCGTGCATGCCGACGCCGTGGTCGGCACGAGTGAGGGGCGATGTACTCGTGTGCCGTGGGTGGGGTCGCCGGCGCGGGCGATCGAGGCGGTGCTGGCCGGGCTGCCGATCGAGGACTGGCGGCTGTACGGGTGGGTGGGCTTCGAACTCGGGCGGGCCGTGGCCGGGTTGCCGGTGGGCGCGGATCTGCTCGGGCGGCTGACGGTGCCTCGGGTCGAGGTCGGGGTGGACGAGAGGGCGCTGACCGTGTGGGCGTGCGACATCGAGGAGTTGCGGCGGGTGACGCGGATCGTGCTCGACGGCGATCGGGCGACGGCCGCGCCGAGTTGGCCGGTCGACGTCGAGGACGACGATCCCGCGCCGTTCACGGCGGCCGTGGCGGCGACGGTGGGGCGGATCCGGGCGGGCGAGGCGGACAAGGTGGTGTTGTCCCGGCGGGTGGCCGTGCCCTGTGCCGTCGACTTCCCGGCCACCTACCTGCGGGGGCGCCGGGCGAATACGCCGGCCCGGTCGTTCCTGCTGGATCTGCCGGGACTTCGGGCCGTCGGGTTCAGCCCGGAGACCGTGGTGGAGGTGGCCGGCGACCGGACCGTCACCGTGCGACCGCTCGCGGGGACGTGTCCGCGCGACGGCGACCCCGCCTTCGACGCCCGACGGCGCGGCGCGCTGTTGCGGGACGCCAAGGAGGTGCACGAACACGAGCTGTCGGCCCGTGCCGCCGAGGCCGAACTGCGCGCCCTGTGCGAGCCGGACAGCGTCGGCGTGGACGAGTTCATGGCGGTGCGGGAGCGGGGCAACGTGCACCACATCGGCTCGCGCCTGTCGGGCCGACTGGCACAGCCGTACAGCGCCTGGGACGCCCTCGTCGCGACGACTCCCGGCCTCGCCGCGACCGGCGTCCCCAGGGCGGCCGCCTACGCGGTGATCGACGCCCACGAGCCGGGCCCGCGCGGCCTCTACGGCGGCGCCGTGATCCGGGCCGGCCGGGCCGGGGAGTTGGACGCGACGCTGGCCCTGCGGATGATCCACACCCGGGACGACACCACGTGGCTACAGGCCGGCGCCGGCATCGTCCGCGACTCCCGGCCGCCCGGCGAATACCGCGAGACCTGCCACCAACTGACCACGACGGCGCCCCACATCGTTCCCCTGCCGAGCGGCTCCCCGAAGCCGCGCTGACCCTTCGTGTTCGCGCTCGCCGGCTCGTGGTCTTCGTCACCCGGGAGGGATACCGACTCGCTTTCGGGGCCGGTCGGACCTGCGGCGCCCGGGGCCTTGTGCGGATCGCCGAAGTCTCGGTTGCAGCATGTTCGGCTCGACCACTGTCCGTCGCGTGGGGACATGCCGGAGAATGTCCCGCAGCACTGGTTCGCGAGTCGGCGGGAGAGGAGCAGGTCGTTGATCGGTTTCGCGCACCGCGCCAAGGGCGGGGCCGTCCTGGGGGCCGCTCCGGGCCACCACGGGCCGTTCGGCGCCGACGCCCCGAGCGGTCCGGGCGACATACGCCTCGTGCCGCGTCCCTACACGCATTTCGACACCCAGCGCCTGCTGCACGCGCTCTACGCCCAGCAGGTCGCGCTCTACGGCTTCGCCGACCACCCCGACACCACCGAACCGCGCGATCTGGAGCCGCCCGAGGGCCTGTTGGTGGTGGCCTACGCCGGCACCGAGCCGATCGGCTGCGGCGGCTGGCGCACTCTGCCCAGTCGCACGGCGGAGATCAAGCGGCTGTATGTGGTGCCCGAACACCGGGGCCGGGGTTGTGGTCGCCGCCTGCTGGCCACCCTGGAGCACACCGCCGCCGAGGCGGGCGCGCGGCGCCTGGTGGTGGAGACCGGCGCGCGCAACATCCGTGCGCTCGCGCTGTTCGCGGCGACCGGGTACACGCCCCGCATCCCCTATGTCGAGGGCCGTGACCCGGCGATCAACCGGGCCATGACGAAGGAGTTGTTCCGCACCCTGGGCACCCGCCCCCTGTCGGCGCCCCCGCGCTGAGCGGCGCCACGGTGCCGAGCACCACCGCGCCGGGCACCACCGCGCCGAGCGGCGGCGTGCCCCGGGCCGGGGTCAGCGTCGGGGAGTCCCCCGGGCGGTGGCGACGGCGAGTTCGCGCGGCAGGGTGGGGTCGGGCACGGGTACCTCGCCGAAGTCGGGCGCGGCCGCGTCCACCGGAAGGCCGTGGATGACCCGCTCGACGGCCGGTGGCAGCCGAGGATCGACGCCGCGATGACTGGCGGCGATCAACGCGTGTCGTACGGGATCGGTGAGCAGCGGGCGGGCGGCGCACGGCACTTCGCAGGGCGCGTCGGGTGCGCTCACGCGCTCGGCCCGGCGGCGCCAGTGCACGGCGTCACGGGTCTGGCCGTGGCTGCGGTGCAGCAGGTACAGGCAGTGTGCGGCGGTGCGGTTGCCGCAGCCGGCCGCGACCTGCCACCAGAAGCGGGCGCCGTCCCCGTGGTGGGCCAGATACAGCAGCGAGGCGAACACCAGCGCGCCGTCCGGCCCGCCCTCGTGCAGCGTGGACAACCGCTGGAGCGCGTCGGTGGCCTGGTCGGCGTTGAGCACGACGGCCGCGGCCAGGGCGAGTTCGTGGGCGGCGCGCTCGCGGACGGCCCGGGGGCCGGACTCGGCGTCGGCGTCCGTACCGGCCTCGGCCGGGGTCGACGCGCCGAACAAGGCGGCGGCGATGGCCCGTTCCGCCTCGGCGTGGTCGTAGTCGTCGTATTCGTGCGCGAGGACGCCCTCCGCGCCCAGCATCTGGTCGATGGTCGGCCGGTGTTCGCGACGGTCGGGGTGAGTGCTCACGGGATGTCCTCGCTGGGGTCGGTCGTGCCCGGATGGGTGGCCGATCGGCGCAGCGCCCACCGCAGATCGCAGCGCACGCCGTCGGCGGTCGTACCGAGCAGGTCCGCGACCTGCTCCGCGGAGCAGCGCAGTCGGGTGCGCAGGATCAGTACGTCGTAGTGCCGCCCCGGGAGCGACGGGATGTGCGGCGACGCCGCGACGGCGATCCGCGCCGGGCGCGGGCCGTACTCGTCCAGATGTCGCCGGAACAGGGCCCAGGCGTACGCGTGCACGTTGGGGCGGCGCAGCGCGTGCGCCCACGTGCGGGCGAGGTCGAGGAGCGCTCGCGCGACGAGGGTCCGGGCCCGGTCCGGGTCGTCGAGGTGCACGCGCGCGTAGTCGAGCCAGGTCCCCGCGTGTGCCTGACGATAGGCGTGGAACGACACGGGCAGCGTGCGGGGTTCGCCGCCGATCGCGGCGTCGGTGGGGCTCATGGGCGGGTCGGAGGGGGACGGTCTGGGCGCCGATGGTCGCTCACGGGTGTCCTTGCCTGTTCGGGGCGCGTGTCGAGACCGGATCCGCAAGGTCGTCGATGCGGACATCGACAGGACTTCGGGATGCGCTCGAGGGGGCTTGACACACAGCCAAGCGGACGCGGAGGCCGTCTGTGCAAGTGCACGGGAAGTATTTTGTCCCATCCGGGGGGTTCGCCGCGCGGAACGGCCGACCGCGGCCCCCGGATGCGGCACACTCGGTACCCGCCCGGCGCGACCGTGTTCGCCGGGTCACCCGACCGCCGGGTGGTGGTCGCCCCGCTCGGCGTGCGATCGACTCGCGACCGCGGCGGGCATCGTGCGACGGGAAGCTCGTCGATCCCGGATAAATGATCGTAAACATGTCAAAACCTGGCCCGTTCGATCAACGGACAGCGAATACGCACTTACGTGCAGTTAGCCTTCATCTTGCACACCCGGGCTCTCCACAGGGTTTGCTGTGCCTGGGAGCGCGCCGCGCCCCGCATCGACGCCCCGGCCCACACGGGTCGGGGAGCCAACAGAGAGGTCTCCGCGTGGAGACGCAGAACCACCCTCTGCGGGTCCTCGAACCCGGCTCGCGGATGCCCCTCCCCGGGCCGGGGACGGGAGTTCCCCGCCGGACCCCACCGCGCAACAGGAAGGACGGGTCGTGACGAACCCGGGGGAACGATCCGCCGAAGGCCAACTGCCGCCCGATTTCGTCCGGTTCCACCGCAGGCACGCCACCCTGTGGTTACGGGTCGCGCACCTGGAACTGGGCGCGCGCGAGCCGGCCGCGGAAGTCGTCGAACAAAGCCTGATCGAACTGGCCACGGTCTGGGAGCGCGCGTCGGGACCCGTCGAACCGCTCGCCTGGCGCATGCTGCGCCGGCACATCGTCCGCCACATGCAACGCACCGGCAAAACCTCGGCGTTCGTGTCCACCGCCGCCTTCGACCCGGCCGCCTTCGAGGCGCTGCGCCTGCCGGCGAAGGTATTCGACACCCTCGAACACCGCATCGCGCTGTTCACCGCCGTGCACGAACTGCCCCGGGACCACCACGAGGTCTTCCTGCTCACCCGGGTCCTCGGACAGAGCAACCAGGACGCCGCCCGGCTGCTGGGCATCCGGGAGAAGACCGTGCGCGAACTCCGGCGCGACGCGATCGCGCTGCTGATGCAGGGGTTGAGCGAGGACGACCCGGACACCGCGACAGCCGCCCGCCGCGTCCTGCACCTGTCCCGCGACCAACTCGCCGAACTGGAAGGGCCCATCGGCCTGTTCCGGGCCATCGCCCGGCTGCCGGACCGGCAGTTCGAGGCGATGACGCTGCGCTACGTCCTGGAGTACTCCGATGAGACGGCCGGTCGCCTCCTGGGTATGACCGCCGCCACCGTGCGCTCGAACGTGCGACACGCGAAGGAGACGATCGCCCGCACCCTGGGCCTGCCGGAAGTCCCGGACCCGGACTGACGCGCGGTGCCGTCCCCCCATTTCGGGTAGTTCCCCGATGTGCCCCGCGGGCGGGGCCGGTTCGCGATGATCGGGCGGACGACGACCGGTACCGCGCGGAGGATCCGGTCGGCAACCAGGGGGAGACGACGGTGGCGGACGAGCCCGGACGCGGCACGGACAGGTCCTTGGAGATCGGCATCGAACGAGCGCACCCGGCCCGGATGTACGACTACTACCTGGGCGGCAGGACCAACTTCGACCCCGACCGCGAGGCGGCCGAGGCGGCGCTCGCGGCCTTTCCCACCCTGCGGATCACCGCCGAGGAGAACCGGGGGTTCCTGCTGCGCGCGGTCGAGCACCTGGCCCGGTCCGGCATCCGGCAGTTCGTCGACGTGGGCAGCGGCATCCCGGTCGCCGGCCGCAACACGCACGATGCGGCCCAGGCCGTGCGGGCCCAGGCCCGGGTGCTCTATGTGGACAACGACCCCATCGTGCTCGCGCACGCCCAGGCCCTGCTCACCAGCGGGCCCCGGGGCCGCACCGCCTACCTCAACGCCGACCCGCGACGGCCCGAAACGATCTTCGAGCACCCGGAGTTCGTGCGCTCGGTGGACTCCGACGAGCCGGTCGCGATGCTGCTCGTGGCCATCCTGCACTTCGTCGCCGACCACCAGGATCCGCTCGACCTGCTGCGCCGGCTGACCAGCCGGCTGCCCTCGGGCAGCCCGCTGGTGATCGCGCACGTGACCGGCGACTACGACCCGCAGGGCTGGGCCGGCCTGGTCCGCGCCTACGCCGACGCGGGCATCACCGTACGCCCGCGCAGTCGCGCCGAGGTGGCCGAACTCCTGGACGGCTGGGACGTGGAGGCGCCCGGGGTGGTCCCGGTGTCCCGGTGGCACCCCACCGCCGAGCCGTCCGCCGAACCCGCGCTCGTCTCCTGCTACGGGGCGGTGGCCCGCAAGCCGTGAACGCACCGCGAACGCGCACGCGACGCGGGTCGTCCGCACTCCGGCTATTCCCGGGCGCCCGGCGCGGTCGTACCCACGGGAGGGTCGGCGCGGTGCCGCTGCCCGCGACCAAGGTGCGGATCCCGTGCGCGATTTGGCTCACGATCCGAGCCGGGCGGGTCGACAGGGCGACCGCCGAGGGCCGGTTCCAGTGCCGGCCACCGGCGCATCGGAGCATCCGGCGCACCGGGAACTCCCCTGCGCGCCACGGTAGTCGGCGGCTCCGGAGGGCGGAATCCGGGTGAACAGGCGGGGCCGGCGGGCCGGTACGGAACGCGCGAACCCGCCTGCCGGGTGAGGCCGGACGCCCCGCGAGCCGGCGTCGTCCGTACCGGTCGGGGGCGGGTACGGCACGGCCGATTCCGTCCGGCGCGCAGGATGGGCCGCCGTGCTTCGGGACGCGAGCACACCACCCCCGCGCGCCCTGCCGCCGACCCGTGGACGGATGTTGCACTGGCGGGACAACGGTGATCCGCGCGGGCCGTTCCCGTCGTCGACCCTGCCCGCCACGACATCCCGTACAGCTGCCACGTCGGCGGCGCCGCCGCCCGTACACGGCCGGTCGGCGTCGCGCGGAACAGGAGTCGTCGATGCCCCTCGGCCCGGCCCGCTTCCTGCTCGCCACTTCCCGATACCTGCTGCGCGCCCACCCCGGACCGCCGCTGCGGGTCCGGCCCGGCCCGGGTCAGTTCGCCCGCGTCGCGCAGAGCGCCGAGCGGGCCCTGCGGCACGCCGGGCCCGGCCGGTGTGTGGTCGGCGCGCTCCCCTTCGACGAGAACACCCCCGCCGTGCTGGCCGTCGGTCGCATGTACAGCACGGCCCGCACCACCGTCGCGACCTGCGGAGCGGCCCCGCCCCGGCCGGCCGGACCGTCGGCCGCCGACCCCGCCTACCTGGCCGCGGTCGCCGAGGTGGTGCGGCGGCTGCGGGCCGGCGACGCGCGCAAGGTGGTGCTGGCCCGCAGCCTGACCCTGGCGGGCCGATTCGACCCCACGGTGACGCTGGATCGGCTGTACCGCAACAACCCGGGCGGACACGTCTTCCGGCTCGACCTCGACCCCTGCGCGCCCGGACCCGACGCCCACCGACCCGGCGTGCGCGGGCCCCGGCGCACCCTGGTGGGCGCCTCGCCGGAACTGCTCCTGTCCCGACACGGCGACCGACTCCTGCTCAACCCGATGGGCGGCAGCGCACCGCGACACCCCGATCCCGCACTGGACCGGGCCCGGGCCGCGGAACTGCTCGGCTCGGCCAAGGAGCGGCGCGAACACGCCCTGCTGGTGGACGAGTTGCGCCGGGTGCTGACCCCGCTGTGCACCAGGCTCGACATCCCCGACCGGCCCGAGGCGGTGGCCACCGCACGGGTATGGCACCTGTCCACCCGGATCCAGGCCAGACTGCGCCCACCGGTGCCCAGCGCGCTGGCGCTCGCGGCGCTGCTGCACCCGACCCCGGCGGTGTGCGGACTGCCCCGCGCGGCGGCCCGGACGCTGATCGACCACCTGGAGACCCACCCGCGCGGCTACTACAGCGGCCTCGTCGGCTGGATGGACCGGCACGGCGACGGCCGCTGGATCATCGCGCTGCGCTGCGCGGTGGTCGGCCGCTACGGCATCCGGCTGTGGGCGGGTGCGGGCATCCTGCCCGAATCCGACCCGGAGGCCGAACTCGCGGATACCAGCGCGAAGTTCGCCACCATGCTCGACGCCCTCGGCCCGCTCCCGGTGGAACACCGCCTGGTCCCGATGCCACCGCGCCCCGCGTGAACGCACGCCGACGCGCGAGACACGCCCTCATCCGGACGAACCGGTCGGCTGCCGCGTGATGGGGAGGTAGACCGGTCCCAGGACCCGGCCCTCCCGGGCCCTGGGACGACCACCCCGATTCGGAGATCCGTATGTACTCGCTGAAGCGGTTGGGCCGCATGGCCGCGACCATCGGTGCGGCGCTCGTGCTCTGTACCGCGATGTCCACGAGCGGCGCGTACGCCGCCACGGGCACGTTCACCTACGTCTCCCCGGACTCGGGTGCGTTGACGATCGAGAACCCGGCGAACGGGGAGTGTCTGCTCCTGCTCGAGGGCGCGGTGCAGGCCGACAACAACACCGATACCGGCGCCCGCCTGTTCTACGACCGGGGCTGTGAGGAGCCGTTGGCCGTACTGGCGCCGCGTCAGGCGCGGGACTTCGACGAGCCGATTCCGCACAGCGTGATGTTCGGCTGAGCGGGTCGCCGGGGCGGGCTCCTTCGCTTTCGCTGTCGCTTTCGCTGTCGCTTTCGCCGAGGCGGGTGTGCTCCGCCTCGGCGGCGTCCTCCGGGTGCTGTTCGCGGTCCCGTTCGCGGCCTCGTTCCCGGTCCCGTTCGCGCAGGTCGTCGGGTATGTCGGCAACCGGCGGTAGCGTGGGCGCATGACTCCGGAAGAGCTGGCCGATCTGGCCCACCTGCGGCGTGCGCGGGACCTGATCGACCGGGACTACGCGCGACCGCTCGACGTGCCGACGATGGCCCGTCGGGCGCTCATGTCGCCGGCGCACTTCTCCCGGCGGTTCCGGGCCGCCTACGGCGAGACCCCGTACAGCTACCTCATGACCCGCCGGATAGAGCGGGCGATGGCGCTGCTGCGCGGCGGGATGACGGTGACCGAGGCGTGCATGGCCGTCGGCTGTACCTCGCTCGGCTCCTTCAGCTCACGGTTCACCGAGATCGTCGGCGAGACCCCGAGCGCCTACCGCGGCCGGGAACACCCGGCGGTGGCGGCCATGCCCGCGTGCGTGGCCAAGGTGCGGACCCGGCCGGCCCGGGGCGGACCGAGCAGGATTCGAGAAGCGGGTCCCGACGACGCCGGCTAGCGTTGGGCGCATGAAGATCGCACTCCAGTACTGCCACATCACCGTCAACGACGTCGACGAGTCGCTCGGCTTCTACCGCGACGCGCTCGGCCTCGAACTGCGCAACGACGTCGCCTCCGGCGACTTCCGCTGGGTCACGCTCGGCAGCGCCACGCAGCCCGACCTCGAGATCGTGCTCTCCGAGCCGCACGCCGGCCGCTCCCAGACCGACGGCGACGCCCTTCAGGAACTGCTGGTCAAGGGCATGCTGCCGATGACCGTTTTCAGCACCGACGACCTCGACGCGACCTTCGAGCGGGTCCGGGCGTCCGGCGCCGAGGTCCTGCAGGAGCCGATGGATCAGCCGTGGGGACCGCGCGACTCCGCGTTCCGCGACCCCTCGGGCAACATGGTCCGGATCCAGCAGGACAAGGGGTAGCACCGCTCGCCTTCCGGGTCGGCTCAGCGCAGCCGGCCCACGCCCGCGAACATGTTGGTGTCCTCGACGCCGACCGGCTCCTCCCCCTCGACGGGGTGCCAGTGCTGCATCGGCACGACACCCGGCTCGACGAGGTCGCACCGGTCGGCGAACAGGGCGGTCAACTCCTCCCGGGAGCGCAGATACATCGGCACGCCCCGGCGGTTGTACACCTCGGCCAGCGCGGTCGAGCCCTTGGCCAGGTCGGCCGTCGCGGCGGTGATGGCCAGGTAGCTGCCGGGGGCCAGCGGCGCGGTCAGCTTCTCGATCAGCCCGGCGGCGTCCTCGACGAACTGCAACATCGCGATGACCGTCACCGCGACCGGTTGGCTCAGGTCGAGGGTGTCGCACAACTCGGGGGTCGAAAACAGCGCGTCGGGCTTGCGCATGTCGGCCTCGACGTAGGAGGTGCGGCCCTCCGGGGCGCTGCTCAGCAGCGCGCGGGCGTGCACGAGCACGATGGGGTCGTTGTCGACGTACACCACCCGCGACTCCGGAGCGGTCTCCTGGACCACCTCGTGCAGGTTCGGCGAGGTGGGGATGCCGGTGCCGATGTCGAGGAACTGGCGGATGCCGGCCTCGGCGGTCAACCAGTGCGCCATGCGACGCATCACCGCCCGGTTGACCCGCATGCTCGTCCACAGCCCCGGCCACACCTTGAGGGCTTCCTCGGCGGCCTCCCGGTCGGCGAGGTAGTTGTCCTTGCCGCCGAGCACGTAGTCGTACATCCGTGCCGAATGCGGCACCGTCGTATTCACCTGAACCATCCTCGGCCACTCCTGACTTCCGACTGGTAACGCGCTGGGGCCGGCAGGCTCACGGTCCTGCATCTCAGGAACGTATAAGCGAGTTTCGAATCCGACAACCGCGCCGGGTCGTTCGTCCGCTTTGCCGGCCGCGTTCCCTTGTTCGGGCCTGTCCGGCCCTGCGCGCGGGGATCCGTCAGGCCGTCCGCCGCCACCCGGTCCCGGACGCCGGACGGATACACGGGGCGGCCGTGCCGGCGGCGGACCCGGAAGCGGCGGGTGAGGTGATTCGGGGCAATGGCCCGGATCGGGAGGTGGGCGACCTCGGCCCGGGGAACGAACCGGGTTCGGGATGTACCAGCGGCTGAGGTCACCGGCGACCGAGCGGCGCGGGAAGTGCGCCCACCTCGGGTCCACGGTCACCTACAGCGCCGCGGCGAGCCCGACGCCGGCCGCGGTGGTAGCGGGGGCAGCGGGGGCAGCGGCGATCCACTCCCGTGCCGGCGCGCTTCGACGGGTGCCTGAGAAGTATTCCCACCTTCGGCAACGACGGGGGGCGCGACGTCGCCGGATCTCAGGCGGCGCGGCGGCAGTGGAAGATGCCCCAGCTCATCCGGCCGCTGCGGCAGGCGTCGACCCACAGCGGCAGGTTCTCCTGGAGGGTGGCCAGGTAGGTCGGGTCGATCACGTCGCGGAGTTCGTCGGCGCGCCGGCGGGTCTCCTCGGTCAGGCGCAGGTAGTGGGTGAGCGCCTGCTCGCTGCGGTCGTCGAAGTCGATGTGGGTCAGGCCCAGCGCGGCGATCTCGCGCAGGTAGAACGACGGCGTGGCGAACTCGTCCACCTCCAGCCGGGCCAGCACGGAGCGCAGCGCCTCGGGCGGGGTGCCGTCGGCGGCCATCAGGTCGGTGAAGACCAGGTCCCCCTCCGGGGCCAGCACACGCGCGGCCTCGGCCAGGAGTTGCCGCCGATCGCCGCTGTGGCAGAACGCCTCCTGCGACCACACCACGTCGAATTGCCCCGCCGGATACGGGATGTCCTGGAACGACCCGGTGACGACCTCGATCAGCCCGTCGAGACCGGCCTCGACGTTGGTGTCGCGATGCCGGACGTTCTGCGTCGGACTGATGTTGAGCGCGACGACCCGACACCCGAACCGCCCGGCCAGGTAGCGAGCGGGCCCGCCGTACCCCGAGCCCAGGTCCAACACCGTATGCTCCGGCCCGAGCCGCCCGGCGACCCGATCCGCCGCGAGCTCGACGGCACGGCGTGACGCGATCGCCACGGATTCGTCGGGGCGGGCGTACACGCCGGTATGGATGTCCTCGCCGCCCCACACGGCCCGATAGAAACCGTCGACGTCACCCGTGCCGTAGTAACGCCGCGCCGCCTCGGCAGCCGCGACCGCGCTCTCGTGACTCATCACCGCCACCTTCACCCTCCACTCGTGCGCCGCCACCGGGGTCGCCCGACGACAGGTCCGCTCGGATGCACCGAATCCGACGTTAGTCGGCTTCATCACTGGTGACCGGGATTCGGCAATCATCAGCTTTTTGGGGGGTGACGGGTCTGGGCGTGGTCGCCGTCTCCGTTTCCGTCTCCGTCGCCGTCTCCGTTTCAGTCGCCGACGCCGACGCCGATGGCGACGCCGACGGCGACTGAAACGGAGACGTGTCGTTCGTGCTTTCCGAGATATACGAGAGGTCCGATACCGGGCCCGTGCGATTGCCGACGTGAAGCCCGGTTGTTCTCAAGGGAGTTAGCGCTACCATCCAGCGATCGTGGCGATGAGCGGGGGAAAACGTGGGGCGTTGCGCCTGGTGGCGAACGGTGGTGTCGCGGGCCGTGCGCGGCACCACACCGGCTTTGGCAGCCGTCGTGATGATCTCCTGCTCGGTGTCGGGGGCCGACTTCGACCGCCCGTGGCACGACACCACGCGCGACTACCTGCGCGCGGTCGCCGCCGGCCGACCGGCGACCACGTTCCACGGCGCCTGCGACGGCGCGCGCGAGGAGGACACCCGCCGGGTGGTGGCGGGCGAGGGCGCCGACTTCACGTTCTCGTTCGTTAATTCCACCAGGGAGGACGACCTGGCCACGGTGAACGTCTCGATCACCGGCGCCGACCATTCGCCGTCGCCCTACTCGGTCGACCTGCGCCAAGAACACGGCAAGTGGGTGGTCTGCCACCTGGCCCCAGGCAACATCGCCATCGACGCCGGCCTCCCAGGAGACGCCCCAATCGGCTGACCGGTCCGGCGCGAGGCGCGAGGCGCGAGGCGCGAGGCGGGCTGCGGGCTGCGGGCTGCGCCTTGGGTTGCGGGTGGCCGGTGTGGCGCTGGTCAGAGTCGGTGATGGGCCGCCGCCAGCGTGCCGGGCTCCGAGACTCGGGGCGCCCGACGAGACAGGCGCGTTGCTTGGCGGAAAACCGGCCGGCAGCAGTGGCGGGGAGGGCGGTCGGGCCGGGTCCTCCGGGGTGCCTTCCCGAGGGGGTCGAGCGTTTCCGGCGGGCGTTGCGCCTTGCGTTGCGGGTGGCCGGTGTGGGGCCGGTCAGAGTCGGTGATG
>NZ_JBHTVA010000050.1:0-49984 GCF_042793325.1 Embleya sp. NPDC056575
CGCGACGACGCCGCCCCGCCCGCCGAGCCGGTGGGCAGCCGTCCCTGGCTACCGATCCGTCAGTGCACCCAAAGGGCGTAGACGGTGCCGCCGTTGTTCAGACACAGGTACACCGGTCCGTGTGCCGGAACCGTGGCCTTGCCCGCCGCGTCGCACGACTCGGCGCTCGGGTAGTAACCCCAGAGGTAGAAGCCGCTCGGATCCGCCATCGCGGGTTGCGCGGCAACCCCCACGCCCAACATCGCCGCGGCCAACGCGATACCCGCCATAGCCTTGCGCATGTGCTCGACTCCGTTCTCGACCCGAGGGCAACTCGGGCCGCTGGAAAGGTCGTTCGGGCTGAACATGTGGAACATGTGGTGCCGGCGCGCACGCGGAAAACGCTAGCCCGTGCCATCGACACGAGCAATAGGTCTATACCAATTGAATCGATCCACGCATCGATCCACACGTTGCTCACACGTTCGGCCCGTGCTCGGCCGGAATGCGTCCCGGGTTCGGACGGTTGTAGCGACGAAGGAGAACCCTCGCCCGCCGGAGGAGAGCCCATGCCGACGTCCACACCCGGCCACGTCGTGACCACCGTGCACAGTGCCCAGACCGTGACCGTCGAGATCGACGGCGAGGTGGTGGCCCGGTCCAGCCGCCCCGTCGTGCTCTACGAGACGGGTCTGCCCGTCCGCTACTACCTGCCGCCGGACGACGTCGACCTGACCCGCTTCGAGCCCACCGACACGCACACCACGTGTCCGTTCAAGGGCGAGGCCTCCTACTGGACCTACCTGGGCGGCGCCGACTCCGCCCCGCGCCCGGACGTGGCCTGGGAATACCCGAAGCCCATCGAGTCGGTGCCCGACATCGCCGGTCACCTGTGCTTCTACGACTCGGTCGCGCGCGTCACGGTGGAGGGCGAACCCCCGGCCCCGCCCGCCTGATGATCGCGGCGGCCGGCACCGATCACCGACCCGGTCCGGGTTCCGCCGACGCCCGGCCGACGGCCCGATCCGCGGCCGGGTCGGCGAGTGCGAAGAAGCGCGCCGCGTTGCCGCCGAGGATCAGCGCCCGCTCGTCGGGGCTCAGCTCCGGGCAGTCCCGGACCACCCCGCCGGGGTCCGACTCACCCAGCGGGAACGGGAAATCGGTGCCGAGCATGACCCGGTCCGCGCCCATCACCTCGACCAGCAACCGCAGCGCGCGCGGGTCGAAGACGGCCGAGTCGACGTAGAACCTGCGCACGTACTCCGACGGCGGCCTGGGCGAGTCGGCCCGCACCAGATCCCGGTTGTGCCACGCGTTGTCGGCCCGCCCGAGCAGGAACGCGAAGCTGCCGCCGCCGTGGCAGAAGCACAACTTCAACGACGCGGGCAGCCGTTCGAACGCGCCCCGCAGGATCATCCCCAGGATGCTCAGCTGGGTCTCCGCGGGCATCCCGACCAGCCACGGCAACATGTGGTCGCGCATCCGGTCGCCACCGAGCATGTCCCACGGGTGTACCAGGACCGGGATGCCCTCGTCCCCGCAGTGCGCCAGGAACTCGACGATGCCCTCGTCGCCGAGGTAGCGCTCGCCGACGTGGTTGCCGATGTGTACGCCGCGATGCCCGGCCGCGACCGCCCGCGACACCGTCTCCCGGGCCGCGCCGAGGTCCTGCAACGGCACCTGGCACAGCGGCAGCAACCGCCGCGGGTCGGCCGCGCAGTAGTCGAGGATGCGGTCGTTGACCAGTTCGCACCACTCGACCGCGCGCGCCGTCTCGGCCGCGTAGCCGAACATCAGCGGGGTCGAGGAGATCGCCTGGACGTCCACGCCGAGCGTGTCCATCTCGGCCAACCGGCTCTCGGCGTCCCACAGCGGCGCGCGCACCGGGCGGTACTCGTCCGGGCCGCTCATCATCATCCCGGTGCCGTCCCCGCTCACCCGCAACCACGGCTCGCCCGCGCCCGCCAGCACCCGGCTCTCGGCCCGCGAGATCCTGGGGAAGACGTGCGCGTGGACGTCGATGACGGTCGCGGAACCTCCGTGCTCCACCGCCGGACTCGGCCGACGGTCGGAGCGCAGGGGGAGCGCGCGGTCGAGGCTCATTCGGCCGCTCCGGGCCGGGACACGATCCTCGGCCGCATCGCCTCGGGCCACACCCGACCCGGGTGGATCGCGCCGCAACGCGGGCAGGCGCGGTCGCCGGCGTAGAACGCCTCGAACAGCGGCGGCAGGTCGTCCACGATCGAGCGCACCTGTACCGGCGAGCGGTGCACCAGGTGGTGACACTCGACGCAGTACCACTCGAACGCGTCGACCTCGCCCTCGGCCCGACTGGACTCGATCACCAGTCCGACGCTGCCGGGCTCCGGTCGTTGCGGCGAGTGGCGGACGTGCGGCGGCAGCAGGAAGACGTCGCCCTCGTCGATCGGGATGTCGACCGGCGGCCGGCCCTCCTCCTCCATCACCCGCAACACCATGGACCCCCGGAGCTGATAGAAGAACTCCTCCAGCGGGTCGTCGTGGAAGTCGGTGCGCTGGTTGGGGCCGCCGACCACGGTGACCACGAGGTCGGTCCCGGTCCAGACCTGGACGTTGCCGACCGGCGGCCGGAGCAGGTCCCGATGCTCGTCGATCCAGGCGGTGAAGTTGAACGGCAGGCCGTTGCTCGGCTTCGGCAGACTCATCTCGCCCTCTCGGGATTCGACGACGGAGGCAGCGGAGGAGACGGTTCGGATCGTGGCGGCGTCCCCGGACGTTCCCCGGACGGGACGGGCCGCGGGATGTGGGCGACGCAGGAGATCTCGATCAGCAGGTGCGGATGCGGGAGTTGGTGCACCGCGACGGTGGTGCGGGTGGGGCCGCTCTCGTCGAAGTACTCGGCGTAGACCTCGTTGTAGCCGCCGAAGTCGTTCATGCTCACGAGGTACGTGGTCACCGAGACGGCGTCGGCGAGCCCACCCCCGGCGGCGGCGAGCAGATCGGCGATGTTCTCGATCACGGCCCGGGTCTGCGCACGGATGTCGAGATCGGTGGTGCCCGCCGGGTCCACCCGGGCGCCGACGATGCCGCCGTCGGGGCGCCGCGAGCTGGTCCCCGACACGTAGACGAAGTCGCCGGCCCGGCGCACGTGCGGGAACCGGCCGCGCGGGGCGGCCTTGCCCGCGACCACGATGGCGTCGTCGGCGCTCACCGGGTGCTCACCTCGGCCCGGCCCAGCCCCGCCGCGGACACCCGCACATGGACGCCCTTCGGCAGTGGCAGCGCGGCGGTGGCGGCGCCGGCCAGCACGATCCACCCGGGCCGCAGTTCCAGGCCGGCCCCGGCGGCGAGCCGGGCGGCGGCGATCAGCGAGCGCAGCGGGTTGCCCAGGATGGCCGCCGACGACCCGGTCGCCACGGGCCGGCCGTCGATCTCGACGAGCAGGCCCAGGTTGGCCGGATCGACCGCGCCCGGGTCCTGCCACGGACCCACGCCGAAGCCGGCCGCCGAAGCGTTGTCCGCGATCACGTCGGGCAGCGTGAAGGCGAAGTCGGCGTAGCGCGAGTCCAGTACCTCGTAGGCGACCGCGACGCCGGCGACCGCGCGCACCGCCTCGGCCGGGGTGACCGCGCCGGCGAGCGGGCGGCCGATCAGGAACGCGATCTCCGGCTCGATCCGCGGCTGGATCAGGCCGGCGGTGTCCAGGACCCCGCCCTCCTCGATCAGCATCGCGTCGGTGAGCAGGCCCCAGATCACGTCGTCGACGCCCATCTGGATCATCTTGGCGCGGCTGGTGAAGCCCATCTTGACGCCGATCGGCGCCTCGCCCCGGGCGATCCGCCGCTCGATCACGGCACGTTGGACCCGGTAGGCGGTCGCCGGGTCGAGGTCGGCGGTGTCGGTGGGGCGCTCGGCGGTCCGCCCGGCGAGCGCGGCCTCGTCCAGCCGGGCGGCGAGCGCCGCGACGAGGTCCGCGTCGTGTGAACCGCTCATCGGTCGTTCTCCTCGGTGTCGTTCGCGGCGAACGCGACCCGGACGTCGCCCAGTCCGTCGATCCGGGCCTCCAGCACATCGCCCGGGACGACCGGCACCATCGGGCCGAGCGCGCCGGTGAGCACGGTGTCCCCGGCGCGCAGCGGGCGGCCGAGGCGGACCAGGCGGTCGGCGAGCCACAGGGCCGCGTGCAGCGGATGGCCCAGGCAGGCCGCGCCGACGCCGGTGGAGACCGGTTCGCCGCGCCGCTCCAGGACCATGCCGGCGAGCCGCAGGTCGACGTCGGTGAGCGCCGCCGGGCGGTTGCCCAGCACGTACATCCCGGACGAGGCGTTGTCCGCGATCGTGTCCGCGATGGAGATGTCCCAGTCGCGCACCCGGCTGCCGCACACCTCGACCGCGGGCAGGACGAACGCGGTGGCCCGGATCAGGTCGGCGACGGTGTGCCGCTCGTGCGTGAGGTCGGCGCCCAGCACGAGGGCCACCTCCGCCTCGGCGCGCGCCTGCAGCACCGCGCCGATCGGGATCTCGGCCCCGTCGGGCACCGCCATGTCGGCGTACAGCATGCCGAAGTCCGGCTCGTGCACCCCGAGTTGGCCCTGCACGGCGGCGGAGGTCAGGCCGATCTTGCGGCCGACGAGCCGGCGGCCTTCGGCGAGCCGGGTCAGGGTGAGTCGTTCCTGGACCGCGTACGCCTGCTCGACGCCGTGGATCAGGTCGCGAACCGGTGCGCACGGCACGCCGGTTCGCTCCGCGTCGAGCAGTCGTGCGGCGGCGGCCTCGACGGCTTCCCCGTCGGCTCTCCCGCCGGCCGCCTCGCCGGTCGTCCCGCCGGCCGTCCCACTGGCATTCGTCACTGTTCCGGACCCTCCACAGCCTTCGGTGTCCTCGATGCCTTCGATGTTTTCGACGCCTTCAGATGGCGATGCAGATGTTGACCGGCTCGGAGAAGAAGTCGAGCGAGTATTCGCCGCCCTCTCTGCCGATGCCCGATGCCTTGATCCCGCCGAACGGGGTGCGCAGGTCGCGCAGGTTCCAGCAGTTGACCCAGACGATCCCGGCCGCGACGCGCGGGGCCACCCGATGCGCGCGGGACAGGTCGCGGGTCCAGATCGTCGCCGCGAGGCCGTACGGGCTGTCGTTGGCCAGTGCGATCGCCTCGTCCTCGGTGTCGAACGGCGCCACGTGGCAGATCGGCCCGAACACCTCCTCCCGCACGGTGCGCGCGCTCGGCGGCAGGCCGGTCAGCACGGTCGGCTCGACGTGGAAGCCCCGATCGCGCTCGTCGCCGAAGCTCGGTATCCCGCCGCCGGCGACGACCGTCGCGCCCTCCTCGACCGCGAGCCGATAGTAGGACAGCACCTTGTCTCGATGCGCGGCCGAGATCATCGGCCCGTAATCGGTCGACGCGGCGGCTCTGCGGCCCAGTTCGGCCACGAAGTCGGCGTGGATCGAGCGCTCGACGTAGACCCGCTCGGTGCACAGGCAGATCTGCCCGGAGTGGGTGAAGGCGGAGCGCAGGGTGCCCGCCACGGCCTGCTCGAAGTCGGCGTCCGCGAACACGATCGCCGGGTTCTTCCCGCCGAGTTCGAAGGAGACCGGGGTGATGTGCTCGGCGGCCACGCGCATGATCGCGGTACCGGTGGCCGACTCGCCGGTGAACGCGATCGCGTCGACGTCCGGGTGCGCGGTCAAAAACTCCCCGGCGGCGCCCGCGCCGTGACCGTGGATCAGGTTGAACGTGCCGACCGGCAGGCCGACCTCGTGAATCACCTCGGCGAGCAGCGTCGCGGTGGACGGCGTCTCCTCCGACGGCTTGGCCACCACGGTGTTGCCGGCCGCGAGCGCGGGCGCCACCTTCCAGGTGAGCAGCAGCAGCGGAAGGTTCCACGGCGAGACGATCGCGACCACGCCGAGCGGCCGGCGCACGGTGTAGTTGAGCGCGTGCCCGGTGCCGCCGCTCCAGCCGGGCACGGCGGTCGAGTGGGCCCGCTCGGGCCGGCCGTACAGCAGGTCGGCGTAGGCCCGGAAGTTGCCGATCGCACGCGGGATGTCCACGCTCGCGGCCAGGTCACGCGGCTTGCCGGTGTCCGCGACCTCGGCGTCGACGAACTCGTCGAAGCGGGCCTCGACGCCGTCCGCGATCCGCCGCAGCGCCGCGGCCCGCGCCTCGACCGCCGAGCCGCCCCACGCGGCCAGCGCCGCCCGGGCCGCCGCCACGGCCGCGTCCACCGTCTCCCGGTCGGCCTCGGGCACCTCGCCCACCACCGCCCCGTTCACGGGGTCCACGAGCGGGAACCGCGCGGCGCCGGCGGGCCGGAACTCCCCCGCCACGTAGTGCGCGGGCCGGACCGCCTTCCCGGCCGCCGAACCTGCCATCGCCGATCCCTTCGTCACGGTGACGGTCGCCGTCGCCGTCGTTGTCAATCATCCGTCCCCGGGTTTGTCACCTCGGGCTTTCCCACTCCGAGCCTCCCGCGCCACGGCATGTCCGTCCAATACCTGTTGGCGGCTCGCACATATCGTTTCCGGTATACCATGCAACTAATGCTTAACTCCTTCTTGACTCATTAGATCGAAGATCGATAGAACTGACCCACCAGCCCGACGACGAAGGTGGAAGATCATGAACATCGCCGCGATCCCGCAGGTGGCGCACCGGTTCGTGGAGGTCGACGGGGTTCGGGTCTTCTACCGGGAGGCCGGACCCGCAAACGCGCCCACGCTGCTCCTGCTGCACGGATTCCCGTCGGCCTCGCATCAGTTCCGCCGGTTGATCGACGTGCTCGGCAACGACTTCCACCTGGTCGCGCCGGACTACCCCGGCTTCGGGCACACCGAGGTGCCGGACGGGTTCACCTACTCGTTCGACCGGCTGGCCGACGTGGTCGAGGGGTTCGTGGACGCGCTCGGCCTCGACCGCTACGTGCTCTACACCTTCGACTTCGGCGGGCCGGTCGGCATGCGGCTGGCCGAGCGGCGGCCGGCGGCGGTCGCCGGACTGATCGTGCAGAACGCGAACGCGTACGCCGAGGGCCTGTCCGAAGTGGCCCGCGACTTCGTCGCGCTCACCCCCGAGATCGCCGGTGCGCGGGATCGGGCCGCCGAGTTGCTGGTCCTGCCGGTCACGCGCGGCCAGTACGAGGGCGGTACGGCCGACCCGACGCTGGTGGCCCCCGACGGCTGGACGCTGGACCAGCACTTCCTGGACCTGCCGGGGCGCAAGGACGCCCAGGTCGACCTGGCCCTGAACTACCACACCAACGTCGCGCTGTACCCGAGCTGGCAGGCGTGGCTGGCCGAGCACCGCCCGCCGACGCTGATCGTGTGGGGCCGCAACGACATGTTCTTCCCCGAGGCCGGCGCGCACGCCTACCTGGGCGACCTGCCGGACGCCGAGGTGCACGTCCTGGACACCGGCCACTTCGCGCTGGAGGACAAGCTTGCCGAGGTGGCCCCGCTGATCGCCGACTTCCTGGACCGACTCCCGCGCTGAGCCGGGCCCGGGTGGGGCGAGCCCGGGCGGATCGGGGCCCGGGCCGGGCGTTTTGGCTTCGCCCGGTGGCGTCGATAGGTTGGCAAAACGTGTTGTTGCCGATCGAAAGCGGTTCCCGGTGGATGTCGCCCGCGCCATGGCCCACGATCCGCACGGTGTCTTCGCCCGCATGCGCGAGGCCGGTCCCGTACACACGATCGTCGCACCCGACGGCAGCCCGGCGTGGCTGGTCACCCGGCACGCCGACGTACAGGCGGCGCTCGGCGATCCCCGGTTCTCGCTGGACAAGTCCCATGCCAGGCCCGGTGGCTACAAGGGGTTCGAACTGCCGCCCGCCCTGGACGCCAATCTGCTGAACATGGACCCACCCGACCACACCCGGCTGCGTCGACTCGCCGGCCAGGCGTTCACCGCGCGGCACACCGCGAACCTGCGCCCCGAACTGGAGCGTGCGGCCCAGGCGTTGGCCGACGACCTCGCCACCCGCGAACGGGTGGATCTGGTTCGCGACTTCGCGACCCCGTTCGCGGTCGGCGCGATCTCCGAACTGCTCGGCGTACCGGCCGAGTCCCGGACCGACTTCCGCACCTGGACCAACGCGGTGCTCGGCGCCGACGCCACGCGCGAGGGCATCCGCGCGACCGTGCGCGAGATGTACACGTTCTTCGTCGCGCTGCTCGCGGCCAAACGGGCGAATCCCGGCCCCGACCTGCTGTCCGCGCTGATCGCCGCGCGGGACGCCGACGATCGGCTGAGCGAGGACGAACTCACCTCGCTGGCCTTCCTGCTGCTGTTCGCCGGCTACGAGAACTCGGCCAATCTGATGGCCGGCGCGCTGTACGCGATGGTGGACGACGAGGTGTTGCGCGACGCGTTGCGGGCCGACCCGGAGGCGGTGCCGACCCTGGTCGAGGAGGTGGCCCGGCACATGTCCCCGGCGCTGCTCGCGATTCGGCGATTCCCGCTGGAGGATCTGGAGTTGGGCGGGGTGACCATCCCGGCGGGCGACACGGTCTTCCTGTCCATCGCGGCGGCCAACCGCGATCCGCGCCGCTACCCGCACGCGGACCGCGTCCGGCTCGACCGGCCCGACCCGGCCCGCCATCTGAGCTTCGGCCAGGGCATCCACTACTGCATCGGCGCGCCGCTGGCCCGCTTGGAGGGCGAGATCGCGGTCCGTACCGTGCTGACCCGCTTCCCGAAGGTCCGCCGGCACGCGCCGGTCTCCTGGCAGCCCTCGGTCCGGGTGCGCGGACTGAGCAGCCTGCCGGTCGAACTCGGCGGCTGACCCGCCGGATCCGCCCGCCGCGTGCCGTTCCCGTGGCGGGAACCCCCCTGGTCGGTGTTGCCGGGACCAATGGACTGTCACAAGTCTGTGAGAACCCTGTGCGAAGGGGATCGCGCCCCGTGACGTCCGGGCGGAAAAGGACGAGAGTGGAGGCAGCACGGCAGGGGATCGACGGCGCGAGGCCACAACCGTCGAAGTGTGGCGTGCGATGGATGGGGAGTCTCAGAGATGGCTGTTCGTCGAGCGATGGCAACACGAACGCGCAACGACAACGAGCGGGCACCCGGCCGGGCGGCGGGCGTGCGCTGGTGGACCCGGCGGACCACGCAGGCCGCCGCGATGCTCGTGCTGATGGTGGTGGCACTGGCGGTCGGGCCGTCGCTCGGCGTGCTGCCGTCGTTGTCCGAGCGGGTGAACGGGGTCAGCCGGATCACCGACGTGGTGCACGACTCGGATTCGCACGGCCACCACCGGCACTGACCGTCGCACGGGTTCGGCGCCGGCCCGCGGGGCCGGCCCGTCGCGCGCCCCGACGCGCCCGCTCCCGGCGCCTCAGCACCGCACCGACTCGATCGCCCGGCGCAGCCCGACCTCCAGGATCTCCGGGTCCTCCCAGTCGCGGGTGACGTGGTCGAACAGCAGCCCCTGGAGCAGGGCGAGCAGGACGTGCCCGTCCAGGCGCGCGTTCGTCGATCCCAGAGCCAGCGCGACCAGTTCGGCGAAGCCGCGGAACTCGGCCTGACAGCGGATCATCTCCTCGCGGATCAACGGCTCGCGCGCGCCCGCGAGTTCCAGCTCCAGACGGGCCAACTGCACGTCCCGGCCCTCGTTCCACCACTCGCGCACGAACCGGGCGATCCGCGGGTAGTCGATGGCGATCGGGCGCACCGCCGTCATCCGCAGCAGCTCGTGGGTGATCTCGTTGGCGTACATCTTGTCGAGGGTGGCCATCCGGTCGATCACGGCCAGGATCAGCTGATCGCGCGTCTTGAAGTAGTACGTCACCGAGCCGTTGGGCAACCCCGCCTCCTCCTGCACCGCGCGATGGGTCAGCCCGCGCAACCCCTGCGAGGCAAGCACCCGGATCGACGCGTCGAGCATCAGCGTGCGGCGGTCGGCTCGTGCGGGGGTCGGGGACGACGTGGCGGGTTCGTTGTCGTGCGGCATGGGTCCATTATCCCCGAGCTTGACGCTTGTAGAGATTTTCTCTACAACTATAGAAACTACTTCTACGAACGTAGGAATGGCCGATGGCTGCCTCAGGGATACCCGTCACCGCCGCGCCACGGGGGATCGACACTTCCGCGTCCAAACGTTCCGGCCGCCCGACGAACCCCAAGCCGGTGCTGCTGCTGGTGTGCGTCGCCCAGTTCGTCCTGCTGGTCGACGACACGATCGTCAACGTCGCCCTGCCGACCATCGGCGACGACCTCGAGTTCGGCGAGAGCTCGCTCTCCTGGGTCACCAACGCCTACTTCCTCACCTTCGGCGGCTTCCTGCTGATCGGCGGCGGGCTGGCCGACCTACTCGGCCGGCGCCGGTTGTTCGGGATCAGCCTGACGGTGTTCGTCCTGGCCTCGGCGGTGTGCGGACTGGCCCCGAACGCCGGGGTGCTGATCGGCGCCCGCGCGGCGCAGGGCATCGCCGGCGCCCTGCTCTCCCCCGCCGCGCTGTCGATCCTGCTGGCCACCTTCCGCGACCCCGCCGAGCGGGCCCGCGCACTCGGCACGTGGGCCGCGCTCACCGGACTCGGCGCGGCCACCGGACTGCTCCTGGGCGGCGCACTCGTCGAATGGACCCACTGGCGCTGGATCTTCCTGATCAACCTGCCGATCGGCGCGCTCGCGCTGTTCGCGCTGCCCCGCACGATCGGTCCGGACGATCGCGACACTCCGCGCCGGGTACCGGACTTCGCCGGTGCGGCGCTCGGCACCGCCGCCGTGCTGACCCTGGTGTACACGGTGGTCGAGACCGACAAGCACCCGTGGGGTTCGACCCGGACCCTGATCGGCCTGGGCGTGGCCGTCGTCCTCGCCCTCGGCTTCACCGTGCGCCAACGCGCGGCGGCCGAACCGCTGTTGCCCCGAGCGCTGTTGCGGATGCGGCACGTGGTGCTCGCGGACGTCCTGGTCCTGGTCGCGGCCGGCGGACTGTTCGCGATGTTCTTCTTCCTGACCCTGTACATGCAGCGCGTCCAGGGCTGGTCGCCGATGCGCACCGGCCTGTCGTTCCTGCCGTTCAGCGTCGGCATGGGCGCGGGCGCGGCGGTGTCCACCAAGCTGCTCGCGCACCGGGGACCGCTGCTGCCGGTCAGCGTGGGTCCGGCCGTCGCGGCGGGCGGCATGTGGTCGCTCAGCCGACTGGACGCGCACAGCTCGTTCGCCGCGCACCTGTTGCCCGCGCTGGTGATCACCGGGCTGGGTCTGGGGGTGGCGTTCGTCGCGATCATCAACACGGCGACCGGCGGTGCGGGCGAGGGCGAGGGCGGGGTCGCCTCCGCCATGGTGACGACGTGCCAGCAGATCGGCGCGGCGATCGGCATCGCGGTGCTCGTCACGGTCGCCACCGATCACACGAGGAACCAGGTCGAGTCGGGCGTGGAACGGGGCCGGGCGGCGATCGACGGATTCGCCCGGGCGTTCGAGATCCAGGCGGGTCTGATGGCCGCCGCGGCGGTGATGGGCGTGGTGGTCGGGCTGGCCGCCGAGCGGCACCGCACCGCCCAGGGGTAGGCCGCGTACGTGACGCCGGCTCGGGTGGATCACCCGGGTCGGCGTCGGGGGGTGGTGGGCCGGCCCGGGTGGGTTCGGCGGGGCGATCCGCGCCGGTGTGATCATGTGCTCCGAACCGGTGAACTCCGCCCGACTCGTGCGTGTCCGCACCGAAATGATCACAAACGTATGCCAGATACACGATATGGACACCACTTCCGCCATGTCGTCACGTCGCACGGTGCTGATGGGCGCCGCGGCAACCGCCACCCTCGGTCTCTTCGCCGCCGCTCCGTCCGCTTTCGCCACGGACAAGCAGCCCTCCCCCCGTCCCGCCTTCGTCCCGGACCCGGTCGACACGGTCGACGCCGGCCCCCAACGCATCGCGGTGACCTTCGACGACGGACCACATCCCGACAACACCCCCGAGGTGCTCCGAGTACTGCGCCGCTATCAGGTGCGCGCGACGTTCTGCGTCGTGGGCGCCCAGGTCGAGAAACATCCCCAGCTGCTACGCGCGATCCACGACGCCGGACACATGGTCGCCGGCCACTCGTGGTCCCACCCGGACCTTCGGCTCCTGAAAGCCACCGAGGTGGCCGAGGAGGTCGACCACAACCTCTCCGCGATCGCACGGGTGTTGCCCCGGTATCGGGTCGAGTGGTTCCGCGCGCCGTACGGCGGCTGGTCGCCGGAGGTGATGGGTGCGCTGAGCGCTCGCGGTCTGCGTCCGCTGGGCTGGTCGGTCGATCCGGTGGACTGGTCGCGCCCGGGTGCGGACGCGATCACCGAGCGGGTACTGGGCGCGCTCACGACCGGCTCGATCGTGCTCAACCACGACGGCGGCGGGAACCGCGACCAGACGGTCGCCGCGCTGGATGTATGGGTGCCCGAGGCGCTGTCCGACGGGTACCGCTTCGTGCACCCGGCCTGACCCGCACCCGCGGCGGGCCGCCGCCACCGCTGCCGCCGCCGGGCCCACGTCGACCTCCGCGCGACGTGGGCCCGGACCGGCCGGGCCGGAGCGGGGGGAGCGGACCGGCGGCTCAGGTCGGCTTGGCGCAGCGTGCGCAGCGGCCGGTCAGGGCCACGGCGGTCGGGTCGAGGGCGAAGCCCTGTTCCGCGGCCAGCCGGAACGCCACGTCGTCCAGCAGGTCGCCCGGGGCGTGGCCGACCGTGCCGCAGACCCGGCAGCGTACGTACACCCGTGCGCCGCCGACGAGATGGCCCGCCAGATGGTAGGTGGCCGCGTCGTGCCGGAGCCGGGTGAAGGCGACCAGGTCGAGGCGTTCGAGGGCGTCGAGCGCCCGGTAGATGGTGGTCCGGTGTACCCCCGGCGCCGCGCGGGAGACGGCGGCGAAGATGGCGTCGGCGCTCAGGTGTTCGTCGGCGTCGGCGAGGACCCGCAACACCGCCGTACGCGCCACCGTGACCCGCTCGCCGTGCGCGCGGATCTGCCGCACCGCCTCGGCCACGGGGTCGGGGGTGGGGTGCTGTACACCGTCGTCCATATGCAACAGTGTCGCATCTGGCCGGCGCGTGATCCGGCCCGGGGCGACCGACCGGACACCCCGACGCAGGCCGGCGAGGCGGCACGAAGGGGGTGGGGGCGGTGCCGATCCGAGACCGTGACGACGCCTGCCCCGGGGTCGTGGACACCTCCCCCGCCGACGACGGACTGATCGCGCGCGTACGCCTGCCGGGGGGCCGGCTCGGGCCCCGCCAGGTGCGTGAACTCGCGGCCCTGGCGCGGCGGTTCGGCACCGGCTCGGTGGACCTGACGGCCCGCGCCAACATCCAGCTGCGCGGCCTGGGCGAGGCCGACCTGCCCGCCTTCGCCGAGGCCGTCGCGGCGGCCGGCCTGATGCCCTCGCGCAGCCACGACCGGGTGCGCAACATCCTGGCGAGCCCGCTGGCGGGTCGCGATCCGCGGGCCCTGCTCGACGCGGACCCGATCCTGGCCGCCGTGGACGAGGCCGTGTGCGCGGCGCCGGACCTGACCGCGCTGTCCGGCCGCTTCCTGATCGGCATCGACGACGGCGGCCTCCCGATCGCCTCCGCCCGCCACGACCTGGACCTGGTGGCCCGGTCGGCGAACACCGTCGCGCTGTACGCCGCCGGCCACGACACGGGATGGCGCTTCGCCCCGGCCGACGCGGCGACGGCGATCGTCCGCGCGGCCCGCGCGTTCCTGACCGCCCGCGCCGACAGCGGCGCCTGGCACGTCCGCGAACTCCCGCACGGCGCGCTGGCGTTCGCCGCCGAACTGGGCGGCGACCCGGGGCGTCCCGGGCCGATCCCGGACGGCTCGGCTACGCACCCGGACGCGCGGCGGCGCGACGCGGGGGCGCCGATCGGGGTGCTGCGGCAAAGTGACGGCCGGTATGCCGTCGGGGTCTCGGTGCCGCTCGGGCGGTTGACGCCGGAACAGTTGCGCGCGCTGGTCGCGACGGGGGCCGAGGTACGGATCACCGGCTCCCGGGGCCTGGTCGTCCGCGACCTGGTCGACCCGGCGGGCGTATGCGCCGGATTGGCGGCGGCCGGCCTGTCCGCCGACCCCGAGTCGCCGTGGCGCGGGGTGAGCGCGTGCAGCGGCCTGGGGGCGTGCCGCCGAGCCCTGGCCGACGTCCGCGCGGAGGCGACCCGCCACGCGCTGGGCCACTCCCGGGCCACCGCGCTCGTCCTCGACGAAGACCTGCACCAAGACCTGCACGAGGACCCGGACGAAGACCTCTCCGGCAACGCCGGTTCGGCCTCCCCCGGACGTGTCGCCACACACTGGGTCGGTTGTGCTCGCGCCTGTGGCACACCCGCCGGGGCGACCGTGTTGGTGGCCCGGGAGGACGGTGGCTACCTGGCCCTTCGGCCGGGTGCGGCCGGGCCGCCGGGTGCCGAGGGGGCGACCGCGCCGACCGGGCCGACCGGGCCGCCGAGTCGGACATGAGCGTCGGCGCCCACCCCCCGACCCACCCCCGCCGTGGCCGACCGCCACGTACCCCGATCACCATCACCCCGACCACCATCACCCCGCTCGCGGGCGAAGGAGCAGCCGACGTGGACGACTGGATCAAGGACGGCCCCGAGATCTATCGGCGTTCGTTCGCGACCATCCGGGCCGAGGCGGACCTGTCCCGCTTCCCCGAGGACGTCTCGCGCGTCGTCGTCCGGATGATCCACGCCTGCGGCATGACCGACCTGCCGCAGGACGTCGGCTTCCATCCCGACGTGGCCCGCGCCGGCTCGGCCGCCCTGCGCGACGGGGCGCCGATCCTGTGCGACGCGAACATGGTCGCGTCCGGGGTGACCCGCAAGCGGCTGCCCCGGGACAACGACGTGCGCTGCCTGCTCGCCGACCCCCGCACCCCCGTGCTCGCCGCCGAGCAGGGCACCACCCGCAGTGCCGCCGCCGTGGACCTGTGGGTGGACGACCTGGGCGGCGCCGTGGTGGCCGTCGGGAACGCGCCCACCGCGCTGTTCCGGCTGCTCGAACTGATCGACCTCGGCGCCCCGCGCCCCGCCGCGATCATCGGCATCCCGGTCGGCTTCATCGGCGCGGCGGAGTCCAAGCAGGCCCTCGCCGAGCATCCCGCCGGCATCCCCTACCTCGTCGTGCACGGCCGCCGCGGCGGCAGCGCGATGACCGCCGCCGCGCTGAACGCGCTCGCGAGCGAGCAGGAATAGCCGATGCCCCGCACGAGCGGCGCGCGGACCCGCGGCACCACCCCCACACCCACCCCCAGGAGCACAGCGTGACCACCACCGGCCGCCTGTACGGCATCGGCCTCGGCCCGGGCGACCCCGAGCTGATCACCCTCAAGGCGCATCGCCTGATCACCTCGGCCGACGTGGTCGCGTATCCGGTCAAGAAGGGCGCCCGGGGCGTCGCGATCACCATCGCCGAGCCGTATCTGACCGCGACCCAGCTGCGCCTGCCGCTGGAGTACCCGGTGACCACCGAGAGCACGGATCACCCCGGCGGCTACGACGGCGCGCTCGCCGACTACTACGACACGACCGCCGCCGAGATCGCCGCGCATCTGGACGCCGGTCGCGACGTCGCGGTGTTGTGCGAGGGCGACCCGTTCTTCTACGGCTCGTACATGTACTGGCACGAACGGCTCGCCGACCGCTACCCCGTCGAGGTGGTCCCCGGGGTGACCTCGGTCAGCGGCGCCGCGGCGGTGCTGGGCCGCCCGCTCGTCCAGCACGACGAGGTGCTCACGATCCTGCCCGGTACGCTCCCGCCCGACGTGCTCGCGGCGCGGCTGCGCACCGCCGACTCGGCCGCGGTGATCAAGCTCGGCAAGCGGCATTTCCCGGCCGTCCGGGGGGCGTGCGAGGAGGCCGGACTGGCCGATCGCACGTGGTATGTGGAGCGGGCCACCACCGAGCGGCAGCGGGTGCGCCCGCTCGCCGAGGTCGACCCTGCCGAAGTCCCGTACTTCTCCCTGGTGATCACCCCCTCCACCGCGCCCGGCGGCGAGTTCGCCACCAACCGCACCCCGCGCGAGCCGGAGCCGGACTACGCCGTCCCCGAACCCACCGGCGAACTCGGCTCGATCGACGTGGTCGGCCTGGGCCCGGCCGGCCCCGAATGGCTCACCCCCGACGCGCACGCCGTGCTGGCCGCCGCGGACCACGTGGTCGGCTACGGCCCGTACGTCGACCGCGTCCAGCCCCGCCCGGGCCAGAAGCGGCACCGCACCGACAACCGGGTCGAGGCCGAACGCGCGCGCCACGCCATCGCGTTGGCCGAGGCGGGCGGCCGGGTCGTGGTGGTCTCCTCCGGCGACGCGGGCGTGTTCGCGATGGCCTCGGCCGTACTGGAGGCCGCACACGAGACGAGCACCGAGGTCCCGGTCCGGGTGGTCGCGGGGCTGTCCGCGATGCAGGCCGTGGCGGCGCGCGCGGGTGCGCCGTTGGGCCACGACTTCTGTGTGATCAGCCTGTCCGCGATCCTCAAGCCGTGGGACGTGATCGAGCGCCGGTTGACCGCCGCCGCCGAGGCGGACCTCGCGGTGGCGATCTACAACCCGGCCTCCAAGACCCGGCGGACCCAGGTCGCCGAGGCCCGCGACCTGTTCCTGAAGCACCGCTCGCCGGACACCCCGGTGGTGGTCGGTCGCGACGTCGGCGGTGCGAGCGAGTCGGTACGGGTGGTCCGCCTCGCCGACCTGGACCCGGACGTGGTCGACATGCGCACGCTGCTGATCATCGGCTCGTCCCAGACCCGCGCCTACCCGCGCCCCGACGGCGGCACCGGCGTGTACACGCCGCGTCGCTACCCCGCCTGAGCGTGCGGGGCGGGGTCGAGGTGCGGATTTATGGCACAGTGACTGATATGTACGCCTCACGCCCCGCCCGGCGCCCCGCCGACGGCCGCCCTGGCCAGGACCCAGCGCGCGGCGCTCGCCGCGTCGGCGACCTGTTCCGGCGCGGTCGCCTCGGGACGGCGGATCAGCACCACGGGCAGGCCGAGTTCGCGGGCCGCGGTGAGTTTGGCCGCGGTCTGGGTGCCGCCGCTGTCCTTGGTGACGATCGCCTCGACGCGGCGGTCGCGCATCAGCGCGATCTCGTCCTCGACCGTGAACGGGCCCCGGGCCAAAAGCACTTCGCAGGCCCGGGGCAGTGCGCCGGTGGGCGGCTCGACGCTGCGCAGCAGAAACCACAGATGGTCCAGGTGCGCGTACGGCGCGGTCTCCAGGCGCCCGGTGGTCAGGAACACCCGGCGGGCCAGTCCGGGCAACACCCGTGCGGCGTGCTCGGCCGAGTCGACCGGGTGCCAGTCGTCGCCCGGCACGGCCGTCCAGCCCGGCCGTTGCAGCCGCAGGAGCGGTACGCCGACCTCGGCGCAGGCGGCGACCGCGTGCGCCGAGATGCGGGCCGCGAACGGGTGGGTGGCGTCGACGACGCCCGCCACGTCCCGGTCCCGCAGCCAGGCCACCAGGCCGGGTATTCCACCGAAGCCGCCCACCCGGGACTCGCCGACCGGCAACACCGGCGCCCGGGTCCGCCCCGCCAGCGACGACACCACCCGCAGTCCGGGCGTGTCCGCGACGAGTGCGGCCAGGGTCCGGGCGTCGGAGGTGCCGCCGAGCACCAGCAGCACCCGACCGTCGGCCGGCCGGCCGGATGGTGTCGCCTCGCTCATGATCGGCTCCCGCTCCGATGACGCGCCCCGATCGCCCGCTGCGTCGCGGCTGGACCACCGGGGCGTGTGCCACGGCCGCCACCACGGCCGCCTATCAGGCCCTGCTGAGCGGCGAGTTCCCGGATCCGGTGACGGTGTACCTGCCCGGCGGGCAGACGCCGGCGTTCGCCCTCGCGGTCGAGGAGCGTGGCGCCGACGTGGCGATGGCGGGTGTGATCAAGGACGCCGGGGACGATCCGGACGCCACCCACGGTGCGCTGATCCGGGCCACCGTGCGGCACGCGGCGGCCGGGTCCGGGGTGACGTTCCGGGCCGGGCCCGGGGTCGGCACCGTGACGCTGCCCGGTCTGCCGCTGCCCGTCGGCGAACCGGCGGTCAATCCCGTCCCGCGCATGCTGATGCGCGAGGCGGTGGCGCGGGTGGCCGGCGCGTACGGCGGCACCGGTGACGTCACGGTGGAGTTGTCCGTGGACGACGGCGAGCGCATCGCCGAGCGGACCTGGAATCCGCGCCTGGGCATCCTCGGCGGCCTGTCCATCCTGGGCACCACCGGCATCGTGATCCCCTACTCGTGCTCGGCCTGGATCGACTCGATCCGCCGGGGCATCGACGTCGCGGCGGCCACCGGCGAGACGCACGTGCTCGGCGCCACCGGCACCACGTCCGAGCGGGTCGGCGCCGAGCTGCACGGGTTGTCCGGCACGGCCCTGCTGGACATGGGCGACTTCGCGGGTGCGCTGCTCAAGTACCTGCGCCGGCACCCGATTTCGCGGTTGACCATCGCCGGCGGCTTCGCCAAACTCTCCAAGCTCGCCGACGGACATCTCGACCTGCACTCGGGCCGCTCGCAGGTGAACCTGGACCACCTCGCCGAGCGAGCCGCGGCGGTGGGCGGGGACGCGGAGTTGGTCGCGAACATCCGCGCCGCGAACACCGCGCTGCACGCCCTGCAACTGGCCCGTGCCGCCGGGGTCCCGCTCGGCGACGCGGTGGCCGAGGCCGCTCGGGACGCGGCGCGCGACCTCCTGCGCGGCAGCGAGACCCCGATCACCGTGGACGTGATCGCGATCGACCGCGGCGGCACGATCGTCGGCCGCGCCGAACCCGGGTAGCGGCGCCCGCCCGTTCATCCGGCCGGCTGCGACGCCGCTGCCCGGTCGCGCGCCTCGCTGTACAGGTGGCTGTCGCAAAAACCCGGTTCGCCCAGCACGCGGCCGACCATGATGACCGCCACCGCCCTGATCCCGTTGTCGCGCACCAGCGACACCAGGTCGGCCAGTTCGCCGCGCACGATCAGCTCGTCGGGGCGCGACGCGCGGGCGACCACCGCGACCGGGCAGTCCGGGCCGTACAGCGGGGTCAATTCGGCCACCACACGCTCGACTTGGCCCACCGCCAGGTGCAGCACGAGCAGCGCGCCGGAGCGGCCGAGGCCGGCCAGGTCCTCGCCGGGCGGCATCGCCGTCGCGTTGCCCGCGACCCGGGTCAGGATCACCGTCTGACCCACCGTCGGCAGCGTCAACTCCCGGCCCATGGCCGCCGCCGCGGCGGCGAACGCCGGTACGCCCGGGGTGATGTCCCACGGGATGCCGAGCGCGTCGAGGCGGCGCTGCTGCTCGGCCACCGCGCTGAAGAACGAGGTGTCCCCCGACTGGAGGCGGGCCACGTCGTGCCCGGCGGCGTGCGCCGCCCGCAGTTCCTCCACGATCTGATCCAGGTTCAGGTCGGCGGTGTCCACGAGGCGGGCGCCGGGCGGTGCGGCCTCGACCAGTTCGCGCGGTACGAGTGCGCCCGCGTACAGGCACACCGGCGACGCGGCGATGATGCGCAGCCCCCGCACCGTGATCAGGTCGGCGGCGCCGGGGCCGGCGCCGATGAAGTGCACGGTCATGGGTGGGACTGCTCCTCGTCGGAGGGGAAAACGGACACGGGTTTCACGGCCACCCATTGGGTGACCGGCATCGCCGGCCGCCACCCGGTGAACGAGCCCACCGGGCCGGACCGGGTAACCTGAAGGCGGGTCAACTCGCCGCCGAAAACCGCGCGTTGCCGCACCAACTCGGCCTCGGACTCGGCGACCACGGCGTTGGCCACCAATCGTCCGCCCGGGCGCAGCGCGTGCCAGCAGCGCTCGACCACGCCGGGCGTCGTCAGCCCGCCGCCGATGAAGACCGCGTCAGGCGTCTCCCCGTACAGCGCCTCCGGCGCCCGGGCGACCACGATCCGCAGATCCGGCACGCCGAGCGCGATCGCGTTCGCCGCCGCCCGCTCGGCCCGGTCCGCACGCGCCTCGAACGCCGTGGCCCGGCAGTGCGGATGAGCGCGCATCCACTCGATCCCGATGCTGCCGCTGCCCGCGCCGACGTCCCAGAGCAGTTCGCCGGGGCGCGGCCCAAGGGCGGCCAGCGTCACCGCCCGGATCTCCCTTTTGGTCAACTGCCCGTCGTGCGTGTAGGTGTCGTCCGGCAGGCCGGCCAGCCGGCTCAGTCCCGGCCCCGGCCCACACGCGACGGCGACCACGTTCAGGTCCGCGAACCGCCGCTCCGGGGCCGCCGCGAGCGCGTCGGCGGTGCCGCGCCACATCGACTCGTCCGGGCCGCCGAGGTGTTCGAGCACGGTGACCTCGCTCGTCCCGAACCCGCGCGCCACCAGCAGTGCCGCCGCCCGACCCGGCGTCAGCCCGTCCGCACTGAGCACCAACACCCGCTGGTCCGTGGCCAGTTCGGCGGCCAGGGTGTCGAGTGGTCGGCCCACCGCGCTGACCACCGCCACGGTCTGCGTCGACCAGCCGAGCCGCGCGCAGGCCAACGACGCCGACGAGGCCGCCGGCAGCACGGTGACCCGATCGGCGCCCAACCTCCGGACCAGCGTGGCCCCGACGCCGAAGAACATCGGGTCGCCACTGGCCAGTACGCACACCCGCCGGGACGCCGCCAGGTGGGCCACGAAGCCCACCTGGAACGGCGACGGCCAAGCGATCCGTTCGGCCTTGGTGTCGGGCACCATCGCCAAGTGCCGCGCTCCGCCGACCAACACCTCGGCCTCGCGCACCGAGTCCCGGGCCGCCTCGGACAGTCCGACCCAGCCGTCGTCCCCGATCCCGACCACGGACACCGGACCGGTGCCGGTGAACGGCGCCCCCATCAGGGACACCGCCTCCGACACCAGCCCGGCCCCGGTCTCCCGCTCAGCCATCCCCCGCGTCCTCGCCGCCTTCGAGATCGCCCTCGACATCCAGGTACACCTCGCGCAGCCCGTCGAGCGTGGCCGCCTCCGGCTTCTCCCACATGCCCCGGTCGGCCGCCTCGAGGAGCCGCTCGGCGATCCCGCGCAGCGCCCACGGGTTGGACGTGCGCATGAACTCGCGGTTGGTCTCGTCCAGGACGTATTCGCCCGCGAGCTTCTCGTACATCCAGTCCGCCACCACGCCGGTGGTGGCGTCGTAGCCGAACAGGTAGTCCACGGTGGCCGCCAGCTCGAACGCGCCCTTGTAGCCGTGCTTGCGCATCGCCTCGATCCAGCGCGGATTGACCACCCGGGCGCGGAACACCCGGGCGGTCTCCTGCTGGAGGGTGCGGGTGCGGACCGCGTCGGGCATGGTCGAGTCGCCGATGTAGGCGGCCGGAGCGGTCCCGGTCAGCGCGCGCACCGCGGCGACCATGCCGCCGTGGTACTGGAAGTAGTCGTCCGAGTCGGCGATGTCGTGCTCGCGCGTGTCGGTGTTCTTGGCCGCGACCGCGATCCTGCGGTACGCGTCCTCCATGTCCTCGCGCGCGAACACCCCGTCCAGGCCGCGCCCGTAGGCGTAGCCGCCCCACGTCGCGTACACCTCGGCCAGGTCCGCGTCGTCGCGCCAGGTGCGCGCGTCGATCAGCGGCAGCAGGCCCGCGCCGTACGCGCCCGGACGCGAGCCGAACACGCGCGTGGTGGCGCGCCGTGCGTCGCCGTGCCGCGCGACGTCCGCCCGCACGTGCGCCCGGACGTAGTTGTCCTCGTCCGGCTCGTCCGCCTCGGCGGCCAGCCGCACCGCGTCGTCGAGGAGCAACACCACGTGCGGGAAGGCGTCCCGGAAGAAGCCGGAGATACGCACGGTGACGTCCACGCGCGGGCGGCCCAGTTCGGCGGGCGAAATCGTCTCGATCCCGGTCACCCGGCGCGACGCGTCGTCCCAGATCGGCCGCACGCCCAGCAGCGCCAGCACCTCGGCGATGTCGTCGCCGCTGGTCCGCATCGCACTGGTGCCCCAGACCGAAAGGCCGACCGAGCGCGGCCAGTTCCCGTCGTTGTCGGCGCGGTAGCGGGCCAACAGCGAGTCGGCGAGCGCCTGTCCGGTCTCCCAGGCCAGTCGGCTGGGGATCGCCTTCGGATCCACCGTGTAGAAGTTGCGGCCGGTCGGCAACACGTTGACCAGCCCGCGCAGCGGCGAACCGCTGGGCCCGGCCGCGACGTAGCCGCCCTCCAGGGCGTGCAGCACCGCGCCGATCTCGTCCCCGGTGCGGTCCAGGCGCGGCACGATCTCGGTCGCCGCGAACGCCAACACCTCGGCGACGGCGGGCGATTCGTCGCCCAGCACCTCGGCGGTGACGGCCGCCGCCCGGGTCGGGTCCCAGTCGGCCGCCTCCATCGCCGCGACCAGCCGATGCGCCCGGTCCTCGGCGTCGTCGGTCTCGGTGCGCGAGGCGCCGCCGCCCTCGACCAGGCCGAGGGATTCGCGCAACCCCGGCAGCGCGGCGGCCCGTCCGCCCCACACCTGGCGCGCCCGCAACATCGCGGTGACCAGGTTGATCCGGCCCTCGCCGGTGGGCGCGTCGCCCAGGATGTGCAGGCCCTCGCGGATCTGCGCGTCCTTGACCTCGCAGAGCCATCCGTCCAGGTGCAGGATCAGGTCGTCGAACTCGGCCTCGTGCGGCCGGTCGGTGATGCCCAGGTCGTGGTCCAGCTTGGTGGCCTGGATCAGCGTCCAGATCTGGCTCTGCAGGGCCGGGCCCTTGGCCGGGTCGAGCGCCTGCACGTTGGCGTATTCGTCGAGCAGTTGCTCCAGCCGGGTCAGGTCGCCGTACGTCTCGGCGCGCGCCATCGGCGGCACGAGGTGGTCGACGATGATCGCGTGCGCGCGCCGCTTGGCCTGTGCGCCCTCGCCCGGGTCGTTGACCAGGAACGGGTACACCAGCGGCAGATCGCCCAGCACCGCGTCGGGGCCGCACTCCGCGGACAACCCCAGGTTCTTGCCCGGCAGCCACTCCAACGTGCCGTGCTTGCCCAGGTGTACGAGGGCGTGTGCGCCGAAGCCGGCCGGCCCGGCGGGCGCGTCCAGCCACCAGTAGGCGGCCAGGTAGTGGTGGCTCGGCGGCAGGTCCGGGTCGTGGTAGATGGCGACCGGGTTCTCGCCGAAGCCGCGCGGCGGTTGGATGATCAGGATGACGTTGCCCGCGCGCAGCGCGGCGAGCACGATCTCGCCCTCCGGGTCGCGCGAGTGGTCCACGTACAGCTCGCCGGGCGGCGGGCCCCAGTGCTCCTCGATGTTCGCGCGCAGTCCGAGCGGCAGGGTGGCGTAGCGCTCGCGGTAGGCGGCGGCGGAGATCCGGACCGGGTTGCCTTCGAGCTGACCCTCCGTCAACCACTCGGGGTCCTGGCCGCCGGCCGCGATCAGCGCGTGGATCAGCGCGTCGCCGTCCGGGGGTTCCAGGCCGGGCAGCGCGTCGGCGCCGTCGAGCGCGCCGACGTCGTAGCCGGCCGCGCGCATCGCGCGCAGCAGCGCGACCGCCGAGGCGGGGGTGTCCAGGCCGACGGCGTTGCCGATCCGGGAGTGTTTGGTCGGGTACGCGGAGAGCACCACGCCGACCCGGCGCTCCGCGGCCGGTACGTGCCGGAGCAGGGCGTGTCGTACCGCGATCCCGGCCACCCGGGCGGCCCGTTCGGGATCGGCGGCGTAGTGGGTGAGGCCGTCCGCGCCGGTCTCCTTGAACGAGAACGGGACGGTGATCAGCCGGCCGTCGAACTCGGGTACGGCCACCTGGGTGGCCGCGTCCAGCGGTGACAGGCCCGCGTCGCCGGCCTCCCACTCGGCCCGGCTGGTGGTGAGGTTGAGCGCCTGGAGGATGGTGATGTCGAGTCCGGCCAGCGCGCCGACGTCCCACTGCTCGTCGTCGCCGCCGGCGGACACCTCGGCGGGCTTGGCCCCACCGGCGCCGCCCGCCGCGAGCACGGTGACCAGGAGTGCGTCCACTTCGCCGAGCGCGGCGAACAACGACTCGTCGGCGCCGCGCAGCGAGGCGCACCAGATCGGTACCGGCCGCCCGCCCGCGTTCTCGATCGCCGTGCACAGGTCGGCCACGAACGCGGTGTTCCCGGCCAGGTGGTGCGCGCGGTAGTACAGCACGCCCACCGCCGGACCGTCGCCGCCGGACGCCGTGCGGTCGAGCCGCCCCCAGGAGGGCACCTCGACGGGCGGCTCGAAGCCGAAGCCGGTGAGCAGCAGCGTGTCGGACAGGAAGCGGTACAACCGGGTCAGGTTGGCCGGGCCGCCCTGGGCGAGGTAGGCGTGCGCCTGGGCGCTCACCCCGGCGGGCACCGTGGCCAATTCCATCAGCGCCGCGTCGGCGGCGAGTTCGCCGCTGACCACGACCACCGGGCGCGGTCCGGCGAGCAGCGCGTCCAGGCCCGCCTCCCAGGCGCGCCGGCCGCCGAGCAGGCGGACCACGACGAGGTCGGTGCCGTCGAGGAGCGCGGGCAGGTCCGCCACGTCGACCCGGGAGGGGTTGGCCAGGCGCCAGTCGCCCTCGCTCGCCTTGGCGCTGAGCAGGTCGGTGTCGGAGGTGGAGAGGAGGAGGATCACCGGGAGCCTCCGGCGGGGACGATGCCGCGGGCCGACCGGCGGGGCGTGTGGCCGCCGGGCGTGGGGTGGGCGAGCGGGTGGCCGCCGGGCGTACGTCGGCTGGGTGTACGTCGGCTGGGTGTGCAAGAACGCCGGCAGGACGAAATCGTCACCTGGAAGCGCCTCTCCGGGGTCCGCGCCCCATCGGACTCGGGGTGAGACGCGCAGTTCCTGACTCCCGGTCGCGCCGTGGTCGACGTCGGACGACGTCGTACGGCGGAGCCGGTCACAGTGGCGGGACCGTCCCGGGATCACACCGGGTTCCTGCCACGCCCTCCCCGCGCCGGTAGGGCCGGCGCGGGGCCAGCATTGCTCAGTGGCCCGCCTTGACGCAACATGCCCGGATCGGCGTGGGCGGCGGGGGTGACACATGTCACCGACGGCCGCCGGTCGCCGCGCCCGCGCTCAGCCGCTTTTGCGGACCCGCTCCACGAATGCGCCGAACTCGTCGGCGACCTCGTCCTCGGTCCACTCCAGGGCGGGTTCGGCGACGGTGATCTCCGTGTACGACAGGCCCGGCGGCCCGGGCTCGGTCCAGCGGCCGGTGAGCCACACGCCACGCTCGACGGCGTACTCGACGTTGACCCGGTTGAGCAGTTCGGCCGGGTACGGCAGCCACGCCTGGAACTGGTGGGTGTGCGGGACCGCCGGGAACACCCTGGTCTGCGGCACCCGGGCGAGGCCGGCCGCCACCGTCGCGGCATGCCCGACGCAGGTCGCCAGCCGGGGCAGGGTCTCGGTGAGCGCGGCCAGCGCCTCCAGCGCCATCGGCCAGGCCTGGAACGGTCGCCCGCCGTAGCGGTGGCGCCACGCGTGCGCCTCCTCGATCAGCTCGGCGTCGCCCGCGAGAGCCGCCCCGGCGCTCGCGCCGAGACCCTTGTAGTAGGACACGTACACCGAGTCGAACAGGTCGACGATCTCGGTCAGCCGGTGTCCGAGCCCGGTGGTGCTCTCCCACAGCCGGGCGCCGTCCAGGTGCAGCGCGGCGTCCCGATCCCGGGCGGCCTGCACGACGGCGATCAGGTCGTCCCAGGCGGGCAGGACGAAACCGTGGTCGCGCAGCGGGAGTTCGTAGAAGAGTGTGCCGAACCGCTCGGCGCTGCTCCGGACGTCGTCGGCGGTGATCTGCCCCGGCCCCCGGGCGAGCACGAGCGGCCGGAGCCCGGACAGGACCGAGATCGCGTCGCGCTCGTAGGTCAACGGGTGGGCGCGGGGGTGGATGCCGACCACGTCGGATCCCGTGGCCCCGGCGTGGATGCGCAGCGCGACCTGCTGGGCCATCGTGCCGGTGGGGAAGAGCAGCGCGGCCTCGGTGCCGAGCAGCTCGGCGGTCCGGGCCTCCAGGCGGGCGACCGCGCCGCCGTCGCCGTAGGTGTCGGGCCATTCGTCGGGGTCGACGTTCTCCCGCACGTAGGTGTCGAGCCGGGCCAGCCGCTCGGCGACCGTGGCGGGCCGTACCCCGGACAGGATCCGGCCGCACGCGCGGATCACGCGCATGCGGCCGACGTGCTCGTCGTTGCCGATGTATGCCATGGGGGCATCATGCAACGCGCGGGGATCGCTCCGGTACGCACACACGGCCCGCCCCGGGAAGGGGACGGGCCGTTCGGGTGGTGCGGCGTGGATCAGACGGTGATGTTCTCCGCCTGCGGGCCCTTCTGGCCCTGCACGGAGTCGTAGGTGACCTTCTGACCTTCGGTCAGCTCACGGAAGCCCTGCGACTGGATCGCCGAGTAGTGCGCGAAGACATCCGGGCCGCCGTCGTCCGCCTGGATGAAGCCGAAGCCCTTTTCCGCGTTGAACCACTTCACGGTTCCAGTAGCCATACAAATCTCCTTCGTGGTGCCGAATGTGGACGTGCACACATGCACATCCACAGGCCGCAACAGCAATTCACTCGTCACACGAATCCGGTTCTGGACAAACAAAAAGCGCCCGACGGTCACGACCGTAAGGCGCTCACAAAATTCATGGGAACCACTACTGCAACTGCCCCAAGGCTAGCACGGAAATGTCGCGGAGATCGGGAGGCGGAGAAGTATTTCCGGTGGCGGGCCGCGCGTCACCTACTCGCCGGCGGGCTTCGGCTCGGTGAACCCCAGCTCCGCGAGGATCGCCTCCGTGTGCTCGCCGACCGCCGGGATCGGGCCCATCGCCGGCTCGCGGCCGGCCACCGTGACCGGCGGCAGCAACGCGCGCAGCGGGCCGGCCGGGGAGTCGACGGTGCGCAGTCGGTCGCGGGCGGCGAGTTGCGGGTGGTCGGCGAATTCGGCGACGGTACGCATCCGGGCGTTGGCGATGCCGACCGCGTCCAGGCTCGCCACGATCTCGTCGGCCGTACGGTCCGCGAAGGCCGCCTCGATCAGCGCGGTGAGCCGCTCGTTGGCCGCCACCCGCAGCGAATTGTTGCGAAAGTCCGGATCATCGACCAACTCCGGCCGCCCGAGCACCCGTTCACACAGCGCGGCCCACTCCCGGTCGTTCTGCACACCCACGAACACCTGCCCGCCGCCGCCCACGCGGTACGGCCCGTAGGGCGCGATCGCCGCATGCCGGGCCCCGGTTCGCGGCGGGGGTGTGCCGCCGTAGGTCGCGAAGTAGTACGGGAACCCCATCCACTCGCCGAGCGCGTCGAGCATGGAGACCTCGAAAGAGCTGCCCTCGCCGGTGAGTTGCCGCTCGTAGAGCGCGGTGAGCAATCCGGTGAAGGCATACATCGCGGCGGCGATGTCGGCGATCGGAATCCCCGCCTTGGCCGGCTCCTCGGCGGTACCGGTGACCGACAGCAGTCCCGCCTCGCACTGCACGAGCAGGTCGTACGCCTTCTTGTCCCGATAGGGCCCCGCGGTCCCGTAACCCGATATTCCACAAACGATCAGCCGCGGAAATCTGGCCCGCAATTCCGCCGCGCCGAGCCCGAGCCGATCGGCCGCGCCCGGAGCCAGGTTCTGGACGAACACATCGGCCCGGGCCAGCAGTCGATCCAAAATCTCCGGCGCCCGCTCGTCCTTCACGTCGAGCGTCAGACTTTCCTTCCCCCGATTGGCCCAGACGAAGTGGCTGGACAAACCCTCGACGGTCTCGTCGTACGCCCGGGCGAAATCCCCCGCGCCGGGCCGCTCGATCTTGATCACCCGGGCACCGAGATCCGCCAGTTGGCGCGTGGCGTAGGGCGCGGCGATGGCCTGTTCGAGCGAGACGACGGTGACACCCGTGAGCGGTAGGAACACGCCCCCATCCTGACAGAGCCGGACGCGCGCACGGCCTGTCGGCGGCGGCGAACCCTTCGGTCCGGGCCGAAGCGTCCCGGGGTGATGATGGCGGCATGGACTCGATCGCACGTGCCTCCGATCCGGATTCGGTGCCTCGCCTCGCCGCGCTCGCCGCGTTGCTCGCGGACGAGACGCGGGCGGCGGTGTGCCTGGCCCTGCTGGATCGGCGGGCCTGGACCGCCGGCGAGTTGGCCCGGCACTGCGGGGTCGCGCCGTCCACGATCAGCGAGCACCTGACCCGACTCGTCGAGGGCGGCCTGCTGGTCGGGGAGCGGCAGGGGCGGCACCGGTATGTGCGGTTGGCCGACGCGGGGGTGGCGCGGCTGGTCGAGGACCTGGCCACGTACTCGGCGCCGGCGACGCCCCGGCCGGCGACGTCGCTGCGGGCGCACTCGGCCGGCGCGGCCCTGGCCCGGGGGCGCACCTGCTACGACCACCTGGCCGGCCGCCTCGGCGTGGCGATCACCGACGCGCTCACCGCCCGGGACCTGCTCCGCCAGGACGCCGGCTTCGCGATCACCGACGCGGGCCTGACCTGGCTCACGGACCTTGGCGCCGACCTCACCACCTCCGGCAAACGCCCCCTGGCCCGCCCCTGCCTGGACTGGACCGAACGCCGCCACCACCTGGCCGGCACGGCCGGCGCCGAACTGTGCCGGCTGTTCCTGTCCCGGGGCTGGACCGAACGTGTCGGCACGGGCCGCGCGGTCCGAGCCACCGAGGCAGGGCGCACCGAACTGGGCCGGATGCTGGGCATCCGGCCGGAGGAGTTCGAGGTGACGGCGAGCGGCACGGCTCCGGCCCGAACGGAAGCCGGCGCCCTCACACACGCGTGAACGCCGGTGAGGGTGCGCCCACCGGTGTTCGCATGGGCGGCGAGATCGGCCGGAGTGAACGGGCGCCCGAGCGGACCAGGGCCCGGACGCGGGCTTCGGCGAGCGATACGCCGTTCTCCGCCGGAAGCGCCGTTTCGATGAACTGCGCCTGCCCGCCCGGGTCCCGGGGGCCGAGTCGCGATACTGAGCGCCATGACACACCCCCCGGACCCGGACCCGACGGCGGTCCCGTTCTCCCGGATCAAGGTCCGGGTCGGCGCCCTCGTCTTCTGCGGCGCCGAGATCGCCCTGATCCGACGTGAACATGGCGGGTCCCCCCTCTACGTCCTGCCCGGCGGCAACGTCGAGGAGGGCGAGGACTTCGCAAAGGCCCTACGCCGCGAACTCGTCGAAGAACTCGACCTCGACGTCGAGCGGGCCGAGGGCGGCGAGCTGTTGTGGATCCTCGACCAGCGCGTCAGCCGCCCGGGTCGCACCCCACCGCCACGCAAACTCCACCTGATCCACCGCCTGCACATCACCCCCGAGATCCGCGCCCGCCTCGCGGCGCACGAGCGGGACGAACTCCCCGACGGAAGCCACGACGTCGGCACGATCGTCTGGATCGACTACCGCAAGACCGCCGAACTCCCCGTCTTCCCACCGATCACCGGGTCCCTCACCGCCCTGCCCACCCCCCATGCCCCCACCACCGACGCCGCCCTGCCCCCGGTGACCGACGAGACATACACCTGGCTCTGACCACCGGCCCACCGGTCGCACGACGATCGCTCCGCTCGGTGGATGGCGCGTATACCTTCGGCACATGCGGGCTTGGGGTGGGGGCGGGCGGTGGCGCGGGCGGGTCCGGGTGGGGCTCGTCGTGGTGGTCCTGGTCGGGGGATGTGGTTTGGCCGGGGGCGATGCGGACGAGGTTCGGCCTACGGACACGAAGGACTTGCCGGCTCCGGGGCCGGGGCGTGGTGGTGGCTTCGTGGTTCGTTATGAGGAGCCGGATTTCGCGGATCGGGGGGATGCGGGGTTTCTGCGTGCTCGACGGCCCATGGAGGAGGCGGTCGAGGCGCTCGGGGCATTCGTCGACCCCGGGCGGGAGATCGTCGTCGTCGGGCGTTCCTGTGGTGGGGAGGGTTCCGCGTACGATCCCGAAACCCGTCGCATCGAGGTGTGTTACGACGATGTCGCGGACGAGCGTGGTCTGTTCGAGCGTGGTGGCCATCGGCCGGCCGACGACGAGGTCGTCGCCGTCCTGGTGGAGACCCTGTACCACGAGGCCGGCCACGCCCTCGTCGACGTCCTGCGGTTGCCCCTCGACGAACGCGCCGAGGAGGATGCGGCGGATCGGTTCGCCGCGCTGATGTTGCTGCGGCAAGGGGTGGGCGGGGAGCGGCGGTTGCGGGCGGCCGTGGAGGAGTATCGGCTTTCGGCGGCGGAGGCCGGCAGGGCCGCTCGCGATGCGAAGGACGAGCACGCACCGGATCTCGTGCGCGCCGCCGATCACCTCTGCCGGCTCTACGGCGCCGCCCCCGACCGGAATCCCGACCTGGCGAACACGAGCCTCCTGCCACGGGAACGCGTCGCCGGCTGCGCGGCCGAGTGGACGAGTGCGCGCGACGCCTGGCTGAAGGACCTCGCGCCCATCCTCCGCCGATAGCGTCGGCGCCCGCCGTGTGGGCGGGTCCACTCGGTCGAAGCCGTCGCCCGCCTCACCGTCTCGGGTCAGGGGAAGAGGGCGTGGAGCCTGGGGAGGAGTCGGGCTCGGGCGGTGTCGGTGAGGCCGTCGTCCGGCGGGTTCGGATCGGCCGCGAGGTCGATGCCCAGGGCGTCCAGGGCGTTTTCCAGGCCGTCCTCCTGTCCCGTTCGCGCCTCGTACGCCTCTTCGGCGACGTAGGCCAGTTCCTCCCACTGCGGCCATTCCGCGTCGGACCAGGATTCGAACGGCCGGCCGGCCAGGCACCGCACCTCCGGCAGGTCGGCGAGCGCGTCCGGGTTCGCGACCACCCGCTCGTAGGCGTCGCGGCCCAGGCCGATCACCCAGGGTTGGAAGTACCAGAAGCCGTCGTCGGAGCAGAAACCGCCCATGATCCGCGCGGCGGCGGCCCACGACACCCACGTGTCCAGCGGCCGGCGCACCTCGTCCAGGCCGATCTGGAAGCCCACGATCTCCGGCAGCGGAAGGCCCGAGAGCCGATCGCACAACACGCGCAGGCGTTCGTTCGGGTCGGGGTCGGCCCGGCGGGCTTCCTCGATCAGGTTCCACACGTCGTCTCGATGCACGATCGCCACCCTGCCGGCCGGGTCCGACACAGCGACCACGACGCCGCCGCGGACGGCCGGTCGGATCGAATCTGCGAGGCCCATGGCGGAAACATCCTGGTATCTGCAAGGATGACGCTCCGCAGGCGACGGCCCCGCCGCCGCCTGCGTACATCGGCTTCGCTCTGCGGGAGAGGCGCGCGTGGCTAGGATCCCGGCCGTGAACACGTTCGGGATCGGTGACGCGGCGGCTCTGCTCGGTGTGAGCGCGGACACGGTGCGGCGATGGGTGGACTCCGGTCGACTCGACGCGCGGCGGGACGAGAACGGCCGGCGGGTGGTGGACGGTGCGGCGTTGGCCGCGTTCGCCCGCTCGACGGCCGCCGGCGACGCCCGCGCGGACAGCGAACGGCTCGGCTGGTCGTCGGCGCGCAACCGCTTCCGCGGCATCGTCACCGACGTCCGCAAGGACACGGTGATGGCCCAGGTCGAGATCCAGGCCGGGCCGTATCGGGTGGTCTCGCTGATGAGCGCCGAGGCCGCGGACGAACTCGGCCTGCGGGTCGGCGTACTCGCCACCGCGGTGGTGAAGTCGACGAATGTCATGGTGGAGCGGACCGAGGGCGCGCGCGAGCACTCCCTCGAATAGCTGGGAGTGGGCACAGTGGGCGCAATCGGGACGGTGCGAGCCAGGCGGGCGATCGCGGCGACGCTGCTCGCGGGGGCGATGGTGACCCTCGCCGCGTGCGGCGACGACGACGGGAAGAAGAGCGACAAGGACACCCCGAAGGCCGCCACGCAGGCTCCCGGCAGCACGCCCGCCGCCGACGCCAAGCCGCTCAAGGGCACCGTCACCGTGTTCGCCGCCGCCTCGTTGACCGAGACGTTCACCGCGCTGGGCAAGCAGTTCGAGGCCGCCCACCCCGGCGTCACCGTCAAGTTCAACTACGGGGGCAGCTCGGCGCTCGCCGCGAGCATCAACCAGGGTGCGCCCGCCGACGTGTTCGCCTCCGCCGACGAGAAGAACATGAAGCTCGTCACCGACGGCAAGAGCGCCGACGGCACACCCACCGCGTTCGCGAAGAACACCCTCCAGATCGCGGTGGCCCCGGGCAACCCGAAGAACATCAAGTCGCTCGCCGACCTCAAGCAGGACGGCCTCAAGGTCGCCCAGTGCGCCCCGCAGGTCCCGTGCGGCGCCGCCGCCAAGACCGCGCTCGACGCGGGCGGCGTCAAGTTCACCCCGTCGACGCTCGAACAGGACGTCAAGGCCGCGCTGACCAAGCTCACCCTCGGCGAGGTGGACGCCGCGCTCGTGTACCGCACCGACGTCAAGGCCGCGGGTGCCAAGGTGGTCGGCGTGGACTTCCCCGAATCCGCCCAGGCGGTCAACACGTACCCGATCGTCCCGCTCGCGAAGGCGCCCAACGCCGACGCGGCCAAGGCGTTCGTCGCCTTCGTCCTGGCCGAGCCCGGCCGCACCGCGCTGACCGCGGCGGGTTTCCAGGCCCCGTGATCGGCTCTCCCCGGGTCCGCCGCCGCGTGCGGGCCGAACGTCCGCGCCGCGGCGGCGCGCCCCTGGCCCTGCTCGTCCCCGGCCTGATCGGCCTGGTGTTCCTGGTGCTGCCGCTGCTCGGACTGCTGATCCGGGCGCCGTGGAGCGACCTGGGGAGCCAACTCGGCAGCGGCGAGGTCCGCGAGGCGCTGAAGCTCTCGCTGTTCACCGCGACCGTGGCCACCGGCATCGTGCTCGTGCTCGGTGTGCCGCTGGCGTGGCTGCTCGCCCGTACCGACTTCCCCGGGCGGCGCCTGGTCCGCGCGCTGGTCACCCTGCCGCTGGTGTTGCCGCCGGTGGTGGGTGGCGTGGCGCTGCTCCTGGTGCTGGGCCGCCGGGGCATCGTCGGCGAGTGGCTGGACGACACGTTCGGCTACACGCTGCCGTTCACCACCACCGGGGTGATCGTGGCCGAGGCGTTCGTGGCGATGCCGTTCCTGGTGATCAGCGTCGAGGGCGCGCTGCGGGCGGCGGATCCGCGGTACGAGGAGGCCGCGGCCACGCTGGGCGCGTCCCGCTGGACCGCGTTCCGCCGGGTCACCCTGCCGCTGATCGCCCCGGGCGTGGCGGCGGGCGCGGTACTCGCGTGGGCCCGCGCGCTCGGCGAGTTCGGCGCCACCATCACCTTCGCCGGCAACTTCCCGGGCAAGACCCAGACGATGCCGCTCGCCGTCTACCTCGCGCTCGAAACCGATCCGGAGGCGGCGATCGTGCTCTCCCTGGTGTTGTTGGCGGTGTCCGTGCTGATCCTGGCGGGCCTGCGCGAGCGTTGGATGACCACGTCGTGACCGGCCCGGGCAAGGCATCCGACACGGCGCCCGACGCGGCACCCGACGCGGCCTCCGGTCTCGACGCGCATCTCGTGGTCGCCCGCGACGCGTTCCGCCTGGACGTACACCTGACCGCCGCACCCGGCGAGGTGGTCGCGCTGCTCGGACCCAACGGCGCCGGCAAGAGCACCGCGCTGCGCGCCCTGGCGGGCCTGACCCCCCTCGGCGGCGGGCACACCCGACTCGCCGGCGTCGACCTGGAGGATCCGGGCCGACGCCGGTACACCCCGCCCGAGCGGCGACCGGTGGGCGTGGTGTTCCAGGACTACCTGCTCTTCCCGCACCTGTCCGCGCTGGACAACGTCGCCTTCGGCCCGCGCTGCCAGGGCGTCGGCCGGCGCGAGGCGCGCGCCGCGGCGGCCGAGTGGCTGGAGCGGGTCGGCCTGGCCGAGCACGCCGGCGTCAAGCCGGGTCGGCTCTCCGGCGGCCAGGCGCAGCGGGTCGCCCTCGCCCGGGCGCTGGCCACCCACCCGCGGCTGCTGCTCCTGGACGAGCCGCTGGCCGCCCTCGACGCGCGCACCAGGGTGGAGATACGCGCCACGCTGCGCCGGCACCTCGCCGATTTCGACGGCGTCGCGGTGGTGATCACCCACGATCCGCTCGACGCGATGGTGCTGGCCGACCGGCTCACCGTGATCGAGGCGGGTCGCGCGGTCCAGGAGGGCACCCCGGCCGAGGTGGCCCGGCACCCGCGCACCGACTACGTGGCGCGCCTGGTCGGCCTGAACCTGTACCGCGGCACCATCTCCCCCGGTGGCGTCGAGGTAGCCGCCGGGCAGCGGCTGGTGGTCGCCGAACTCCCGGACGCGGCCGAGGTGTTCGTGGCCTTCCCGCCATCGGCGGTGACGCTGTACCGCAGCCGCCCCGACGGCAGCCCGCGCAACCTGTGGCAGGTCGAGGTGGACGGCATGGAACTGCACGGCGACACGGTGCGAGTCGAGCTGACCGGCCCGGTGCCGCTGCTCGCCGACGTCACGCCACTGGCCGTCGCCGAACTCGAACTCGCGCCCGGGAAGCCGGTATGGGCGGCGGTGAAGGCCACCGAGGCGCGTGCGTACCCGGCCTGAACACCGTTGCCGCGCGCGATGACGGTGCGAGCGTGCACCATGGTCCCCGTGACGAGCCTGACCACCACCGACGCGACTCGTGCCCGGATGAGTCGCCAACGCAGCAAGGACACCGACGTCGAGGTCGCGCTGCGACGTGTCCTGCACGGCATGGGACTGCGCTACCGGGTGCACCGCCGCCCGCTCAAGGGCGTCCGCCGCGAGGCCGACGTCGTCTTCGGCCCGGCCAAGGTCGCCGTCTATGTCGACGGCTGCTTCTGGCACGGCTGCCCGGTGCACGCGACCTGGCCCAAGCGCAACGCCGAGTTCTGGAAGACCAAGATCGAGGGAAACCGCACCCGCGACGCGGACACCGACCGGCGGATGGCCGAGGCCGGCTGGTTGGTCGTGCGGGTCTGGGAGCACGAGGACGCGGCGGTCGCGGCGGTCAGGGTTCGGGATGCGGTGATCGCCAGGCGCGCGGCCGGCTAACCTGTCCGCATGGCACGACCCATCACCATGATCGACCTGTTCGCGGGCTGCGGTGGAATGACGTCCGGGTTCGCCGCCGCGAAGGGCTTTCGGCCGGTCATGGCGGTCGAGTGGAACCTGCACGCGGCCGCGACCTACGCCGCCAACTTCGGCGAGGCGCACATGCGCTGGGGCGACATCGCGGAGATCCCGGACCGGGACATCCCACGCGCCGACGTGATCATCGGCGGCCCGCCCTGCCAGGGTTTCTCCAACCTCGGCAGCCGCAACGTGGAGGATCCGCGCAACAAGCTCTGGAAGGAATACCTGCGCTTCGTGCGTCGGGCCAAGCCCAAGGTGTTCGTGATCGAGAACGTGGACCGCTTCCAGAAGTCCGCCGAGTTCGCGCTGTTGCTCGCCGAGGCGCAGCCCGGCGGCCTCCTGGAGGGGTACGAACTGACCGACGCGCTGCTCCCGGCGGTGGACTACGGCGTTCCGCAGCGCCGCAAGCGGGCGATCGTGATCGGCTCACGGATCGGCCGGATCGAGGCACCCGAGCCGACCCACGGCCCCGGCCGCCGACTGCGCTGGAGCACCGTGCGGGACGCGATCGCGGATCTGCCGCGTGTGCCCGGGACGACCAGCCTGCCCACGTCGAAGACCGAGTTCTTCGGCCGCCCGGTGCCCGGCGTGTTCAAGGAGGCCGACCTGCACCTGGGCCGCACGCCGACCGAGCGCTCGCTGCTGCGCTACGACTGCGTGCCGCCCGGCGGCGGCCGGTTCGACCTGCCCGACCACCTGCTTCCCGACTGCTGGCGGAACAAGAAGACCGGCACGACGGATGTGATGGGCCGGATGCGCTGGGGCCACCCGTCGCTGACCATCCGAACCGAGTTCTACAAGCCCGAGAAGGGCCAGTACCTGCACCCGCAGTGGAACCCGGACGACCCGGCCGACCGGGTCAACCGGCCGATCACACACCGCGAGGCGGCCCGGCTCCAGTCCTTCCCGGAGACCTTCGTGTGGTGCGGGTCCAAGACCGAGATCGCGCGGCAGATCGGCAACGCGGTGCCGCCGGGGTTGGCGGAGGCGATCGCCCGGCAGTTGAAGCCGAGGTTGCGCGAGGCAGGGTGATCGGCGGTCGGGTGATCGGCGGTCGCGGGGTGATCGGCGCCCGCGACCGGTCAGGAGGGCGTTTCCTCGTCCAGGGCGTACATCCGGGGCGGTAGCTGCTCCTCGGCCAGGTCCAGGTCGGTCCCGTCCAGGTCGAGCCACACCCGATCGCGGCGCTCGGCGGGGCGGTCGAGGCCGCTCGCGGCCCAGGTGAAGATGCCGCACACGGTGGCCCGGTCCCGGTCCGGCGCCTGGATCTGGGCGGCGAAGCAGACGGCGAGCGCGGTGCGGGTGGGGATCAGGTACTGCTCGTCGTCCGGGTCGGGCCGGCCGGTGGTGGCGGCGCGCGGGGGTTCGAGCACCTTCATCCAGGTCAGCGTCGCGCCCGGGGCCTGACCCGCGAAGCAGTCGGTGACCGCTTCGCGCAGCGCGGCGGCCGGGTCGTCGCCGATCCAGTCGAACCAGGCGTCCTGGTCCAGCAGCTTGCCGAAGTCGTCCCGCGGCGGGCCGTGGTGCGGGTTCTCCCGGTACTCCCCGGTGAGCACCCCGTCGGGGCCGACCAGCCACGCGCCGCGGATCGCCTCGCCGGGCACGTAGCCGTTCGGGTCGTCGGCGTAGGCCGGGTCGATCTCGGCGACGGAGCCGCCGGGCGACTGCGCGGCGGCGGCGGCGAGTCCGGGGTCGTCCGGGGGCTCGCGTCGTACCACGGACCCGGTCACCGGGGGCTCACCCATGCCTACCACTCTCCAGCGCTCGTCGACGGTGTCGGAGGGCTCGGCTCATCCGCGCGGCCCCGGACAGGTCGGCCATTCTCGCGCACGGCCGCGGGGCGGCCGGCCGCCGGGCGACCCGGTCCGGCCCGCCGCTCAGCGACCCCAGGCGACGGTGATCGCCTTCGTGTGTTCGACCGCCTGCTCCCGGGCCGTGGCCGCCTCGGCCGCCCGGCCCAGTTCCTCGGCCAGCCGGGCCCGACCCAGCCAGTTGTACGGGCTGCTCGGTCGCAGGTTGACCCGCTCGCTCAGGAGGGTGCGGGCCAGGTCGTGCCGCTGTGCGCGCAGGGCCGCCTCGACCAGGGTCTGCTGGATCGCGTCGCGCTGCGCGTGGCTGCCGCCGAAGGTGTTCAGGCGGTGCCGGATCGGGGCGAGGATGTCGACGGTGTCCGGGTAGCGCCCCTGTTCGAAGGCGACCAGCGCGCGGCACACCGGCAGGCCGACCTCGGCGGTCATCGTGTGGTTGCTCACCCCGGGGTGCGGGTCGGCCAGCCACCGCTCCCGGTCGCGGACCACCGCCTCGGCGTCGGCGATCCGGGCGGCGCCGAGATAGGCCATCACCGCGTGCACGTCGTTGAAGGCGTAGTACGGGCCGTCGGCGCGGGCCGCCCACGCGTCGGCCAGTCGGGCCCAGCGCTTCGGCTGTTCGCCGCCCGCCAGGTGGATGCGCCACAACAGCGCGGAAGCGTCCAGGAGTTCCATCGCGGCGCCGATCGAGTGGTCGTTGTGCAGCACGGCGTCGTAGATCGCCAGCGCCCGGTCGATCGCGCCGGCCTCGATCGCGTACAGGCCGTAGTGCCACCAGTTGTGCACGTTGAGGTAGTTGCCGCCCGACCAGTCGCCGACCCGGGCGTCCAGGAAGCGGATGCCCTCGGCGAAGCGGCCCTGCATCTCGTACGTGTGCACCACCGCGTGGATCGCCCACACATCGCGCGGGTGCGCCGCCACGGCGGCCAGTCCGGCCTGTTCGGAACGCTCGTAGTGGCCGGTCTCCTCCAGGCCGAACGCGGACATCCCGAGCAGGGGCCCGTAGTGCGGATCGTCCGGCTCCCACGCGCTCAGCGCGCCGCCGACGCGGTCGCGCAGCCGGGTCGCGTCGCCGGTGAAGAAGTCGATCTGATGGCCGATCGCGAGCGCGAGCGTGTCCCGGGGGTGCGCCACGACCAGGTCGCGCAGGATGTCCCCGGCCCGGTGGATGTCACCCGCCAACCACGCCTCGGCGGCCTCGAGGTGGGCCGACTCGCGCGCATCCCCCCGCGCCCCACCGGCCGCGAACGCCGCGAAACGCTCCCGCGCGGCGGCGGCATCGGCCGGCTCGGTGCCAAGCAGCCCGAGATAGGCGGCGAACACATGCCCCATCGGCGCCTGGGGAGCCGCCGACAACACGGCCTCCACCTCGACGGAAACCTCCGCCCGAAAGAACAACAACGCGTCAAGCCCACGCTCGAAGCGCCCGGCCGCCTCCGCTCCCATCCCGGACAACCCGAGCCCCTGCCGATCGACCACGCCCACCGAGATTCCTTCCATCACACCCGAACCCGAGCCGCACCCCCGATTAAACACGCCGCGCGTGCTCGCGCCCGAGCTCCAACGGGTGATTCGTCGGGATCGATGCCTTCGTTGATTCGGGGGGAACGATCGGATCGGTCTCGGATGAACCGGCGAGACCGGTGCCCACCGTCGGCCGTATCGGGCGGATCGCGCGGCGAGGCCGGGGGTGACCGTGTCGGAGGACCTGGTCGCGCTGCTCCGGGTGGCCGTCGAGGGCAACACCGTGTTGTCCCCGGCCGCGGCCCGCAACCTGGCCGAGGCGGTCGGTGAGCCAGTCGCTTGTGTCGGGGAGCCAGGCCGCCTGGGCGTTGCAGAGTAGGTGGTCGCCGTGGGGGATCAGCAGGATCTCCGCTTCGGGGGCGTCGTGGGTCACGTGGGCGGCCGGCAGTACGCCGGGGGTGATGTCCTCGCCGCCCTCGACCACCCGAAGGGGTGCGTGGATGCGGTCGGCGATGCCGGTGAGATCGACGTGGCGGGTGAACTCCTTGGCGGCGGCCGGGCTTCCGGTGCGTACCGTGAGCGTTTCTCGGACGAACAGCGGGAGTTCCGGCCAGTCCAGGCGATACGGACCGCTGACCGCGACGACGGCCGCCACGCGGGGTTCGTGGGCGGCGGTCAGGAGCGCGTAGAAGCCGCCCAGGCTCAGGCCGATCAGTCCGACCCCGCCGCGCGTGTCCAGGTCCGCCCGCGCGTCGAGGGCGTCGATCACCCGGCTCACCACGCGGTGGTAGTCGGCCCGCGGCGCGGTGTCGACCAGCACCCCCTGGCCCGGACCGTCGAAGGAGAAGACGCCCAGGCCGCGACGCAGCAACGCCTCGTCCACCGCCTGGAATTCCTCCTTGCCGGAGTTCAACCCCGGCGCCACCACCACGACCCGGGGCGGCAGTGCCGCGTCGACCGGCCGGCGCAGCCATCCCGCGAACCCCTCCCCCTCGATCCGCACCGCACCCGGATCCAGATACCCGAACGCCCGCCGCATCGCCGCGTCGGCCGCGCGCGCCGCCACGATCGTGCCCGTGTGGTCGGCGGCCGGCGGGAACGTCGCACAGTGCAGCCACCGGGCGGCGGTCCGGAACGCCTCCCCCGCCGACACCTGGTGACCGCTCGCCGCACGCCGCTCGCCCACTCGCGAGTACGCCTCGCCGACCCGACGGAACGCGGCCGGCCACTCGGCGAGCGTGTCCAGGTCGGTCGCCGTGACCCGGTCGTACTCGTACGGGTCCAGCCCGCAGGCGATCGCCCGCGTACGGTTGCCGGCGACGAACTGCGGCAGGAATCCCGGGATTTCGAAGACGGTGGAGACATCGGGGAGCACGTTCGTGGATGTCATGGTCGTCGTGATCGCCTTTCGGGCGTTGTGTGCGGATGCGGCGGGTGGCGACGGTTCGGTGGGCGTCAGGCCGCGACGACGTGGTTCGGGAACAACACGCGACCCGTGTGGCCGGTGTCCGCGTACTCCCGTACCGACACGATCCGGCCGTCCGCCACCTCGAAGATCCCGAGGCACCGGTTGTGGTACTCGACCCCGCCGACCGTGACCGCGTCCGAGGTCCATTCGGCGAACACCACGTCGCCGTCCGCGTGGATCGACACCAGGCGAATCCGTACCGTCTCCGGCCGCAGCAGCGCGCCGACGTCGCCGAGGAAGTCCTCGATGATCGTGTCGCGGCCGACCCAGGTGCGGGAGATGGGCAGTTCGCCGGGGTAGGTCCAGGTGGCGTTTTCGGCGAAGCTCGCCCGGATCGTGGGCAGATCGCCGTCGGCGACGGCCTCGACGTAGCGGGTGACGACGGCCTTGGGGGCGGTGGTGGTCATGACGTACTCCTGGGGCGTGGATGGGTCAGGGGGGTGCGAGGGCAGGCGGGCGGGGTCACGACACCGTCAGTACCGCCTTCCCCCGCACGTGCCGCTCGCGCAGGTCGGTGAGCACCGCGGCGGTCTCGGACCAGTCGGCGACCAGACCGAGTTCGGGGTTCAACCGGGCCTCGGCGACCAGTCGCACCAGCGTGCCGAGGTCGGCGGCGAACGGCGTGTCGCAGTCCATGTAGTGGAAGTGGCGCAGGGTGGCCGACTCGGGCCCGGCGAAGAAGTCGAAGAAGTCGAGGGTGACCGGGGTCCGGCTGGCCTGGCCGAACCAGATCAGCAGTCCCCGTCGGCGCAACTTCGCCAGCGCTCGGGGCAGTTCGGTGCCGCCGGTGGATTCGAGCACCACGTCGTACGGGCCGACCGCGTCGCCGACGTCGTGTACGACCGCCGCGGCGCCCAATTCGACCAGGCGGCGGCCGCGTTCCGGGGACCGGGTGACCGCGGTGACCTCGGCCCCGGCCGCGGCGGCCAGTTCGGTGACGTAGTGGCCGACTCCGCCGGACGCCCCGGTGAGCAGCAGTCGGCGGCCCGCGACCGGCCCCGCCGTACGCAGCAGCCGCAGCGCGGTCAACCCGGCCAGTGGCAGCGCGGCGGCGACGGTCGCGGGGATCGATTCGGGGAGCGGCGCGAGCGCGGAGGTCGGCACGGCGGCGTACTCGGCCCACCCGCCTCCCATCGGGTGCCCCACGACGCGGGTGCACACCGCCGGCCCCGAGCCGTCCGCCGCGGCCTGGACCACCAGCCCCGCCACGTCCTTGCCCGGCCGGTGTCCCGCGCGCGGATGCTCCAGCAGGAAGGTCTCGCCCCGGTTCACCGCGAACGCCTCCACCTTGACCAACGCCTCGTCGGGACGCGGCCGGGGCTGCGGCACCTCCTCGGGGACGACCCAGGACCCGATCCCACCGCTCGGTGTCAACGCCTTCATCTCGATGCCCTCTTCTCGCCGTGTGCCGGGCCGCCCCGCCCTTGTGCCGGACCGCTCGCCGTGTGCCGGGCCGCTCGCCCTCGGGCCGCTCGCCGGACGTCCCGGCCGGGTGCGCCGACCCGGCCTCCCCGTCGGGATCAACACAACGCCGCCGCATACCGGCCGGTCCAACAACCGACCGGCCCACCCGACAACCAACGGTTGTCACCTATGGTGAGCGGCATGGATCTGGACCTCGCCCGGGTGCGCGCATTCGTCGCGGTGGCCGACCTGCGGCACTTCGGCCGCGCCGCCGAGCAGCTGGCGATCACCCAGCAGGCGCTGTCCAAGCGGCTCGCCCGCCTGGAGGCCGCGTTGGGCGCCGCGCTGGTCGACCGCGCCGGCAGCCGGGGCGTCACCCTCACCGAGGCCGGCGCACGTTTCCTGGACCCGGCCCGCCGGGCGCTGGCGGCGGGCGAACTCGCGGTCGGCGCGGTCCGCGACGCCCGGCCGGCGCTGCGTCTGGACGTGTGGGGGCACCTGTACGCGCCGATGCGCACCGTCGCGCGGGTGCTCGACGCCGCCCCCGACCTGAACCTGGAGCCGAGTGCCGGGCGCGACCTGCCGTCGGTGGCCTCGGCGATCCTGCGCGGCGACGTGGACGCCGGCTTCGGCCGGGTACACCCGCTGCCCGGACACGCCCCGCTCGGGCTGACCCATCGCCTGGTCCGCCTCGAACCGGTGGACGCCGTCGTCGGCCCCGGCCACCCCCTGGCCGACGCCGCCGAACTGCGCCCGAGTCAGCTGCGCGACAGCGTCCTGTGGTGCCCTGCGGCGGTGGACCGGCTGGACTTCCTGGCCCGATTCGCCGCCGCGTTCGGGATCGCCGAGTGGGCGGCCGGACCGAACCTGGGCCTGACGCCCTTCCTGGAGCACCTGCGCGACGACCCCACGTGCTTCGCGCTGCTGCCCGCCGACGGCCCGCTGCCCGAGGGCCTCGCCGTACGGTCGATCCCGCTGGTCGCGCCCACCCCGCTGTACGCGTGGTCCCTGCTGTGGCACCCGGACCGGCCACACCCGCGGCTGGACGCCCTGCTCCGCGAGTTCGCCCGGGTGGGCGCCGCCGACCGCTGGCTCGACCACGACCCGTCCCGGGACTGGCTCCCGGGGCCCGACCACGCGTGAACCCGCCTCAGGACACCAGGTCGCGCCAGAACGGCACCGTCGGCTCCGCGTACTCGATGCCGCCGCCCAGGAACTCCGCGGTGAGGTAGTCGGTCAGGTTCGCGCCGTACACCACGATGTCGGTCTGCATCATCGACAACACCGGGTGACCCCACTGGCCCTCGGTCCCGGGCAGGTAGCGGTGGCCGTACACCGGCACCATCCGCGGCACCCGCGCCAGGTGATACCGCGCCGACTTGAGCGCGTGTTTGAGCTGCGCCGGCCGGACGCCCCACGCGTCCGGCCAGAACGCGTTGTGCTCGACGTCGAACAGCACACCCTCGGCGGGCAGGGCCAGTCGGGCCTTCAGGTCGCGGGCGCCGCCGTAGCGCCAATTCGGCCACCCCTTGCCGGTCGGCAACGCGGCCGACAACATCGACCGGTGGTCGGCGGCGAAGCGGAACCCGAAGTCCTGCTCCACGGTCTCGAACTCGGCCTCCGTCAGGCCGGGCAGGAGGTCGGCGCCGGTCCGCTCCAGAAGCAGGCGGAAGTCCCGCTCGGTCGGTCGATCCGGGGACGGTGTGCTGGTCATGGCCACCGAGCGTAGTCGGCGCCGGTCGCCGCGCCGGGACCGCCGGAGCGGCACGCGGCCGGATTTTATCGGAACCGGCCCGGCAAGCACCTGAAAGTCGGCTGACCGGTGTTCTAGCATGAGCGCTCGATGCTGGGATGAAGTGCTGATTGAACGGTGCTGGTTGAACGGTCGGGGGACCCGTTGATCGACGAAGTTCGGCATGCCCCGCGGGCCGCCCGATGACGGTCCCGCTTCTCGCCGCCGTCGCGGCCCTCCTCGCCTTGGTGGCCGCACTGATGTGGTTCGCATTCCGGCGCAGGCCCGCCTCCGTGGCCGCCCGCGCCGACACGTTGTTGGCCCAGGCCGAGGGGGCGCATCGGGCGGGACGGCTCGCCGCGGCCGATCGCGGCTATCGGCGCGTCGCGGACGCGCTCGGCAAACCGGGCGCACCGACCGGCCTCGCCGCGACGCGGGGCCAGGCGCTGGTCGGCCTCGGCGAGGTGGCGAGCCGCCAGGGGCACTCGGCCGACGCGCTCACCGCCTTCCGGGCCGCGTTCGCGCTGACCACGCTGCCGCCCGGCGCGCTGGAGCTGACCGCGGCCGACGCGACCCGGCGGGCCGATCCGGGGTCGCTGGAGGTCGCGTTGTGCGTCGACCTGGTCACCCGCACCGACACCGACCCCGACCATCCCGCCTACGACTTCCTGGAGGCCCGGTGTGTGGTCGCCCCCGGGGCGTCGGAGGCCGAGCTGATCGCGGTGGAGGCGCTGGCGGCGCGGATCGAGGCGGGCGCGCCGCGGCTGGAGTGGGCGGTGTACGGCCGCGCGTGCGCGCTGCGCGACCTGGGCCGTGGCACCGAGGCGATCGCCGCGTTCGAGCGGGCCGACCGGCTGGTGCCGCGTGCGGCCACCGGGTACGAGCTGGGCCGGCTGCACCGCGACGCGGGCCGCCCGGACGAGGCGCTGGCCGCGTTCGAGCGTTCGCTCACCATCGAGCCGGAGCGGCCCGAGGTGCTGTACGCGATGGCGCTGACCCACCTGCGCCGCACGCCCGCCGACAAGGCGCAGCGCGTCGCCGCCCTGGAGGCCGCCGTCGGCCTGCTCACCCGCACCTGCACGCTCGCCCCCACCCACGCCCAGGCCTGGCTGGGCCTGGGCCGGGCGCAGCACGCGCTCGGACACGACGACGCGGCGTTCGAGCCGCTGCGCCGGGCCTGCGAGTTGATGCCCGAACACGTCGACGTGCAGATGGAGTTCGTCGACCTGGCGCTGGCCCGGGGGCAACGGGCGGCGGCTGTCCCGGTGTTGCGCCGCGTAGTGACGGGCCGGCCCCGGCATGTCGCGGCCAACCTGATCCTGGGCACGCTCCACGACGAGGACGGCGACTTCGTCGCCGCGGCGCCCTGTTTCGAGCGGGTGGTCGCGGTCGAACCGGGCCACGCGCGGGCCCGCTTCGGCCTGGGCCGGGCGCTGTTCGAGCAGGGCGAGGCGCAGCGGGCGATCCCGCATCTGGCCGCGGTGCCCGAGCGGGACGCGGCGCAGCACCACCTGTTGGCGCGGGCGTACAGCGCGGCGGGCGAACCGGCGGCGGCCGACGCGGCGTTCTCGGCCGCGATCGAGGCGGGCGACGACAGCGCGATCGCCCACCACCGGCAGGCCTGCGTGCGGTTGCGGCGCGAGTTGCGGCAGGACGCGATCGCCTCGTTCTGGCGGGTGTTGGACCGGGCGGACGACGATTCGCCGTTGGCCGCCGAGGCGTTGCTCTTCCGCGGCATCGCGTATCGCGAGGAGGGCGACCTCGGCGCGGCGCGGGCCGACGCGGACGCCGCGGTGGCCGCCGCGCCGCGCGACGCGCGGGCCCACTACGCGCGCGGGCAGCTGGCCGTCGTGGAGGACGAATGGGCCACCGCCCGGGGCGCGTTCGAGACCGCCGTGCGGCTCGACCCGGACTACGCGCCGGCCCGGTTCGGGCTGGGTCTGGTCCGGGAGCACGCGGGCGAGCACGAGGGCGCGGCGGAGGCGTACGAGCAGGGGTTGGCGCGCCGGGCGGACTGGACGCCGGCCGTGGTGCGCCTGGGGGCGGCCCGGATCGCGGCGGGGCGGCTCGCGGATGGCGTCGAGGTACTGGGGCGGGTGCGCGGCGAGCCGACCGGGTCGGCCCGCTTCCATCTGGCCCTGGGCTACGCCCGGCAGGGTCGGGTGGAGCGCGCGGACGAGTTGTGGGCGGCGCCGGGCGGGGTCAACGACGCGATACGCGCGCACAATGTGGCCACCGCGCGCGATCTGCTGGCCCGGGCGGCGCTGGCCGCCGGGGACCACGCGCTCGCCAGGGAGCATTGGCAGGCGTGTCGGGGCGCGTTTCCCGAGCACGACGGCTATCGGACCGCGCTGGCCGAGACGTTGTTCCGCGAGGGCGCCGAGTTGTTGCGGTTCGGCCGCGACGGGGGCGCGCACCTGGCCACCGCCCGGGACCGGCTCGGCGCGGCGGGCGCGCTGGTGCCGGGCGATCGCCGGGTCCGGCTGCACCTGGCGGTCGCGGCGTTGTACGCGGGCGAACCGGCGCTGGCGGTGCGGTTGTCGGCGGCGCTGGATCCGCTGGCCGATCCGCGCGTGGGGCATCTGGCGCCGCTGGCCCGGCTGGCGCTCGGCGCGGGCACGGTGTCGCTGGGCGCGCTGGTCGAGGCGGAGCCGGCGGCGTGGGCGGTGCGCGGGATGCACGCCGCGCGGGGTCGGCGGTGGGCGGACGCGGCGGAGGCGTATCGGCAGGCGTTGGTGGTGCCGGGCCCGGTCGAGCCGGAGCCGCACGCGGCGGTCTGCGAGGCGGCCGAGTGCACGGCGTCGGCGCGGGCGGGGTGCGGGCAGTGCGGGCGGGCGTATTGCGCCGAACACGGCGTCCTGCCGGCCGCGTTGCCGGCACGGTGCGGGGCTTGCGTGGACGCGGTCCTGGCCGCGTTGGCGTCCTGTGCGCATCTGGCGGGCACGGGGGCGGCGGCGGAGGCCGAGGCGACCCGGTGGGCGGGCGACGGTGGGCGGGCGGCCGCGCATCACCTGCTGGCGCTTTTGCGGGCGCAGCGGGGCGACCACGACGCGGCGCTCGCGGGCCTGGAGCGGCTGTTGGCCGGGCCGATGGCCAGTGACGAGGGCCGGCTGATCGCGGCCCGGGTGTATCTGCGTCGGGCCGCGGCGCACAGCGAGGACCTGGTCGCCGCGTCGGCGGACGTGGAGCGGGCCGCGCGGCTGGTACCGGAGTTGCCGGAGGTGCGCCGGGCCCGACCGCTGCTGCGCTCGTGGCAGGCGCTCGCCCACGCGCTGGCGGGCAGGCACGGGGCGTCGATCGAGATCCGCCTCGAGTCGGAGCGGATCGACCCGACGGATGTACGCAACCTGCAGTGCCTGGCACTGTCCGCGCTGCGCGCCGGGCAGGCGGGCGACGCGGGGCACACCACCGGGCTGTGGCGGCTGGTCTGCGGGACGTGGGCGACGGTGTTGTACAGCCCGAGGTTTTGGCTCGACCTGGAGGCGCGGACCGGGCGGGAGATCTCCGCCGAGCAGATCCACGCCGCGCGGCAGGAGCAGATCGAGCGGGTGTTCCTGGAGTTGCGCGAGCGCGCCGCGCACAGCGAGGGCTCGGTGGCCGCGCTGTATCGCCGGCTGGACCTGCACTGGGCGTGGGAGGTGGCCGCGACCGAGCGGGTGGCGGCGCTGGATCCGGCGCCGGCGCCGATCGTGTGCGGGCCGCTGTTCCTGGCGCGGGTGGCCGATCCGGAGCAGGGTTCGGACGCGGGTCGGGCGTTGGCCGAGACGGTGCGCGCCGCCGCCGATCCGCACACCGGCGACCTGCTCGGGCCGCTGGGGATGTACCACCACCTGATCGACGTGGGCCGCTTCGACGAGGCGGTGGCGGGGCTGACCGGACTCGCGGGGCTGGCCGGGCCGGACGCGACGCCGGGGGTGGCCGCGCTGTTGGCCCGGGCGCATCTGGCCCGGGCGCGGGATCTGGGCGGGCGCGGGGAGTGGGCGCGGGCGCTGGAGTGCCTGGAGCAGGCCGCGCCGATCCCGGCGGAGGCGGTGGAGTTGGCGGCCGAGGTGGGTATTCGCGCGGCCGAGACGGCACTTGCCGCCGATCCGGCCGAAGAGGACGAGGCCGCGCGGCTGTTGGAGCGCGCGTGGGCGCTGGCTCCCGACGGGCCGGGCCTGCGCGGGGAGTTGGCCGGGGCGTACGCGCGACTGGCCCGGCGGGCGCACGAGGGCAGGCGGCATCGGGACGCGATCGCGCTGGTGCGGCAGGCGCTGGAGCTGACCCCGGCGGATCCGGCGACCCGGGCGCTGGCGGGCGCCGCGTTGCGCGGGCTGGTGATGGAGTTGCTGGCGGCCGACACCGACGCGGCGGCGGCCGAGGCGGTCGGGGCGATGCGCGAGGCGTTCGCGCTCGACCCGGGCGAGGCGAGCCGGATCGGGCTGACCAACGCACTGTTCCTGAGCGCGGAGCGGCTGGCGCTGCGCGGGGGCGCCCGCGAGCAGGCGGTGGCGGCGATGGCCGAGGCGATCGCGCTGGCCGACCCCGACGGCGAGAGCGACTCCGTGGCCGCCGAGGCCCGCCGGCGGGTGGCCGCGCTGCTGGTGGAGACGGCCGGGGCGAGTGAGCGGGACGAGGACTTCGACCGGGCGATCACGCTCCTGGAGGAGGCCCGGCACTACGGCGACGACCCGCCCACCCGCCGGGCGTTGGCGTTCAACCACTACTACGCGCGGCACTACGAGGTCGCGGAGCGGTTGTTGCGGCAGGAGATCGGCGCCGGTCTGGAGATCGACACGCTGCGCGAGGCGTGGGTGGTGGTGGCCGTCGACTGGGGCTACGACCTGCTGGCCAAGGGCCGTGCGTACGACGCGATCGAGGTGCTGTCGGCGGCGCTGGGCGAGCACGAGGAGCCCAGGCTGCGGGACGCGCTGGTGGCGGTGTACCTGGGCGAGGAGCGCTACCAGGACGCGATCCGCACACTGGAGGCGATCGAGCCGACCCCGGAGAACACCCGCCTCCTGGCCCTCGCGCTGCACAACGAGGGGGTACGGCAGGCGAACATGGGCCACAACCACACCGCGCTGGTACACCTGGAACGGGCCCACGAGTACCACCCGACGGACGGCACCCGGGAAATCCTGGACGAGGTCCGCTCCCGAATCCACGGCTACTACTGACCGAAGCCACCCCCCATCGCACCCGCCCCCTCCCCGCCCCCTCCCCACCCCTTCGGAGCCCGGAGCATGCCCGCAGCCGAACCCTCCCCATACGACATCCTCGGCATCACCCCGGCCGCCACACCACCCGAGGTACACGCCGCCTACGAGCGCGCGTTGGCGGCGGCCACGGGCGCCCCCGCCCGCGAGACCTGCACCACGGCCTACCTACACCTGCGCAACACCGGCCGCCGCCTGGGCGCCGACATCCTGGAGTACGCCGCCCCCGACCCGTCCACCACCGCGCGCGAGGCCTTCGCGGGCGTCGCCGAACAACGCTTCCTCCCCCATGACGCCCCACCCCCACCGATCACGACCCTGGTCGTCCTGCGCCGCTCCACCACCGCCGAGGACCACCGCGAACCCCCACCCACCGACACCACCTTCGCCACCCCGGCCCGCTTCACCGCCACGGCAGAGGTATTGCCCCCGGTGGACATCCCCCGCTGAGACGGGACGCGAGCATCCATAGCCGCCGCAGCCGCCGCCGGTCCGGTCGCGTTCAACGGATGCGCTGCGGGTGGCGGGTGCGGGGCCGGCCAGAGTCGGTGGTGGACCGCCGCCGGCGTGCGGGGCCCGGAGACTTCGAGACCCCTACGAGGCGGGCGTGTTGGTCGGCGAAAAAGCGACCTGCAGCGGCGGACAGGGTAGGTGCTCGGGTCGGGTTCGCCGGGCGTGCGTTCCCGAGTGGCCGGGTGATTTCGGCGCGCGTTGCGCTTTGGGTTGCGGGTGGCCGGTGCAGAGCTGGTCAAAGTCGATGGTGGACCGCCGCCGGCGTGCGGGGCTCCGAGACCTCGAAACCCCTACGAGGCGGGCGTGTTGGTCGGCCGAAAAGCGACCTGCAGCGGCGGACAGGGTGGGTGCTCGGGTTGTGTTCGCCGGGCGTGCGTTCTTGAGTGGGCCGGGCGGCTTCCGGCGCGCGTTGCGCTTGTGGTTGCGGGTGCCCGGTGCGGGGCCGGCCAGAGTCGGCGGTGGACCGCCGCCGGCGTGCGGGGCTCCGAGACTTCGAGACCCCTACGAGGCGGGTGTGTTGGTCGGCGAAAAAGCGACCTGCAGCGGCGGACAGGGTGGGTGCTCGGGTTGTGTTCGCCGGGCGTGCGTTCTTGAGTGGGCCGGGCGGCTTCCGGCGGGCGTTGCGCTTTGGGTTGCGGGTGGCTGGTGCGGGGCCGGCCAGAGTCGATGGTGGGCCGCCGCCGGCGTGCGAGGCTCCAAGACTTCGGGCTTCCCGTGAGATGGGCGCGTTGCTCGGCGAAAACCGGCCGGCAGCGGGGAGCAGTGAGGGCGGTCGGGTCGAGTCCGCCGGCGAGCCTTCCCGGGTGGGTCGGGAAGGGCATTTCGAGGTGCGGTTGGGCGTGTGGGGGCGGGAGTTCACGAAACCGGACGGCGTGAGGTGCCGTGGCCTCGACGTGAGAGAAAACCGCAGGTCAGTGCGAAGAGGGAGCGTTTGAGATGCCTCGGGATCCGGTTTCGGCCCCCGCCGGGCACTTTCGGTCGGCTCGACGGCCTCCGCGAGGGTACAGCGCCCGAAGCCGAGCCCGACCGGGCAGTTTCGGTCCCCTCACCGGCGTCGAGAAGGCCGAAGCGCACGAAACCGGCACTCGACATCCGACTTTCCACCCCACCCACGCAAAACCGCAGGTCACCAAAGCCCGAAGCCCACAACCACCCACCGCGATCCGGTTTAGAACCCCAACCCCCTCCAAATACCCCCAAAACACCCGCCCCACTCTGGAAGGCCCCCGGAGAACCCGACCGGACCACCCACCCGCTCCCCCACTGCCAGCCGGTTTTCGGTGAGCAACACGCCTGTCTCGTCGGGACCTCGAGGTCTCGGAGCCCCGCACGCCGGCGGCGGCCCACCATCGACTCTGGCCGGCCCCGCACCGGCCACCCGTAACCACAAGTGCAACGGCCGCCGGAAGCCTCCCGACCCACTCAAGAACGCACGCCCGGCGAACCCAACCCGGGCACCCACCCTGTCCGCCGCTGCAGGTCGCTTTTTCGCCGACCAACACACCCGTCTCGTCGGGACCTCGAGGTCTCGGAGCCCCGCACGCCGGCGGCGGCCCACCAC
>NZ_JBHTVA010000050.1:50081-56928 GCF_042793325.1 Embleya sp. NPDC056575
CCGCTGCAGGTCGCTTTTTCGCCGACCAACACACCCGTCTCGTCGGGACCTCGAGGTCTCGGAGCCCCGCACGCCGGCGGCGGCCCACCACCGACTCAGACCGGCCCCGCACCGGACACCCGCAACCCAAAGCGCAACGCCCGCCGGGAACACCCGACCCACTCGCCCCGACCACCCACCCAGCCGCCCCGCCCCGCCCCGCCCCGCCGGCAAGCAAGGCCGCTCCGCGGTCCGGGTCGTCCCCCGTCTCGGCCTCCAACGGGTGGGATTTCGCGTTCTGATGGTTGACCTAGTCCACTGTTGTGAGGATGGTGGCAGGCAGTTGTCCGGATCAGGGGAGGGACGCCGTGGCCAAGCGGTTCGAGGGACGTAGGGCATTGATCACCGGGGCCAGCAGGGGAATCGGGGCGGCGTTGGCGGTGCGGCTCGCGGCCGAGGGAGCCGATGTGGCGGTGACCGCGCGTACCGTGCGGCAGGGGAATCTGGCCGGGTCGTTGGAGCGGACGGAGACGCTGATCGCCCGGCACGGTCGGCGCACCGCCGTGGTGCCGGCCGACCTGTCCGACGAGACGCAGCGGGCCAAAATCGTGCCCGCCGCCGAGGAGGGGCTGGGCGGGCCGATCGACATCCTGATCAACAACGCGGCGATGGCCTCGTACGCCTCGCTTCGGGTGTACCCGCAACGCCGTGCGCGGCTGCACTTCGAGGTGAACGTGCTGGCCCCGATGGAGTTGTGTCAGGCCGTGATACCGGCCATGGCGACGCGTGGCGAGGGCTGGATCGTCAACGTGACCAGCGGCACCGCCCGGCCGTGGGCGGGGCCGCCGTTCGAGTTGGGGGTGCTCGGGACCAAGAGCGCGGTGTACGGGGCGTCCAAGGCGGCGTTGAACAGGATCACCAACGCGCTGGCGGCGGAGCTGTACGGGACCGGGATCCGGGTGAACACGATCGAGCCCCGGGCCGCGGTACTCAGCGAGGGCGCCGAGGAGTTGGTCGGCGGGCAGTTGCGGCCCGATCAGATCGAGACGATGGACCAGATGGTCTCCGCCACGCTGGAGTTGTGCGACGGGCCGGCGGCGCGCACCGGCGGCGAGTACGTGAGCCTGGACCTGCTCTCCGAGCTGGGCATCAAGGTCTGAGCCGACGCCGCCGAGCGGCGGGGCCGCCGGGCGGCCCGGCGGCCCCGCCGGGTCACCCCGGCAGGCGCAGCAGCAGCGCCGCGAGCAGGCGGGTCTTCGGGTCGGCCCAGTCCAGGCCGGTCAGTTCGCCCGCCCGGCGGATCCGGTAGCGCAGCGTGTTCGGGTGGATGTGCAGCGCCGCGGCGGCGGCGCGCACATCGCCCAGCGCGTCCAGCCAGGCCAGCACCGAGTCCGCGTACTCCGTGTCGTGCTCGCCGTCGTGCGCCCGCAGCGCGATCAGGCGCGGGTCGCGGATCTCGCGGTGCTCGGCCAGCAGCGCCTGGACCTCCCCGTGCAGCACCTCCGGGCGTACCTCCGACAGCGCCGCGACCTCGGCCGACACCCCGCCGGTCGCCATCGCGTCCAGGACCCGGTCGGCCGACTCCCGGGCCGCGACGGTACGCGCCAGGCTCGGCGCCGGATCGCCGACCGCGCCGCGCACCACCAGGTCGAGGTGGCCGTGCGCGGCGGCGGCGATCTCGTGCGCCCAGCCGAGCGCGACCGCCTCCGTCGGCGGCGCGGACAGCAGCACGTAGACCCTCGGGCCCAGCGGCGCGACCCGGGCGTGGCTGTGTCGCGCCGCCGCGTACACCGAGACCAGGTTCGCCAGTTCGGTCCGGGCCAGCTCCTGCGCCGACTCGTCGGGTACGTCCGCCCGCACCGCGAAGCCGAGCACGAGCACCGGCCGCACCGGGTCCAGGCCGAGCTGCGCGGCGGCGGCCCGAGCCGCGATCGAGCCGCCGAGCAGGCCCGCCACGCTCTCCCGGGTCGGCCCGGCCTCGGCGGCCGACCTGGCCCGCCGGCGCACCAGGTGCAGCGTGGCCACCCGCGCCGCGCCGACCAGCACCTCCTCGGCCCGATCGGCGAGCGGCCGGCGGCCCTCCTGGACCCAGATCGTGCCCAGCCACCGCCCACCGGCGTGCACCCCGACCGCGAGCCGGCGCCGGATGCCCAGGTCGGGCCGCTCCTCCACGGCGACCACCTGCGTGGTGGTGCGCAGCCGATGGAACACGCCCCAGTCGCGCAGTCGGGCCATGTACTCCTCCGGCCCCTGCCACCCCAGGATGGACAATCGCCGCAACTCGTCGGCCTCGTCCGGCCCGGTGGCCCGCGAGTACGCCAGCACGCGGTTGGCGCTGTCCTCGATGCTGACCCCGCCGCCGGTGAGCATCGCGGTGGTCTGGGCGAGCGAGAACAGGTCGCCGCCGTCGGGCGGTTCGGTGTCGGGCCGCTCGTCGAGGGCGGCGTGCGCGAGCGCGGCCACCTGTTCCCAACGGGCCTCGGGGCGCACCGACAGCAGCACCACGCCCGCCGCGTCGGCCACCTCGCGCAGCGCCGCGCTCTCGCCCTTGACCGCGATCGCCGTCGCGCCGGCCACGCCCGCCGCCCGCACCGTGCCCGCCGCGGCCCGGCCGCGCAGGCCGACCGCGAGCAGCAGGTCGCCCGGCATCACGTGCGGCTCCTCCTCCGGATCCAGGATCGACACGTGCCGGACCGCCGCCTCCAGGCCGCCGGCCGCCGCCGCGACCCGGATCGGGCCGTCACCGACCGGGCCGCCGAGGGCGGCGAGCAGTTCGCGCAGCGGGACGCCGGATTCGGGCACGTTCGGCCCCTTCGTGGATGTTGCGGGGGTTGGCCGATGAGCCAAGCAGGGAGTTTCGAGTTTAACCGATCGGATAAACACCCGACGGCGGTCGCGGCCTACCGTTGAGGGCGAGATCCGTGTCCGCACACGGCCGTACGGCGTCACCCGGCGTTGCCCGCGGCCGTACAGCGCCACACCGCGCCACACGGCCCCGCCGACCGCCGTACCGCACCACACGGCACCCGAACCCGCCACCGATCACCGAACAGGAGCGCCGTCTTGGACGCCGTGACCCAGGTTCCCGTCCCGGTCAACGAGCCGGTACACGACTACGCCCCCGGCACGCCCGCCCGGGCCCGCCTCGAAGCGAAGCTCGCGGAACTGGCCGCGGCCCCGATCGACCTCCCGATGACCATCGGCGGCAAGCGGCGCATGGGCGCCGGCAAGCGCGAGGACGTGGTCCAGCCGCACAACCACGCCGCGCGCCTGGGCACCTTCGCACACGCCGACACCACCGACGCGCAGGACGCCGTCGACGCGGCGCTCGCCGCCGCGCCGAGCTGGCGCGACCTGTCCTTCGACGACCGCGCGGCGATCTTCCTCAAGGCCGCCGACCTGCTCGCCGGCCCGTGGCGCGAGACGCTGGCCGCGGCGACCATGCTCGGCCAAGGCAAGAACGCGCAGCAGGCGGAGATCGACTCGTCGTGCGAGCTGATCGACTTCTGGCGCTTCAACGTGCACTTCGCGCGCCGCGCGCTGGCCGAGCAGCCGATCAGCAGCCCGGGCGTGTGGAACCGCACCGACCACCGCCCGCTCGAAGGCTTCGTCTACGCGATCACCCCGTTCAACTTCACCGCCATCGCGGGCAACCTGCCCACCGCGCCCGCGCTGATGGGCAACGTCGTGGTCTGGAAGCCGTCGCCGACGCAGACCTTCTCGGCCGTACTGCTGATGGAACTGCTCGAAGAGGCCGGGCTGCCCCCGGGCGTGATCAACCTGGTCACCGGCGACGGGATCGCGGTCTCCGAGGTGGCGCTGCGCCACCCGGACCTCGCGGGCATCCACTTCACCGGGTCCACCGCCACCTTCCAGCACCTGTGGCGCACGGTCGGCGAGAACATCGCGGGCTACCGCACCTACCCGAGGATCGTCGGCGAGACCGGCGGCAAGGACTTCGTGGTCGCCCACCCCAGCGCCGACCCCGCCGTGCTGCGCACCGCCCTCGTCCGCGGCGCGTTCGAGTACCAGGGCCAGAAGTGCTCGGCCGCGTCGCGCGCCTACATCCCGCGCTCGATCTGGGAGTCCGACTTCAAGGCCGACTTCCTGGCCACCGTCGACGGGCTGTCGATGGGCGACCCGACCGACCTGAGCCACTTCCTGGGCGCGGTGATCGACGAGCGCGCGTTCGCCAAGAACAAGGGCGCGATCGACCGGGCGCACGCCGACGAGACGGTGGAGGTCGCGGCCGGCGGGACCTACGACGACAGCGTCGGCTGGTTCGTCCGCCCGACCGTGCTGGTCTCCGCGAACGCCGACCACGAGATCTTCAAGGACGAGTACTTCGGCCCGATCCTGGCCGTGCACGTCTACGAGGACGACGCCTACGACATGATGCTGGCCCAGATGGAGTCGGTCTCCGCGTACGGCCTGACCGGCGCGATCATCGCCCAGGACCGCGAGGTCATCGCGCACACCGCGCACGTGTTGCGGTTCGCGGCGGGCAACTTCTACATCAACGACCGACCCACCGGTGCGGTCGTGGGGCAGCAGCCGTTCGGCGGCGGGCGCGCGTCGGGCACCAACGACAAGGCCGGCGCGATGCAGAACCTCACCCGCTGGATCAGCTCGCGCTCGATCAAGGAGACGTTCGTCCCGGCGACGGACCACCGCTACCCGCACATGGGCTGACCCCACCCACCGGTACTTCGGGAGAAGAAGATGCTCCGCAGCCCCATCCTCGCGGCGGCCCGCTCGCCGCGGACCCGCTCCCTGGTCGAGCACCTGCCGCCGACCCGGGCCATCGTGGACCGCTTCGTCGCGGGCGACGTGCTCGACGACGCCGTCCGGGTCACCCGCGAACTCGTCGAGACCGGGCGCAAGGTGACGCTCGATCACCTCGGCGAGGACACCACCGACCGCGCGCAGGCGGACGCCACGGTGGACGCGTACGACGCGCTGCTCGACACGCTCGGCGAGACCGGCCTGGCCCGCGACGCCGAGGTGTCGGTGAAGCTGTCCGCGGTCGGCCAGTTCCTGCCCGGCATCGGCGAGCGGATCGCGCTGGAGAACGCCCGGCGGATCTGTACCGCCGCCGCGCGGGTGGGCACCACGGTCACCCTCGACATGGAGGACCACACCACGACCGACTCGACCCTGGGCATCCTGCGCGAGTTGCGCGTGGACTTCCCGTGGGTGGGCGCGGTGCTCCAGGCCTACCTGCGGCGCACCGAGCAGGACTGCCGGGACCTGGCCTACGAGGGCTCGCGGGTGCGGCTGTGCAAGGGCGCCTACCAGGAGCCGGAGTCGGTCGCGTTCCAGGACAAGGGCGACGTGGACCGGTCCTACGTGCGCTGCCTGCGGATCCTGATGGAGGGCAAGGGCTACCCGATGGTGGCCTCGCACGACCCGCGCCTGATCGCCATCGCGAGGCACCTGGCGGACCGGGCGGGGCGGGCGCCCGGAAGCTTCGAGTTCCAGATGTTGTACGGCATCCGCCCCGAGGAGCAGACCCGGATCGTCGAGCAGGGCGATCTGATGCGGATCTACCTTCCCTACGGCGCCGAATGGTACGGCTACTTCATGCGCCGACTCGCCGAACGCCCCGCCAACCTGACCTTCTTCCTGCGCGCGATGGCCACGAAGAGCTAGGCAGGGCTGGGCAGGGCGGTTCGCACGGGCGTCGGACGGGAGCGATTTCTCCCGTCCGGCGCCCGCGGTCGTTTCGTGCCTCGCGCGACCTCCGCGGGATCGGCGTCCGGGGCGGGCTGACAGCATGGGCGCATGGACGCAGTGGGCCTCGGCGACTTCACGGTGCGGCGGGCGGACGAGTCGGACGCGGACACGCTGGGCGGGATCGACGTGATCGCGAGCGCGGGTGACGCCGAGCGACGGGCGAACATCGCGAGGTGGTGCCGGCAGGGCTCGGCGACGGTGGCGGAGGACGCGTCCGGCCGCCTGCTCGGTTACTGCGTGGTGGAGTACACCTTCTTCGAACAGGGCTTCGTCGCGATGCTGATGGTGACGCCGGCGGCTCGCGGGAGGGGCGTCGGGCGCGGGTTGCTGGACGCCGCGGCGGCCTCGTGTACGACCCCGAAGCTGTTCACGTCGACCAACGTCTCCAACCAGCCGATGCAGCGACTCCTGGGACGAGCCGGCTGGAGCCCGGTGGGCCTGGTGCACGGCCTCGACGAGGGGGACCCCGAGTTGTTCTACCTCTGCGGGCGGCGGGGTGGGCCGACACATGGGTGACCGGTGACGTGGTCGGGTCGGGTCGGGTCAGACCTGGTTCTCGCCGCCGTTGACGTACAGGTTGCGCCGAGGATGAAGCTGCTCCGCTCGGAGCCGAGGAGCGCCCAGTCGGCAGCAGCGGGGAGGGTGAAGGGTCGGGTCGAGACCGCCGAGGGGCTTCCGGCGAGAGTCGCGCCTGGGTCGGTTGTGCGGGGCGGGCCAGAGTCGTCGAGCGGGGCCGCCGCCGGCGTGCGGGGCTCCCAGACTGAGGGCTCCCAACGAGACCCCGGCATTGCTCGGCGGAAACCCGGCCGGCAGCGGCAGGGAGGGTGGGACTCCAGTCGAGTCCGCCGAGGCGCTTCCCGAGTGGGCCGGGAGCTTCCGGCGAGAGTCGCGTCTCGGGTGGTTGTGCGGGGCGGGCCAGAGTCGTCAAGCGGGGCCGCCGCCAGCGTGCGGGGCTCCCAGACTCGGGGCTCCCGACGAGACCCCGGCATTGCTCGGCGGAAAACCGGCCAGCAGCGGCGGGCAGGGTGAAGGGTCGGGTCGAGTCCGCCGAGGCGCTTCCCGAGTGGGCCGGGAGCTTCCGGCGAGAGTCGCGTCTCGGGTGGTTGTGCGGGGCGGGCCAGAGTCGTCAAGC
>NZ_JBHTVA010000050.1:57026-84584 GCF_042793325.1 Embleya sp. NPDC056575
GCGGGGCCGCCGCCAGCGTGCGGGGCTCCCAGACTCGGGGCTCCCGACGAGACCCCGGCATTGCTCGACGGGAAAAGCACCTGGCAGCGGCGGGCAGGGTGGGGGCGCGGGTCAGGTCCGCCGGGGAGGCTTCGCGGGCGGTCGGGTAGTTCCGGCGAGAGTCGCGTCTCGGTCGGCTACGCGGGGCCGGTCAGAGTCGGTGATGGGCCGCCGCCGGCGTGCGGGGCTCGGGGGCGGAGGGCTCCTGGCGAGACGGGCGCATTGCTCGGCGGGAAAGGCGGCTGGCAGCGGCGGGCAGGGTGACGGGCCAGGTTGAGCACGCCGAGGGGCCTTCCTGGTGGGTTGGGGTGTTTCGGAGGCGTCTGGAGAGAGCTGGGGTTCGGAACCGGATCTCGGTGAGTGGTTGTGGGCTTCGAGTCTCGGTGACCTGCGGTTTTGTGGGGCTGGGATGGAAAGTCGGGTGTCGAGTGCCGGTTTCGTGTGCTCCAGCCTCCTCGACTCCCGTGTGGAGACCGAAACCGCTCAGTCGGAGCCGATCTCGGGCGCTGCGGCCTCTCGGCGGCCGAAAGTGCCCTGTGGGCGTCGAAACCGGATCCCGAGGCGCTCGAAACAGCGGCTATTTGCGCTGACCTGCGGTTTTCTCGCGCGCGGAGGCTGCGGCACCCCACGGGATCCGGTTTCGTGAACCTCCGCCACCCACATGCCCACCGCACCCCGAAAACACCCGGCCGCCCGACCCACCCGGGAACGCTCCCCGGCAGACCCAACCCGAGCTCCCACCCGCCCGCCACTGCCGGCCGGTTTTCCGCCGACCAACGCACCCGCCTCGTCGGGAGCTTCGAGTCTCGGAGCCCCGCACGCCGGCGGCGGCCCATCACCGACTCTGACCGGCCCCGCGCAGCCGACCGAGACGCGACTCTCGCCGGAACTACCCGACCGCCCGCGAAGCCTCCCCGGCGGACCTGACCCGAGCCCCCACCCTGCCCGCCGCTGCCAGGTGCTTTTCCCGCCGACCAACGCACCCGTCTCGTCGGGAGCCCTCAGTCTCGGAGCCACGCACGCCGGCGGCGGCCCACCACCGACTCAGGCCGCCCCGCACCAGCCACCCGCAACCACAAGCGCAACGCACGCCGGAATCACGCGACCCACCTGGGAAGCCTCCCCGGAGAGCCCGACCCGGCACCGGCACCCCGCACCCCAAAGACCAACCCCCACCGCAAACACCCACCCATCCCGCGAGGTTCGCGATCAGCCTTGGCAACGCCCCAACAGCTTGCTCGACTTCCGCTTCCGCTTCGATGCTCAGACGGGTCGGGTCATGGGTCCTTCGCGGTACATTTCGTCGGCGGGTGCGGTGGTGATCCTGTCGGCCCGTGCGCCGTAGGCGTATTCGACCATCCACCGGTCACCGTCGTGCCAGATGCGGGTGATGGTCCCGAGGTGGTGATGTCGCCCGTGGCGGTCGACCTTGCGCCACAGGGGTTCGCCGACGGCCCAGGGAGGCGTGGGCGTGTCGGTCATGATCTCTCCTTGTGTATGAAACGGGACGACGAGGTCGGGGACTTCGGCACGCGGTGCGCGGTGCGCGATCATCCGCACATAACCCGGGGAGAACCCGGTAATACGAGCAATGCCCTCGACCGATATGCCAACCCGATACGCATCGGCCACGGCCGCCCGCAACGCAACCCCGGCGGCGAGGCAGCAACGGTGGTGGGCGCGCTGCCGGTACGGTGACGCCATCGCAGGATCGAGTCCGAAGCCCTGAAGTCCATTGCGCTTAGCGATGGTTGCGACGAGACGGTCAAGGAACAGCGAGTACTCGTAACTGCTTTCGGCAGTGGCGGACGGCATCGTTCGGGACTCAGCCGCGCGAGTCCGAAACGCGCTCGACCAACGGCGCCGGAAAGGTCCGCATCAGATACATCCGCGACTCGTGCACCAGAGCGGTCAACTCCGCCCGCGTCACATCGAGAGGCCGGCGATCGGCGACCTCGATCCGGATCGGGTAATCAGGCTCGCCGGATGTGAACACACTTACGGACTCCGTGGACATGGTGCTCCCAGCAGATGGGTCGGCTACAAAACGCCCTCCGATGTGGCCCGGAGAGGCACGCCACCCATGCTGACGCGCCGGAAAGCCGCAAAGTGTCACACGGTGTGGCACTCAGATGGCGTGCGCCCACTCCGCATAGCCAAGCAACGCGTCGGGCAATGACCGCTGCAGTCTCACCAGGGTTGCCAGGGTGTTACGCACCTGAGGATGCTCACGCACGTGCTGTGGCGCGATTTTCCTGGCGATCTGCAACGAGGCGAACGCATCGTCCCGCTTGCCGCTCCAAAGCTGGGCCTGCGCCAGATCGATGTAGAAATGAGAGCGGCGCTCCGCCGGTAGCTCGGTACCGGGTTTCCACTCACCAGCCAAACCCAACACGGCTGCGCCGTCGCCGAGTTCGATAGCCGCCGATGCCTTGTGCACGCGAAGCGACGAAGGACCCACAGCTGTGCCGCAGTAAACTCCTTCCGGGATCGACGCCACGAGCACCTCGGCTTCAGTCATGTGCGCGCGGGCTACATCCGGCCGACGCATACGCGCCGCAACCACCGATGCCCGCATGTGCAAAGCCACTCGCGCCGCCCGTGCCTGAGTCCCCTGCGGCGGCGGAGCCGCATCCAGAGCGCGTTCCAGTGAGCGAAGTCCCGACGCCAGGTTTCCGGATACGAAGAAGATTTCCGTGCGGACGTAGGCTGCAACGGCAGTCTGCAGCTCGTCGTCGGCGCGAGCCGCAGCCCACCGAATCAACTCGACCAAGCGGCCGGACAAATCGAAGTGCCCGTGTTTGTAGGCCACAGCGTCCGCCGCTCGATATGCACCGGTCAGCAACGCGGCAGCCCGATGACGCTCTGGGTCCGGTAGCACGCAAACAGCCCTCGCCAACTCGGTCAACAGGTCCGGCAAGGTCTGTGCGAGAAGGGCGTACTGCGACGCAAGTCGCCGTTCAACGGCCGTGTCCACTGCCTCCCGGAGTTCGGGCAGCGCCCGGATCGGCCCGTCCTCCGGCATGTCGTAGCCGTCGATCGCAGCTCGCATCGCAGGCAGTGCCGCATTTACCCGACTGTCCCTCGTCTCGCGGATTCCGAGCAGGCGATGGATGTCGACCCCGAGTGCGTCGGCCAGGTTCGACAAGCCGTCGTCGGACGGGTACCTCGTTCCCTGTTCGATCTTGCGGAGCATGCTCAGCGACATGCCTGCGGCCCTGGCCAACGCCACCTGCGTCATCCGGCGTCCGCCCCGGGTCGACGCGACACGGGCGCCCAATCCGATTTGCGAGGAAGGCGGCATGTCTTGCACGCTACCCTCGTCGGTGCGCTCGGGATGGTGATTCGCGTGGTTATCGCCCGATGAGGTTCGCGATTTCGGACAGCGAATCGATCGTCCAGTCGGCGCGATTCATCTCTGAATCACCCGCCCACAAGTAACCCCAGGGGCCGCGTCGCACCATGGCCGTGCGCAACCCGGCCCGGGCCGCCGGGACGTGGTCGTTCGCCGGGTGGTCGCCTACATACAGGATCTCGTGGGGCTCCCCGGGAGCCCATGCGAGCAACCGCGCGAAGAAGGCATCCTCGGGCTTGGCCACGCCCCACTCCTCGGACACCGCCACCGCGTCCACCGGCAGATCCAAGGCGCGCAGCAGCTCGCCCGCTCGCCGTGTCTGGTTGCCCGCAACCCCCACCCACACGCCCGCTGCCCGCAACTCCGCCAGCGCCGGGCGCACATCCGGATACAGGTCCGACTCCTCCAGCACCTCACCGATGCCGGCCGCCTCGCGCGCGGCCCGCTCGGCATCCACGTCGAAACCCGGCCGGATCCGACGCAATGCCTCCGCGTTGTCCATCCCAAGGGCCGTCACCGCCCCGACCAGAGCCGACATGGTGTGCGGCGGAACTCCCACCCACTCGGCCCAACGCCCCCAGAACCGGGCATCGTCGGTCAGGGTCTCACCCACATCGAAAACGACACTCCTGATCATGTGGCCCAGGCTATGGCGCGACCACCTCGACGCCGCCCCGAAGGCTCGCCGCCGAAGCAGGCAAACCGCTTTGGTGGCCGATCAGATGGTGGACGCACGCTTGTCCTGTGGCGGCGTCGCGGAAGCGGGAGCCGGAGTCGGATCGGGAGCCCCGGCCCCGGTCCGGCGGCTGGCCGTTACGTGGTGGAGCAGGGTGATCGCGGTGACGGCTGCTGCCAGGTAGCCGAGTTGGGGTGGGGTCAGGGACGGCCATTGTTGGGCCACGCCGCCGAGCGCGCCGCCCAGGGCGATTCCGGTGTAGATGGCGCAGGAGTTGAGGCCCAGGAGTATGGGTGCAGCGGCCGGGTGTAGGGCGATCAGACGGTGTTGTTGTGGGACGACGATGATGCCGACCGCGCCGCCCCAGATCACGGCCCACACCATTGCCCCGCCCAGGGTGTGTACCGCGACGGGCGTCAGGGCCAAGGCGACCGTGGCCGACGCGAGTGCGACCGTGAGGACTCGGGTCGGGTCGCGGCGGTCCACCAGGCGGCCCGCCGCGAGATTGCCGGCCAGGGTGCCGGTGCCCCAAGCCATCAGGATCAGGGTCAGTCGTCCGTCGGAGCCGTTGGTGGCGTCGTCGAGTGCGGGTGCGATGTACGTGTAGAGCGTGTAGGAGGCCAGGAACGTCATCGCGGTGATCGCCAGCAGGCTCAGGACACGACGTTGCCGCAGTGGGCGTAGGCGGTCGGCCAGGGAGGCCGCCGGCAGGACCACCTTGGGCAGGCCGAGTGCCACGCCGACCGCGGCGAGCAGGCCGAGGCCGGCGACGGCCCACAGGGTGATGCGCCAGTCGGTGCGGCCGATCAGCGTGCCCAGCGGCAGGCCGATGGCGGTGGCCAGCGTCAGGCCGCCGAGGACGAACGCCAGGGCCCGGCCTCGGCGTTCGGGCTCGACGATGGCGGCGGCCGTGCCGGACGCGGTCGAGGTGATCGTGCCGGCGCCGATCGCGGTGAGGACGCGGGCGGCCATGACCACCTCGTAGCCGGTGCCGACCGCGGTGAGGGCGTTGCCGACGACGAACACGCCGAGTGCCACGAGCAGGGCCGTACGGCGGTCCAGCGCCCCGGCCACCGCCGCCATGACGGGTGCCGATACGGCGAGGACCAGGGCGAAGACCGTGACCAGCTGCCCGGCGGCGGGCGTCGAGACGTCCAGGTCGTCGGCGATGGACGGGAGCAGCCCGGCGATGACGTAGCTGTCGGTGCCGACGGCGAAGGTCGCCAGCGCCAACGGCGCGAGACGTTTGAACATGGGCGGCACTGCCTTCCGCTGGGACGGATCGCGAGCTGACGAGTCGGCAGCGTAGACAATGCATGGATGCTTGTCCATGTATCAATGTGTCGGATAGACTCGCCCCTCCGCGATGAGCGTCAGCAGCACGAGGCAGGAGGCCGACGATGCGCGAGGTGTCACAGCCGACCCGGGAGGCCATCCGGCTCGTGGACGTGCTGCGGGCGCTCGGCGACCCGGTGCGCCTGGAACTGGTGCAACGGCTCGACCGCACCGGCCCGGACAACTGCTCCGCGGCAGGCGAGGAACTCGACGTCCATCAGACGACGTTGTCCCACCACTATCGGGTGCTGCGCGAAGCCGGGGTCACCTGGACGACCATCGAGGGCCGGACCCGCCTCGTCCGGGTACGCCGCGACGACCTGGACGATCTCTTCCCCGGCCTGCTCGATTCCGTCCTGGCCGGAGCACGCCGCACCCGGCCGGCCGTCGACCGCTGACCCCCGCCCGACGCCCATCGGGGCGCGCGCCGGGTCGTGAGTGCTGTCGCACGGTGAAGGCGTTCATTCGCCCGGAATACCGAAACCGACCCCCCTGGACGGATGCCGTCCGGGAGGGTCGGTGTCGAAAGAGCCGTCGTCGGTTCAGCGGGGCAGGCCCAACTCCCGTGCGATCAGCATGCGTTGCACCTCGCTCGTGCCCTCGCCGATCTCCAGGATCTTGGCATCGCGCCAGAAGCGGGCCACCGGGAACTCGTTCATGAAGCCGTAGCCGCCGTGGATCTGGGTGGCGTCGCGGGCGTTGTCCACCGCGCTCTCCGAGCTGTACAGCTTGGCCAGCGCGGCCTCCTTCTTGAAGCCCTCGCCGTGCACGAGCAGCGAGGCCGCGTGCCGCCAGCCCAACCGCGAGTTGTGCGCCCGCAGTTCCATGTCGGCGAGCTTGAACGCGATCGCCTGGTTGGCCCCGATCGGCCGGCCGAACGCCTCGCGCTCACCGGCGTAGCGCACCGACTCGTCCACGCAGCCCTGGGCCAACCCCGTGGCCAGCGCCGCGATGGCCACCCGGCCCTCGTCCAGGATGGACAGGAACTGGGCGTAGCCGCGCCCGCGTTCGCCGAGCAGGTTCTCCGCCGGGACGCGTACGTCGGTGAACGACAACTCGCGGGTGTCCGAGCAGTTCCAGCCGACCTTGGAGTAGGGCGGTGCGACGGTGAAGCCCTTCGTGCCGGCCGGCACGATGATCGTGCTGATCTCCTTGCCGCCGTCGCCCTTGGTGCCGGTGACGGCGGTGACCGTGACGAAGCCGGTGATGTCGGTGCCCGAGTTGGTGATGAAGCACTTGCCGCCGTTGATCACCCACTCCCCCGTCGCCTCGTCCAGGCGGGCGGTGGTGCGCGTGGCGCCCGCGTCGGAGCCGCCGCCGGGCTCGGTCAGGCCGAAGGCGCCCAGCATCTCGCCGCTGGTCAGCTTGGGCAGCCAGGTCTGCTTCTGCTCCTCGGTGCCGAAGCGGTGGATCGGCATCGCGCCCAGCGAGACGGCCGCCTCCAGGGTGATCGCCACGGAGGAGTCGACCCGGGCCAACTCCTCCAGGACCAGGCCGAGCGCGAGGTAGTCGCCGCCCATGCCGCCGTACTCCTCCGGGAACGGCAGGCCGAACAGGCCCATCCGGCCCATTTCGCGGATGATCGTGTACGGGAACTCGTGCTTCTCGTACAGGTCGCCGATCGCGGGCGCGATCACGTCCTTGGCGAACTCGGCGACCGTGCGCCGCAGTTGCTCGTATTCCTCGTCGAGGCGGTGGTCCAGCATGATCCGGGCTCCCGGGTTCGGTGGCGGGGGACGTACCGGGCCGCTCGTGGCGGCTTCGGTGCGTCGGAGATGGTTCGGTCGGCGGGCGGTCGCGGCTACGCGTCGGCGGTGGTGCCGGCGGCGGTTGCGGTGGTCGGGTCGGCGAGCACCAGGCCGTGCGCGTCCACCCGTTTGCCGATCAGCGCCTGGACCGCGCGCGAGGGGCTGGGGCGGCCGAGCAGGTCGGCCATCCACGCGCTGGTGGCCACCAGCGCGCCGAGGTCCACGCCGGTCTCGATGCCGAGGCCGTGCAGCATCCACACCAGGTCCTCGGTGGCGAGGTTGCCGGTCGCGCTCTCCGCGTACGGGCAACCGCCCAGGCCACCCGCCGAGGCGTCCACGGTGGTCACCCCGAAGCGCAGCGCGGCGAGGGTGTTGGCCAGGGCCTGGCCGTAACTGTCGTGGAAGTGCACCGCGACGCGCGACGCCGGTACACCCGCCTCGGCGAAGGCGGTCAGCAGCGCGGTGACGTGTCCGGGGGTGGCCACGCCGATCGTGTCGCCCAGGCTGAGCTGCGAACAGCCCATGTCCAGCAGGGCCTTGCCGACGCGCACCACCTGGTCGAGCGGGACGGGCCCCTCCCACGGGTCGCCCCAGCACATGGACAGGTAGCCGCGCGTGTCGATCCCGGCGGCGCCGGCCCGCTCGACCACGGGAGCGAACATGGCCAACGACTCGGCCACCGTGCGGTTGAGGTTGCGCCGGGCGAAGGTCTCCGTGGCGCTGCCGAACACCGCGATCCGGTCGGCGCCCAGCTCGACGGCGCGGTCGAAGCCGCGCTCGTTGGGCACCAGGACCGGCAGGCGGCGATCGCCGGCGGCGATCTCGGCGTCGGCCCGGACCGCCGCGAACACCTCGGCGGCGTCGGCGAGTTGGGGCACCCACTTGGGCGGTACGAAGCTGGTCACCTCGATCGTGCCCAGACCCGCGCGGGCCAGCCGGCGGACGAACTCGATCTTGGCCTCGGTGGGCACCACGCCGGACTCGTTCTGGAGTCCGTCACGGGCACCCACCTCGTGGATGAACACCCGCTCCGGCAGCCCGGGTTCGCGGTGTACATCCGGCAGTCGACGCGTCATCGTCCCGTCGCCTCTCCCTCGGCCCCCACGGCCGCGTCCGCGTCGACCCCGTCCGGGTCCGGCTCCACCACCGCCAGCGTCTGGTCCATCGCCACCGACGCGCCGACCACCGCGCCCAGTTCGGCGACCACGCCGGCGAACGGCGCGGTCAACGCGTGTTCCATCTTCATCGCCTCCACCACGACCACGGTCTGTCCGCGGGCGACCCGGTCCCCCACGGCGGCCTTGACCACCGTCACCGTGCCCGGCATCGGCGAGGTCAGCGCGCCGGTGTGCGCCGCGCCGCCCGCCGCCTCGGCCCGTACCGTGTCCACCTCGCTCACCCGCCAGGTGTCCGGCCCGTAGGCGAGCCAGCGCACGCCCGACGACTCGGCGACGTAGTCGAAGCGCCGGGTCAGCCCGTCGTACCCGACAAAGAGCCCGCCCGGCACCGCCGAGACCGAGGCCGACACGGCCGGGCCGCCGTCGACCGAGACCTCGCCATCGCGCACCCGCACCTCGATCGGCTCGCCCGGCCCGATCCGCAACACGTGCGTGTCCCAGGCCGGGCCGCCCACCCGCCAGCCGGTCTGCGCCGCGAACGGGTCCGCCCAGCCGTCGGCCGGCACCCGCTCGGCCCGCGCCGCGAGCGCCGCCGCGACCGCCACCTCCGGCGGCGCCGGATGCCCGGTCAGCGCGTCGGTCCTGGCCTCCACGAGGCCGGTGTCCAGGTCGCCCGCGAGCACCGCCGGGTCGCCCAGCAGGCGGTACAGGAAGCCGAGGTTGGTGGTCACCCCAAGCACCCGGGTCTGGGCAAGCGCCGCCCGCAGTCGGCTGATCGCCGTCGCCCGATCGTCGCCGTAGGCGATCACCTTGGCCAGCATCGGGTCGTACGAACTGCCGACCTCGCCGCCCTCGCGCAGCCCGGAGTCGACCCGGACGCCTTCGAGTTCCGGCTCACACACCGTCAACACCCGGCCGCCCGTGGGCAGGAAGCCCCGATCGGGGTCCTCGGCGTAGATCCGCGCCTCGACCGCGTGCCCGTGCATCGACACGTCTGACTTGCCGATCGCGGCGCCCGCGGCGATCCGCAGTTGGCTCTCCACCAGGTCGACGCGGGTGACCAGTTCGGTCACCGGGTGCTCGACCTGGAGGCGGGTGTTCATCTCCATGAAGTAGAACGAGCCGGGGTCCTCCGACGGCACGATGAACTCGATCGTGCCCGCGCCGACGTATCCGCAGGCCCGGGCGGCGCGCACGGCGGCGGCGCCCATCGCGGCCCGGGTGTCCGCGTCGAGCAGCGCCGACGGCGCCTCCTCGATGATCTTCTGGTGCCGGCGCTGCAGGCTGCACTCGCGTTCGCCCAGGTGTACGACCGTGCCGTGGGTGTCCGCGAGCACCTGGATCTCGATGTGCCGGGGGCGGTCGATCCAGCGCTCGATCAGCAGCGTGTCGTCGCCGAACGCGCCCTTGGCCTGGCGCCGGGCCGCGGCGATCTCGTCGGCGAGCAGCGCGCCGTCGTGCACCAGGCGCATGCCCTTTCCACCGCCGCCCGCCGACGGCTTGATCAGCACCGGGAAGCCGATCTCCCGGGCGATGTCCACGAGTTCGGCGTCGGTCATGCCCGCCGCGCCGCCACCGGGCACCACCGGGACGCCGTAGGCGGCGACCGTCTCCTTGGCCCGGATCTTGTCGCCCATCAGCTCGATCACGCCCGCCGGCGGGCCGACGAAGACCAGCCCGGCGCGCGCCACGGCGGCGGCGAACGCGGCGTTCTCGGACAGGAATCCGTAGCCGGGGTGAACCGCCCCGGCCCCGGCGCGCACGGCGGCCGCGACCACCGCGTCCACGTCCAGGTAGCTCGGTACCTCGACCGCCGCGTCGGCCTCGCGCACGTGCCGCGCGGCGGCGTCGCCCGGCCCGTACACGGTGACCGCGCGCACGCCCAGGCGGCGCAGCGTGCGGATGACCCGGACCGCGATTTCGCCTCGGTTGGCGACCAGTACTGCGTCGAACACGTCGTGACCCCTCTACATCCGGAACAGACCGAAGCGCGGCTCGGCCAGCGGCGCGTTGGCGCACGCCGTCAGGGCCAGGCCCAACACGGTGCGGGTGTCGAGGGGGTCGATGATCCCGTCGTCCCACAGGCGCGCGGTCGCGTAATAGGCGTTGCCCTGCCGCTCGTACTGCTCGCGGATCGGCTGCTTGAACTCGTCCTCGCCGTCCCAGCTCTCGCCGCGCGCCTCGATCTGGTCGCGCTTGACGGTGGCGAGCACGGTGGCGGCCTGTTCGCCGCCCATCACCGAGATCTTGGCGGTGGGCCACATCCACAAGAAGCGCGGACTGTAGGCGCGTCCGCACATCGAGTAGTTGCCCGCGCCGTGCGAGCCGCCGATGACGACGGTCAGCTTGGGCACGCGGGTGGTGGCCACCGCGGTGACCATCTTGGCGCCGTGCTTGGCGATGCCGCCGTGCTCGTAGTCCTTGCCGACCATGAAGCCGGTGATGTTCTGGAGGAACAGCAGCGGGATGCCGCGCTGGTCGCACAGTTCGATGAAGTGCGCGCCCTTGACCGCGGATTCGGCGAACAGGATGCCGTTGTTGGCGACGATGCCGACCGGGTGGCCGTGGATCCGGGCGAAGCCGGTGACCAGTGTGGTGCCGTATTCGCCCTTGAACTCGTGGAAGCGCGAGCCGTCGACGATGCGCGCGATCACCTCGCGCACGTCGTAGGGGGTGCGCGCGTCGGGCGGCACGACCCCGTACAGCCCGGCCGGGTCGACGGCCGGCGGCTCCACTTCCCTTACGTCCCAAGGCAGTTGCGGCCGGGCGCCGAGGGTGCCGACGATGTCGCGGACGATCCGCAGCGCGTCCTTGTCGTCGGCCGCGAGGTGGTCGACCACGCCGGAGATGCGGGCGTGTACGTCGCCACCGCCCAGCTCCTCGGCGCTGACCACCTCGCCGGTGGCGGCCTTCACCAGCGGCGGACCGCCGAGGAAGATGGTGCCCTGGTCACGCACGATGACCGTCTCGTCGCTCATCGCCGGCACGTACGCGCCGCCGGCGGTGCAGGAGCCGAGCACGGCGGAGATCTGCGGGATGCCCCGGGCGCTCATCTGCGCCTGGTTGTAGAAGATCCGCCCGAAGTGCTCCCGGTCCGGGAAGACCTCGTCCTGCATGGGCAGGAACGCGCCGCCGGAGTCGACCAGGTACAGGCACGGGAGTCGGTTCTCCAGCGCGATCTCCTGGGCCCGCAGGTGCTTCTTGACCGTCATCGGGTAGTAGGTGCCGCCCTTGACCGTCGCGTCGTTGGCCGCGATCACGCACTCCCGGCCGGCGACCCGGCCCACGCCCGCGATGATCCCCGCGGCCGGCGCGTCGCCGCCGTACATCCCGTCGGCGGCCAGCGGCGCGATCTCCAGGAACGGCGTGCCGGGGTCCAACAGGGTCTCCACCCGGTCGCGCGGGAGCAGCTTGCCCCGCGCGGTGTGCCGTTCCCGGGCCCGTTCGCCGCCGCCCAACGCGGTGGTCGCCAACCGGGCGCGCAGTTCGCCGACCGCGCGTTCGTGGGCTTCCGCGTTGGCCCGGTAGGCCTGCGACCCCGGGTCGGCGGCTGTGCCGAGCACGTTTTCCATGACACCGCCTCGAGTTAACCTTCGTTCACCTGCCCCCGAGGTTAACCACGGTTAATCCGAGTGTCTAGCATGGACACATGACCGTGAGCCGTCGAGACCAGATCCTGCAGGTGGCCGCCCGGCTGTTCGCCGAGCGCGGCTATCACAGCGTGGGCATGGACGACATCGGCGCGGCGGTGGGCATCAGCGGCCCCGCGCTGTACAAACACTTCCGGGGCAAGGAGGCGATGCTCACCGAGCTGCTGGTCGACATCAGCGAGCAACTGCTGGCCCGGGGCGAGCTGCGGGCCTCGATCGAGGATCCGGCGCAGGCGCTGGCGGCGCTGATCGAGGGCCAGGTCGAGTTCGCGCTGCGCCACCCGGACCTGATCACGCTGCACGACCACGCGCTCAACCAGGTCCCCACGGCCGAGCGACACCGGATCCGCCGGGTCCAGCGCGCCTACGTGGAGCTGTGGGTCGAGGTGGCGATGAAGGCCCACCCGAACCGCTTGGACGACCGCGAGGCCCGCGCCGCGGTCCACGCCGCCTTCGGCCTGATCAACTCCACCCCCCACACACTGCGCACCCCCCAACGCATCCTGGCCCCGATGCTGAGCCGAATGGCCCTGGCGGCGTTGGCGGCGGCGGGGTAGCCGGGCGGCTTCAGCGGGACAGCCCCAGTTCACCCGCCCGCAGCCCGGCCTGGAAGCGGGAGTCGGCCTCGAGTGTGGCCATCAGTTCGGCCACGCGCCGCCGGTAGGTGCGCAGGGAGACGCCGAGCCCTTTGGCCGCCGATGCGTCGGTGCGGCCCGAGCCGAGGGCTTCGAGGATGGTGCGGGCTTCGGCGTCGAGGTGCGGGGCGTCGCCGCGCAGGTAGGTGTCGAGATCGACGGCGGTGTCCCAGATGGCCAGGAACAGCGAGCGCACGCCGTCGACCATGATCGGCGAGGTCGTCACGGTGTACTCGCGGCCGGCGGGGGTCTTTCGGCCGGCGAGGATCATCACCCGCCGGTCGATGAGGATGGTCTCGTACGGCAGCGGCGAACGACCGATCCGAACGCGGGCGCCTCGGCCCTGCACCAGCCGCAGGTGCGCGCGGGCCTCCTCGTCGGCGAGCGCCGTCGGACCGAGCAGTTTGCGAGGCGTGAGGCCGACGGAATCCGCCGCACGCGTCCGGTCGCGGATCGCGCCGCCGGGGCGGGGGCCGGAGCCGACGCACGCTCCCGCTCGCGACCAGGTCCCGAGATCCCGGGCGGCGCACAGGAACTCGGTCCGCGCGGCCTCGAAGAGATGACCCGCGCGGGCGATCAACTCCGCGTCCCCGCACACCGACAGCAGTTCTTCCTCGTCCTTCCGCATCCCGGCAGTCTGGCACTGTGGCAACAAGCTGCCACACGCTCGCCCGGTGTCGTACCGGCGGCCACGATGACCGGCATGACGATCAAGACCTTCTCCATCGGCGGCGAACTGACCGTCAACCGGCTCGGCTTCGGGGCGATGCGCCTGGCCATGGGTACGTTCGCCGGTCCGGCACGCGATCCCGAGACGGGCATCGCGGTGCTGCGTCGGGCCGTGGAGCTGGGCGTGAACCACATCGACACGGCCGGCTTCTACGGCCGGGACGCGGTGTGGGCCAACGACATGATCCGCAAGGCGTTGACCCCGTACCGCGACGACCTGGTGATCGCGACGAAGGTGGGCCCGCTGCCCGGCCCACACGGCGTTCCGATCGGGCACGCGACGGCCGATCAACTGCGGGGCCTGGTCGAGGCGGACCTTCGCGGCCTGGGCCTCGACCGGCTCGACCTGGTCTACCTGCGAGTCGGCGGGACGACGGAGCCGGCCGACGAGTCGATCGCCGAACGGTTCGCCCTCTTGGCCCAACTCCGCACGGAGGGGCTGATCCGACACCTCGGCCTCAGCAACATCAACGCCACCCAACTCGCCGAGGCCCGATCGATCGCCCCCGTGGCGGCGGTGCAAAACCGGTACACCGGCGACATCGGCCCACTGCCGACCGAAGCCGAGGACGCGGGCATCGCGTACGTCCCGTACTTCCCATTGGGCGGCGGCATCGACAGCGGCCCCCTCGACACCGCCCGCCTCACCAGCATCGCAACCCGCCTGAACGCCACCCCGACCCAGGTGGCGATAGCCGCACTACTGGCAACCTCACCAACGACACTGGCCATCCCAGGCACGGGCTCACTCCCACACCTGGAAGAAAACCTCGCAGCACCCGCCTTGCCCCTCACCCCCGAAGACATATCAGCCCTAAACGCCTGACCATCCACCCACAAGCCGACCCCATACCCCCAACAACCACACAAGCCCCACAAAATCCCCCAATCCACACCACCCTCACGCGTGTGGGGACTTCGGCGGCGGCCCGACGAGGATGTAAGCCTGCGCCGGTTCACCCCCACGCGTGTGGGGACTTCGTCGAGTCCGTCATCGCGCTGTTCCAGGCGTTGCGGTTCACCCCCACGCGTGTGGGGACTTCGCCCACGCGGTAGACCACATCCGGGCTGATGTCGGTTCACCCCCACGCGTGTGGGGACTTCGAGAAGACGATCGCCGACGTGTGGAAGGCCGACGGTTCACCCCCACGCGTGTGGGGACTTCGGCTGCGTAATGCGTGCGTTCTTCCGCCTGGACGGTTCACCCCCACGCGTGTGGGGACTTCCGCAGGGGTGCGTGGCCGGTGTCGCGGGCGGCCGGTTCACCCCCACGCGTGTGGGGACTTCCTCTACGACCTGTCGGCGTGGGTCCAGTCGGACGGTTCACCCCCACGCGTGTGGGGACTTCGGCGGTGGGTTGGCGTAACGCCAGCATGATCACGGTTCACCCCCACGCGTGTGGGGACTTCACCATGCCGCCGGGTGTCTAGTGCCCTGCCGCCGGTTCACCCCCACGCGTGTGGGGACTTCCGACGGCGCAGAGGCCGGCCACCTCCGGCTCGAGGTTCACCCCCACGCGTGTGGGGACTTCGGAGTGTCCGCCGCCGTGACCTCGCCGAGGATCGGTTCACCCCCACGCGTGTGGGGACTTCGTGGCGCCCGAGCTGGACCTGGCACCACGTCGCGGTTCACCCCCACGCGTGTGGGGACTTCCGGACGACTCCGGGGCATCCCGAGCAGTGCCTGGGTTCACCCCCACGCGTGTGGGGACTTCTGCAACCCGCGATCGTTGGGGCGGTACCCGCCCGGTTCACCCCCACGCGTGTGGGGACTTCAGTTAGGAGGCGATCATGCCAACCGGTATCGACGGTTCACCCCCACGCGTGTGGGGACTTCGCGTCGGCCTCGCGCTCGGCCCGGCCGCGGGCCGGTTCACCCCCACGCGTGTGGGGACTTCCCTTTCTGACCTGCGGATTCGCTGGGGCTTTGCCGTTTCGTGATGAAGATTGGGCAATTGAGGCAGAGAGGCTTCCTGATTGGGGTCTGACCAGGGCTTCTTTCCTGACAAGGGTCTCAGTTTCTCAGCGATGGCGGGCACTTTCGCATGACTCGCTCCGATTGTGCTGATGGATGCATGGCTCGTGATTTCGCAGGCCTGGCGGACAACAGCCTCTCGGTTCCCGGCTGGTGCATCAGGTGATCCTGCGGTTCGGTCCTCCAGTACTTCAGGCACAACAGTGACGACTCGCCTTGGGTGGGTCGTTTGGACCGGATCCTGCTGACAGCGGATCTCTTTTGCTGGCGTGTCACTTTGACGAGGGCCAGTTGATGAGAAGGCCCGGAGGCGCCTTCGAGAGCTTCAGGTGTCGAGGGCACATCGGCTGATCGCAGGGAGCGCCAGTTCGATGGGGGACTGTCGTGATCCATAGGGCGTGGACGGGGCTGCCTTCGATCCAGCCAACGCGAAGTTCAAACGGCGCTGCGCGCACATGAAGCCTCGCCGGACCCCCATCCTGACCGACCACGCCGACATGAGCCTGTTCGCCTTCATCCGACGCTTCCGCGATGAGGTCGGCACCGTACCCGGTCATTGGCTGATCCGCCTGCTCGGCGACCTGGCACGCCACTATCCTGGAGACCACCGACTGGCCATCGACCTCACCGCCCTCCAGGCCGCTTCCGGCACCGGCACATGCCTGCGCGGGCACCTCCACGCCGCCATCGACATCTCCCCCATGTCTATCGCCGCGCCTCCCACCCCGGCCGGGGTCGGGGCCGAAGACTCGGTCTGGGCCGGGGCTGCGTGAATCGCGGATCGCCGAAACCTTCGATGCACTACTTCAGCCGCTCTTTTTCGCGGATTCCGTTGCCTCGTAAGGGGCTCCACGACATCGACGAAGGAGCAATCACGGCGAGCATGGCCGGAGGCCGAGCCGCAGGTCTGCTTGGTGCACCAGTCGGGATCCGCGAGGCTGTTGTCCGCAAGACCTACGTAATCACCAGCTTGCAACCACCGGGATAGTCGCAGCGAGCCCTGCGCAAGCGTCCGGCATTGCTGAGAAACTGAGACCCTTGTCAGGACGTGGGCCGAGAAGAAGCCCAGGTCAGACCCCAATCAGGAAGCCCCTCTGCCTCAATTGCCCAATCTTCATCACGGAACGGCAAAGCCCCAGCGAACCCGCAGGTCAGAAAGGGAAGTCCCCACACGCGTGGGGGTGAACCGCCCACGGTCCGCCGCTGGCGCCGCCGCCCCGTGAAGTCCCCACACGCGTGGGGGTGAACCGCCCACGGTCCGCCGCTGGCGCCGCCGCCCCGTGAAGTCCCCACACGCATGGGGGTGAACCTCGCAGGCCTCGCCCACCTCCTGAGGGAGTACGGAAGTCCCCACACGCGTGGGGGTGAACCGGCCGACCGCGCCCACCACACGCCGCCCCGACCGAAGTCCCCACACGCGTGGGGGTGAACCGCATTTCGAGGCTGGGTTCGGGTGCGGGTCGGGGAAGTCCCCACACGCGTGGGGGTGAACCGCGTGCTCCCACGCGGGTAGGTCCCGGCCTCGAGAAGTCCCCACACGCGTGAGGGTGAACCGGCGGCCCGGCCCGGCGGGTGATCCGAGCCGGTGAAGTCCCCACACGCGTGGGGGTGAACCGCCGACCGCGCGCTTGACGAGCAGGTTGTAGGCGAAGTCCCCACACGCGTGGGGGTGAACCGCCAGCGGTACCGGTCCCCGTACACCCACAGCGGAAGTCCCCACACGCGGGGGGGTGAACCGGCGGCTGAGCTGGGCGGGCAAGCGTCGGTCCGATCGCTGAAGTCCCCACACGCGTGGGGGTGAACCGAGCATCACGGTAAACAGCGTCCTGGCCGCGTCGAAGTCCCCACACGCGTGGGGGTGAACCGGCTTCCTTTGCCTTCCTGTCGCCGCATGTCGTGAAGTCCCCACACGCGTGGAGGTGAACCGCGCGCGAACGTCAAGGCGGCCGCGAAGCTGACGAAGTCCCCACACGCGTGGGGGTGAACCGCAGATCCCCGAGACGTTCCCACTGAAGTCTCAGAAGTCCCCACACGCGTGGGGGTGAACCTCGTCCGCCCCGCCGTGGCCCAACCCGGAATACGAAGATCCCACACGCGTGGGGTGAACCGTACGTGATGCTCATGCGGGCACCGCCATTCGCGAAGTCCCCACGCGGGTGGGATGAATCGGGCGGCGTTCCACTTCGATGGGGACGGCTTGGGAGGTCTCCAGGCTGTTGGAGGATCGGTTCTGTAGGGTCTCGCGGCTGTTGGGTGGGCTGGGTGCTTCTTGTGTGTTGTTGCAACGCTGCGGGCGAGGGTGTGCGTTGTTGTCGTGGGGGTCTGTGACTGCTGCGGGCGCTGGGGGTCTGGTGCTCGGGGTTGTTGGTGAATCGATGTGTTTTTGGGCGTTGGGGGCCCGGTCTAGGTTGGGGATCTCGTGGGCTCGGCTTGAACTCGTTGGCGAGGTGGCGTGGGGGCGCCGGTGGCGTTTGGTCGTGGGTGGGACGCTGTGTGCGAGAGGGCTGTGGCAGCGCTCCGGATTGCGTGGGGAGCGTTGTGGTGGTTACGGAGACGGTGTGGGGGGCGACGGCGGGGCGTGGCTGCGCTTCGGTCGCGCGTGTGGAGTTGCCCGAAGAGGATGGTTGGGGCGCGGCGGCTCGGTGTACGCCGACAGGAGTATCGGCGTGGCGGTCAGGGCGATTGCCGGTTCCAGCGCCCGTGGCGTGGCTGCTGCGGGTGGTGGGAGGCTCGCGAGTGGCAAGCTCTTCGTGGCCCCCATCGGCTGTGTCGGCGGCCATGGTGGGCGGCGTGGGCCGTACGGTCGGTCGGGCGATAGGCCGGCGCCGTTCGATGTCGTGGGGATTGGTGCGGCTGTGGGCGCTGCGTCGGGTTCGAGTGTGAGTGCCGGTACGGGGATTTGCACCGGCCGACGAACGTGCCGATGGTGAGGTTGGGACTGGCCGAGCCCACGACCGCGAAGCGGGGTCGTGGCTGACATCGGCGGTGCGGCGATGCGTGGCATGGGCGGCTGCCGGGATGGTGGTCGGGGCGGTGTGCCCGTTCGCGTTGAGATGCCGAGCAGGGACGGGGCGGCTGGGTAAATCTGCCGCGTTTGCCGGGGACTTCCACGCGAAGGCGCCAGGTGGTTCTGCGGGCCGTCGCTCGCGCGGCAGTGCAACCCGGTGGGCTTGGGACAGTGCGTCCAGTTGCGGGATGGTGGTGCCGACCCGTGCCCAGCTCTGGGTCATGAGGCCACTCGGGCCGGTGTCGGCCGGGTCAGCAGCACTGCCAGTGTTGTGGCGTGGGCGGTCGACCGGCGTGGCAGCGTCGAAGTAGTCGATCGGGCGGGCGAGTTGAGGCCAACCAGGGCCTCGGCCACCATCGTGATGCCGACGCGGTCGGCGGTGGCGGTCGCGAAGAAGGCTGTCGCACCGGGAATGCGCGGCAGAGTGCGGTGAGGCGCCGATGAGACGGCAGGTCCTGTTCGCTGCTTGGCGGAGGGATTACCCGGAGGCGCCGGTGCCCGAATTCATCGACCCGTCTTTCAGGGAATCCGAGCCCGCCTTCCGTAGTTTCGGAGGCGGGCTCGGGTCGCGCGTTCAGCGAGTGGCGTCGAGGAGTGCTGCCCACGCTTCGGATCCGGTCCGAATGATCGGCGATTCGCCGAGCTTGCTGTCGCGGATTCCGATCACGTCGGTCAGTTCGGCGACCTCGACGCAGTTCCCGCCCTGACTCCCGCTATAGCTGGACTTGCGCCACAGCGTTGTGTGAGCTGCGGTGGGTACGGTCATAGCTCCCCTGCAATCTGCTCGATCCGCTTGAGCGATTCCCGAACGTCGAGTGCCTGCGAACGCAGGATTCCATACCGCTGAATGACGGACCGTACTCCGTCCGGATCCGAGATCCAGTAACTGCCGCCCTGGCCCTCGACGTAGCCCAGCGTGCGCCCGTCCCTGGTCTCCAGAATCGTCATCGGACCGTCCATTCCGGCGTGTTCCTCGCACTCCATCGGCATGATCTGCACCGACACGTTCCGCATCGCGGCCACCTCGTGAACGCGTTGAACCTGTTGGCGTTGGACCTCTCGCCCACCGAACGGCCTCCGGAGGATCCACTCCTCCAGAATGAAGCCCAGATCCGCCGCAGGCTTGCGGGTCAACAGCCGTTGGCGCTCCAGCCTGCCCGTTACCCACCGTTCGATGTCCTCGTCGTCCAGGGCCGGTCGGTAGGCGCTGATCATGTGCTGCGCGTATCGGGGCGTCTGGAGAAGTCCGGGAACGGCCACGTTCTCGTAGCTGTAGAGCGAGTGGGCCGTCTCCTCCTCCTCGGCAAAGACAGCGAAGAAGCCCGGGAAAGTGGGGTCTTTGAGGTGCTTGGCACCTACGAGCAGCATGCCCTGCCCGCCAAGCAGCTTGCTGAGCGTCGAGACCGTGTCCACCTGCGGAATACGGGCTCCACGCTCCCAAGCCGTGATGGTGTGCGGGCTGTTGCCGATCTTGTCGCCCAACGCCTCTTTGCTCAAGCCGGCCTGCTCTCGAAGGTGTTTGAGCTGAGCGCCGAACATCTCCGCAAGCGGGTTCGAGTTGCTGCCGTCCACTGCGTGCGCCTTCCGATTGCCGCCCGTAGAGAGCGAGACCGGCCTGTACACGCGGTGTACCGGCGCGGGCGGTTCTGTATTTTGCGAACCCCGAGGAGTACACGCTGTGTGCAGGCGCTACTGCTGGTAACGGTAGAGGTTGGGTCGCAGACTTGTGGGCATGACAGGAAATCGCCCTTCGATCGCGATACTCATCCCGAACCGCCCCGAACTGATGGCGAACCGCTCGCCGGCATCGCTCGTTTCCAGCCATACCCGGTGGGCGGCGTTCGATCACCGTGGCTACCGGCGCGAATGCGGGGTCCGGTGTTCACTTGCTTGCTGGAGGCCCACATGATTTCCGTGTCCCCGTCCGGCGACGAGGTTCGTCCGATCCGGATTTCCGTGCCCGATGGTGCCGTCCTCGATGTGACGCGGGCGGAGTTGACGGCTCTGGTGCATGAGGCGCGGGTGTATTTGATGCGGACCTTTCCGGCGCCGTTGGTCGGGCGCGGTTTGGACTCGGGCGGCTGAGCCACGCCCGACGCCGCCCGCTCCGACCGTTTCCTGCGGGCGGCACCCCCGGTCCTGCGGCCACCGGCGCGGCTGCGGGACCGGGGGCTCGATCCCTTGTCCGGCCGGGTGCCTGAAGACCCCCGCACACCCGGCCGGGCCGGGCCGTCCGCCGATCCACCACCGAAAGCAGGGCCGTGTACCCACCGCTTCTTGGACGTCTCGGTGCAACCGCCGCCGAGCGCGATCGACTTGCGGGCCGCCGGCCCGACCCCGCGACCGCCCCACCGCATCGGCAGCGCGCCCACCACCTGCACTGCCGCGCCGCCGGGGTTGCGTTGCGCGGTGCCGTGGCCGATGCGTATCGGGGTGGCGTATCGATCGAGGGCATTGCTCGTATTACCGGGTTCTCCCCGGGTTATGTGCGGATGATCGTGCACCGCGCACCGCGTGCCGAAATCCGCGACCCCGTCGTCCCGTTCCATACGCAAGGAGAGATCATGACCGACACGCCCACGCCTCCCTGGGCCGTCGGCGAACCCCTGTGGCGCAAGGTCGACCGCCACGGGCGACATCACCACCTCGGGACCATCACCCGTATTTGGCACGACGGTGACCGGTGGATGGTCGAATACGCCTACGGCGCACGGGCCGACAGGATCACCACCGCACCCGCCGACGAAATGTACCGCGAAGGACCGATGACCCGACCTGTCTGAGCGTCGAGCGGTCCCGTCACCTGTCGGCGGCGAGTTCGGCCAGGTGGCGCAGGGAGTTGGGGAGGTGTCCGGGGCCGAAGGGTGGGAATTGGAAGCGCTCCCGGGCGGGTTCCGACGCCGCCGACCAGTCGTAGGTGAGGGTGACCTCGGTTTGTGACGCGTCGAGCGGCTTGAGGTCGTAGCGCCAGGTCCAGCCTCCGAACTCCAGGCCGCCGTCGGCCTGTTCCATTCCGGGCGCCCAGCCGATGGCGTGTGGCGCGTCGAGGACGCGGACCTGGTTGGCCATCCGGTAGTCGCCGTCCGGGTGCCTGGCGTGATACATGGCCATCCGGAAGACCTGCCCCACCTCGGTCAGCGGCGCCCTGTCGACGCACTCCTGGACCCAGCCGGTGCCGTCGATGGAGGCATGGGTCGTCGGATCGGCCGGCACCGCGAACACCTTCGAGGACGATCCGCATTTCGCCGATTCCCCGGGGTTCGCACCGCCGTACGAGTCCGGACCGACCAGCCAGGCCCGACCCGGTCGCCGGTACCGCGTCGACCACGGCAACTGCGGCGCGTGGACGGGCTGCTCGGACGAGTACTCGCCCACCACGAACCGCAATAGAGTCGCGCGTCATGGAACTTCTTCCCGGGGCGAACGCGGCTCTGCCCACCGGTCCGATATCGATCGAGGTGACCTGGCAGCATGCGGTGGGCGTGGATGTGTCCGCGCTGCTCCTCGACTCCGGGGGCTCCGTGCGCGGCGACGCCGACATGGTGTTCTTCAACAACCCGAGATCGGAAGCCGGTGCTGTGCGGCTCACCATCGACGGTGGGGCGGCGCGGGTCGACCTGGAGCCCGAGGTGATACCCGCCGACGTCGAACGTGTCGCGATCGTCGCCGCGATCGACGTCGACGCCCCGGCCGGGACGACATTCGCCCAGGTCGCCGGGCTCCGCGCGGTCGCGAGCACCGGCACCGGCCCCGGCACCTTCGCCTTCGCCATCCCGGACCTCCACCGCGGCGAGACGGCCATGGTCCTGGCGGAGGTATACCGGCACGGCGGCAACTGGAAGATCCGGGCGATCGGGCAAGGGTACGCGTCCGGACTCGCGGGCGTGGCCGCCGACTTCGGCGTCGACATCGCCGGAAACACCACCGGAACCGGGCCGCCCACCCCCTCCCCCGCCGCGGTCGCCACCGCGCAACCGCCGCCCGCCCTCCGCAGGATCGACCTCGACAAGGGTGCGAGCGCCACCATCGCCCTGGACAAGAACCTCGCGTCGGGCGTACTCACGGCAACCCTCGAATGGGACGGCGGCAGCGCGGATCGGCGCGACCAAGGCGCGGACCTGGACCTGTACGCGCTGTACATCACCCGCCACGACGTGACCGACGCGTCCGCCGCGACGATCGCCCGGAGCATCGAGCCCCAAAATCTCCCGAAGTCCCGAAAGCGCGTGATCAACCGCGCGAAGAACGACCCCCGTCACGGCGCGGTCTATTGGAATCACCTCGGCTCGGCGACCGAGCCCCCGTACATGGCGCTCGACCGGGACGCCGTGATACCCGGCATCGAGACGGTCCGCATCACCGTCCCCCGGCAGCAGGGATTCGTGCTGATCTGCGCCTACAGCGCGATCGACAACGGCTTGGGAAGCTTCAAGAGCTATGGCGCCAAGGCGGTCGTCAGCGACGGCAGGGGGACCACCGTCACCGCCCCCCTGTACCACGACAACGACCTGTCGTACTGGGTCGCCATCGCCCTGGTGGACTTCACCGTCGCCGACGGCGTCGCCATCCACCACGTGGAGACCTACAGCGACGGGTCCTACGAAAACCGCCCGGTCCTGTTCCCGGACGGCAGCTTCGCCATGGACGTGGGCCCCGTGGAGTTCAAGCCGGGCACCTTCGACCGCTAGCGCGTCACGTCGCCACCACCCCGCCGCCCCGACGCCCGGATGGTGACGTTGAGCCGGCCGCCCGCCAGGCCCGTCGCCGGGTCGCCCGTGCCCGGGCGGATCCTCGGTACCCCGTGGTAGGCGAGTCGGGACGGGCCGCCGAAGACGATCAGGTCGCCGCTGTACAACTCCACGTCGGTCCACGGACGGGTGCGCGTCTCGGTGTTGCCGAAGCGGAACACACACCTGTCACCGATGCTCAGCGACACCACCGGCGCCGGCGACGCCTCGTCCGCGTCGCGGTGCAGGCCCATGCTCGCCTTGGCGTCGTAGTGGTTGACCAGGCCGATGTCGTACGGGTCGGCCGGAACGGTCCCGTACACCTCGACCACCGCCCGCCGCGCCAGCGCCCCGAGCAGCGCCGGGAACGGCTTCACCGGCGTGCCGTCCGGCAGGAACTCGCTGTAGCGGTACGGCTCCCAGTGCAGGCCGAGACACACGCTGCGTACGCTCATCACCCCGCCCGAGGGCATCACCACCTGCCGCATGCCGGCCGGCGGCGTGGCCCACGCGCGGGCCGCGACCACCAACTCCCGCTGCTCGTCGAGCGAAAGCCAGTCCGGCACGTGCCAGGCCCCGGGAGCGAGTTCGACCCGCTCCCGGGGCACCGGGAAGAGTTCGCCGGTCACGTCGCGGCAACTCCCGCCCGACCATTCACGGTTACACACCGCGCAGGACCCGTCATCGCCCTGCGCCCCCCTCGCTCACCCACTTCGGCGCCCGCTTCTCCCGAAACGCCGCCATACCCTCCGTCGCGTCGGCCGAGGCGAACAGTTCCGCCGAGCGGCGGGCCAACTCCCGCCCGTCCCGGTCGAAACCGGCCTGCAACGCACCGATCGTCAACTTCTTCGACTCGACCAACCCCTGCCGCGAGCACAGCCGGAACGACGCGACCAGCGCCGCCACCGCCTCGTCCGCGCCTTCGGGCCCGTCCACCGCGCGGGTCAACAGGCCGATCCGCTGCGCCTCCGCGCCGTCGAACACATCGCCGGTGAGGTAGTACCGCGACACCGACCGCGGATCCATCCGGGGCGCGGTGGTCAGCGAGATCACCGCCGGGCTGAGCCCGAGCCGCGCCTCGGTGAACGCGAACGTCGCCTGCGCCGGCGCGATCGCCAGATCCGCCGCGCCGACCAGGCCGATCCCGCCGGCGCGCGCGTTGCCGCGCAGGTGTGCGACCACCGGCACCGGCACCTCGACCACCAGGCGCAGCAGCGCGAGCAGTTGCTCCGCGCCCTGGGCCATCCCGCCCGCCGCCGCCTCGCGCAGGTCCATGCCCGAACAGAAGGTCGGCCCGGTGTGGGTGAGCACCACCGCCCGCACCCGCTCGTCCACGCCCGCCTCGGCGAGGTGGTGGCGCAGCCGGGCGACCAGGCGCGCGGACAGTGCGTTGCGGTTGGCGGGCGAGTCCAGCGTGATGGTCGCGATGCCGTCGTCCAGGGTCATCCGGACCGGATCGTCGGTCGGGTGCGGGTGGCCGGCCTTGTCGTCCAGGCTCGTGCGTACCGGCTCGGGCTCCACGGTGTACCTCCGGGTTCGGGGCGATCGGCGCGGGGTTTCGGGGGTGGCCCAAACCGCGCGCCCGGTGCCGCGTATGTTGCCGGTCGCGGCACCCGCGTGTGTCGTCGGCCCCCCGTTCGGTCGATCGAGGCCACCACCTCGATCGGCACGCGCGAGGGCCCGTCGCGCTACCTCGATCCTCACATGCGGGGGTCGGCTTCGATCGAACCGCGTCGCATTCATGTTCCTTTCATGTCGAGCGCGCACATTGGCACGACACGCTTTGTACCGAGTCCACACGGAAGGTGTCCGCGTGCGACCGTGGGGCGACCCGGAGTAACCGGATCCCCCGGGATCCGCCGCCGAATGAAGGAGTCGCCCGCCATGACGCCCGCCATGACGCCCGCCGCCGACACCGGAACGCCGCCGCACATTCTCGTCGTGGACGACGAGCCCGCCGTCCGCGAGGCCCTCGAATCCAGCCTGCGCTTCGAGGGCTACCGGGTCACCCTCGCCGACGAGGGGGTGGCCGCGCTCACCGCGATCGCGGGCGACGAACCGGACCTGGTGCTGCTCGACGTACTGATGCCCCGCATGGACGGACTGACCGCGTGCCGCCGACTGCGCGCCCGGGGCGACACGCTCCCGGTACTGATGCTCACCGCGCGCGACGCGGTGGGCGACCGGGTCACCGGGCTCGACGCGGGCGCGGACGACTACCTGGTCAAGCCGTTCGAGCTGGACGAGCTGCTGGCCCGGGTACGCGCGCTGCTGCGCCGCAGCGCGATGGCCGGCGCGCGCGAGGAGGCCCGCGACGACGTGCTCGCCTACGCCGACCTGCGGATGGACACCGCCTCGCGCGAGGTCACCCGTGCGGGCCGGACGATCGACCTGACCCGCACCGAGTACACCCTGCTCGAACTGTTGCTCACCCACCCGCGCCAGGTGCTGACCCGGGAGCAGATCCTGCACAACGTATGGGGGTTCGACTTCGAACCCGCGTCCAATTCGCTCGACGTGTACGTGATGTACCTGCGGCGCAAGACCGAGACCGGCGGCCTGCCCCGGCTCGTGCACACCGTTCGCGGCGTCGGCTACGTCCTGCGTACCGCGGAGGCGCCGTCCTGATGAGCCGTCATCTGCCGCTGCGCGCCCGCCTGGCGCTGCTCACCGCGCTCGCCGTCGCCCTCGCGGTCGCGGCGGCGGCGGTCACCTGCTGGGTGCTGACCCGCAATCAGCTGCGCGAACAGATGGACCGGACCCTGGCCACCACCGGGACGCCGTTCCTGAACCCGCGCGGCGGCCAGGCGACGACCATCGCGGACATCTGCCTGCGTCCCGCGCCGCCGTTCCAGCGCGGCCTGTTGACGTATCAGGTGGTGCGCGGCGACGGCTGGTTCTGCACCCAGCAGGGCAGCAGCGCGGTGCCGGTCAGCCCGGTCCCGGTGACCGAGGACGACAAGGCGGTGGCGGCGGACGCGTCGGGCACGAAGAAGGTGGTCTTCCACGACGCCACCACCAAGAGCGGGCAGCACGTGCGGGTGATGACGCAGCACGTCAGCCGGGACACCGCGGTCTCCGTGTCCCGGCCGCTCGACGAGATCGAGAGTTCGCTGGACAGCCTGGCCACGTGGCTCGTCGCGGTGAGCGCGATCGGCGTCCTGGGCGCGGCCACGCTGGGCCTGCTGGTCGCCCGGGCCGCGCTCAAGCCGGTGGACCGGCTCACCGAGGCGGCCGAACACGTGGCCCGCACCGAGGACTTGGACACGGTGATCCCGATCGCGGGCAAGGACGAGATCGCCCGCCTGGGGCGCTCGTTCAACGCGATGACGGCCTCGCTCAAGGCGTCCCGGCTGCGCCAGCAACGGCTGATCGCCGACGCGGGGCACGAACTGCGCACTCCGCTCACCTCGTTGCGCACCAATACCGATCTGCTGCTGCGCAGCGAACAGACCGGCCGCTCGATCCCGCCGGCCGACAAGGAACGCCTGCTGCACAACGTGAAGGCGCAACTGGTCGAACTCTCCGACCTGGTCGGCGATCTGCTGCTGCTGGCCCGCCCGGACCACGTGGCCGGCCAGCCGCCGGCCGAGGCCGCCGCGCTGCACTCGGCGGTCGAACGCGCGGCGGAGCGGGCCCGGTTGCGGGCGCCCGACGCGCGGATCGAGGTGGACGTCAGCCCCTGGTACGTGCGCGGCGAGCCGGCCGCGCTGGAGCGGGCGGTGGTCAACCTGCTGGACAACGCGCTCAAGTTCGGCGGGCCTGAGGGGGTCGTGACGGTCCGGCTCGCGGACGGCCGCCTCACCGTGCGCGACCACGGCCCGGGCATCGCCGCCGCCGACGCCCCCTATGTGTTCGAACGTTTCTGGCGCGCGCCCGCCGCCCGCGGCCTGCCCGGCTCCGGCCTGGGCCTGTCCATCGTCGCCCGCACGGTGGCCGACGGCGGCGGCACGGTGACCCTGGAACCGGCCGCCGACGGCCCGGGCACGATCGCCAGGATCCACCTGCCGGGTACCCGCGAAACACCGCCGGGCTGACCCGGCCGAGCCACACCGAGGCCCCGCCCCGAAACGGGAACAGGAGCCCCGGGAGGCCAAACGCCCGGAGGCCGGGTGACCGGGAGGCCCGGAAACCGGGAGGTCGCGAGGCCCGGAGGCCCGGAGACCAGGTGCCCAGCCGACCGACAACCCGCCTCAGCCCTCGTCCACCGGCGTCAGGTCGCTCTCGTAGTGCACGATCGTCGGCGGCACCGCGAAGAACTCGCCCACGATCCCGCGCCACTGCGGGAACAGCTCCGACTCGCGGAAGCCGACCGTGTGCGCCTCCAGCGTCTCCCAGCCGATCAGCAGCAGGTACGACGTCGGCGACTCGATCTGGCGCACCAGCCGGGCCCAGCGGAACCCGGCCGACTTCGCGACCACCTCGCGCCCGCGCAGGAACGCGGCCTCGAATTCGGCCTCGCGGCCGGCGGTGACGGTGATGTCCGCGTGTTCGATGATCATGATGGCTCCCTGCGTCGTCGGATCGGGGTCCGGCTCGGATTCGGTGTCGGCACGACTCCCGAA
>NZ_JBHTVA010000051.1:0-42872 GCF_042793325.1 Embleya sp. NPDC056575
GCGAAGGCACGCCGCGAAGTTGTCAGATACATCGAGGGCTTCTACAATCGCCGACGACTCCACTCCGCTCTGGGATACCGCACACCCCTCGAAGCACTGCGGGACCACGACGAACTCAGACTCGCGGCATAAGAAGACAGCAAACAAGGCGTCCGGAAAACGCGGAGCACCTCAAAAGCCCCAATCTCGCAGCCCCGCACGCCGGCGGCGGCCCACCACCGACTCTGACCAGCCCCGCACCAGCCACCCGCAGCCGCAAGCGCAACGCCCGCCGAAAGCACTCGACCCACTCGGGAACGCACGCCCGGCGAACCCGACCCGAGCACCCACCCCGCCCGCCGCTGCAGGTCGCTTTTTCGCCGACCAACACGCCCGCCTCGCCGGAAGCCCCAATCTCGCAGCCCCGCACGCCGGCGGCGGCCGGCCCGCCGACTCTGGCCAACCCCGCACCAGCCACCCGCAGCCAAAACCTCAACCTCCACGCCCCCGCCCCCAGCCCCCGCCCCCAGCCCCCCGCCCCCAGCCCCCACGCCCCCAACCCCCAGCCCCCCGCCCCCAACCCCCCAGTGGCCGGCGGCAGTCCGTGGTGAAGATCGATATCCGCCGTCGGGGTGGGTACGTTCCGCGGCATGAGATTTCTCCACGATCAGGTTCCGCCCCATGACCTCACCTACAGTGACGTCTTCCTCGTTCCTTCGCGATCCGGTGTGGGGTCGCGGCTCGATGTGGACCTGACCACCTCCGATGGGACCGGGACCACCATCCCCGTGGTGGTGGCCAATATGACCGCCGTGGCCGGGCGGCGGATGGCCGAGACCATTGCGCGGCGTGGTGGGCTCGCGGTGATTCCCCAGGACATCCCGGTGGATGTGGTCGCCGAGGTGACCGCCTGGGTCAAGCAACGCCACCTCGTGTACGACACGCCCATCACGATGTCGCCCACCGATACCGTCGGCGAGGCGATGAATCTGCTTCCCAAGCGGGCGCATGGGGCGGTCGTGGTGACCGAGAGTGGTCGGCCGGTGGGCATCGTGGCCGAGGCGGACTGTCTGGGGGTGGACCGTTTCGCGCAGCTCGCGCGGGTGATGTCCACCGAACTGCTCACGCTGCCCGACGGGGTCGACCCGCGCGAGGCGTTCGACCGGCTGCACGAGGGCCGGCACAAGCTCGCGCCGATCGTGGACGCCGACGGCCGACTGGTCGCCGTACTCACCCGCACCGGCGCGCTGCGCTCGACGTTGTACACGCCGGCCGTGGACGCCGCGGGCCGGCTGCGGGTGGCCGCCGCGATCGGCATCACCAACGACGTGGCGCACAAGGCGGCGAGCCTGATCGAGGCGGGCGTGGACACGCTGGTCCTGGACACCGCGCACGGTCACCAGGAGCAGATGCTCAAGGCGCTGCGCGCGGTACGGGCGCTCGACCCGCCCGTACCGATCGTCGCGGGCAACGTGGTCACCGTGGCGGGCGTGCGCGATCTGATCGACGCGGGCGCCGACATCGTCAAGGTCGGCGTCGGTCCCGGCGCGATGTGCACCACGCGGATGATGACCGGCGTCGGCCGCCCGCAGTTCTCCGCCGTCGCCGAATGTGCCGCCGAGGCCGCGCGGTCGGGGCGACACGTGTGGGCCGACGGCGGCGTCCGGTACCCGCGCGACGTGGCCCTCGCGCTGGCCGCCGGGGCTTCGAACGTGATGGTCGGCTCGTGGTTCGCGGCCACCTACGAATCGCCCGGGGACGCGTACCGCGACGGTGAGGGCAGGCTGTACAAGGAGAGCTTCGGGATGGCCTCGGCCCGCGCGGTCCGACTGCGCACCGCCACCGAATCCGCCTTCGACCGGGCCCGCAAGGCGCTGTTCGAGGAGGGCATCTCGTCCTCGCGGATGTACCTGGACCCGGTCCGCCCGGGCGTCGAGGACCTGATGGACTCGATCGGCGCGGGCGTGCGCAGCGCCTGCACCTACGCGGGCGCCCGCAACCTCGCCGAGTTCCACGAGCGCGCGATCCTGGGCGTGCAGAGCCCGGCGGGCTACGCGGAGGGCAAACCGCTGCCCGAGAGCTGGTGAGCCGTCGGCGGCGCGAACCTCCGCCCCGGGAGCGCGCCGCCGAGACCCCCTCCGTACGAAACGGATTGACGGCCGGGTGACACTCTTGTCATGACGCACGCCACCCGCACCGGCACCTGGACGATCGTGCCCACCCCGGTCGACTCGCCCGCGGCACTCGCGCTGCATCGCGAGTACTACGTCGAGGTCAGCGACCGCTACTACCGGTTGCACGAGGGCCGCGACTCCACCCCCGCCGAGATCGAGGCGGGCCTCGCCGAGACCACGCACGACGATCTCGTGCCGCCCGCAGGGGTGTTCCTGGTGGGCCGGTACGGCGACGAACCGGCCGCCTGCGCCGGAGTGCGGCTGCGCGCCGACGGCGCCGCCGAACTCACCCGCGTCTTCGTCCGCCCCGACGTGCGCGGCACCGGCGGCGGCCGGCGCCTGATGGCCGCCGTGGACGACGCCGCGAGGGCGTTGGGCGCCGAACGCATCATGCTTGACACCCGACTGGATCTGATCGAGGCGCGCACCCTGTACACCAGGACCGGCTACGTCGAGGTGCCGGCGCACAACAATTGCCGATACGCGGAGATCTGGTACGCCAAGGACCTCATCACCGACCGCACGCCGGAGCCGGCCGATCCGGCCTGAGCACACGGGCGGGAGCGCGGCGGCGGAGACGACGAGCGGGAGCGGGCATGACCAGCGACCAGGACGACAACTGGTACAACCTCGGGTGGGGGCCGTGGGACGAGAGGTTGGCGCTCCCGCAGGGTCCGCCGAGCGAACAGGACCGTGAGCAACAGGAGTTGCCCCGCACGCTGCTGGCGGCGACGGGCCCCGGGGTGGTGCAACGCGCCGTGTTCGACCCGGCGTTGAAGCAGTACGCCAGCGCGATGCGGGCCGGGGAGCCGCAGTTCGCTGCGCCCGAGGCCGCCGAGCGCTGGCACACCGCGCGCCGCCGCGCGATCGACCACGTGCTCGCCGCGATCGCGGAATCCCGGTGGGCCGAACACCTGGTGCTGCGCGGCAGCATGCTGCTCCGCGCGTGGTACGGCGACGCCGCCCGGGAACCGGGCGACCTGGACTTCGTCGTGGTCCCGGCCACCTGGGAACTGGCCGAGCCGCGCACGGAGCGGATGTTGGCCGGGATCGGGCGTGCCGCCGAGGCGCACGCGCGCGCGGCGGGCGAGGTGCGGATCGACGCGGCCGGCGCGGTCGACGACGAGATCTGGACCTACGACCGCGTCCCGGGCCGACGGCTGGTGTTGCCCTGGCGGGCCGACGGGCTGCCGTCCGGGACGGTGCAACTCGACTTCGTCTTCTCCGAGACGCTGCCCTCGCCGGCCGCGTACACCGAGGTGCCCCGGCACGACGGCACCGGCGGGCACCGCCTTTTGGCCGCCACCCGCGAGCAGTCCCTGGCCTGGAAGTTGTTGTGGCTGATCGCCGACGCCTACCCGCAGGGCAAGGACCTGTACGACGCGGTCCTGCTCGCCGAGTCGACGCCGCTGCGCGCCGAACTGCTGCACGCCACCCTGGTCGCGGCGGAACCGCACTGGGCCGGCCGGCGGGTGGCGCGCAGCGCGCTGGTCGACCAGGACCCCGACTGGAGCGAGTTCGCCAAGGAGTACCCGCATCTCGGCGGCTCGGCCGAGGAGTTCATGGAGCGCCTGCTCACCGCGCTGACCCCGGTCTTCGCCGAGGAGGCGGGCGGCCCGGCCGTCGACGGCTACACCTGGCGACTGCGGTGGCTCGCGCCGCTGCTCCCGGACGGTCGGCGCGAGGCGGCACACGGCGGGATGCCGGCGCTGGCGGGGTGGCTGCGCAGCCGCGCCCTCGGCCTGACCGAGAGCATCGTGGTCATCCGCGAGGTGGTCGGCCCCGAGCGCTGCACACCGGAACGGGCGGCGGCTGCATATGTGGCCGAACTGCCGTACGGGTCGAGCCAACTCGGCTACTACGAGCGTAATCCGGATGTTGTGCGCAACGCGTTGGAGGCGCTGCGGGAAGAGGTCTGACCGGGCCGGCATCCCTCCGCCGCCCGACCGCCCGACCGCCCGTCGAATCGCTCGGATCACCCTTCAGGAAGGACCATCGGTGAGCACCATCGACCCGTCCGTGGTCAAGGCCGTTTTCACGCTGGCGGATGCCGCCATCGTGCCCGTGCTCGTCGACCGGCTCGGGGACGAACTGGGGGCGGCACTGCGCTCGTTGCCCAGCGTGCCGGCGCCGTTGGCCGACGCGGTCCGGGCCGGGGGCGATCCGGTGCTGGTCGAGGCCGTCGAAGCCGTCGAGGCGCGCGCGGACCGGTCGGAGCCGCCCGTCGGGCGCCCGTTCGCGCCGGCGGGCTTCGCCGACCCGGCCGCCCCATCCATCCACACACCCCCCGACCCCCCGCCGCACGACCCCGTCGCCCGGGCCGCCCGGACCGACCTCACCGCCGAGGAACTGGACGCGCTCCTCGACCTGGACGACCCGCTCGTGGATGCCCGCCTGTTCGCCGGACCGGTTCTGGACCGCACGGAACGTGCCCGGCTGCTCGCGGGTGTGCGTCGCGACGGTACGGTCGGCCCGGTGCCCGCGGCGCTCACCGAACTGCTGTGGGCGGCCGAACTGGGCCGCTGCGCCCGGTGGCTCGCCGCCGGGATGGCCTCGGGCGACGCCGAGGTGGCCCGGATCGTGGTCAACCGCCTGCCGCTGCGCACCGAGGCCGGCCGACTGCGGCTGATCCTCGGGGTGTGGGCGCGGCACGGCCGGGACGAGGTGCGCCGCGTACTCGCCGAGGCCCACTTCCCGGCCGAGGCGCGGGCCGAGATCGAGGAGGCCCTGGGGCGCCACGACGGCCGCGCCGTCCTCGACGCGCGCTTGGCCGAGTCGGAAGCCCCGGAGCACATCGTGGAGTTCCTGTGCGCGGGCGACGACTCCGAGCAGCCCGACCGGGTCGACGGGATCCTCGACGACGGCGGCGCGATTCCGTGGCCGGAGCTGATCCGGGCGCACCGAACCACCTCGCTGCCCGCCGCGCTGCATGCACGGCTGGCCGAACTGCCGGACTGCCCACACGAGTTGCTGATCGCGCTGTTGGCCCAGGGTCTGCCGCGGTCGAGCCGCGACGACCGACCGTGGCTGCACGCGGCACTGGCCGCCGGCCGGCTGACCGGCGCCGACGTACTGGACCACGCCCGCCCGGCGGCGGTGGCGTTGTCGATCCTCGCCGGCACCGACGGACGTACGTCCCCGGACCGTTGGGCGTCGGGCGCGCCACGTGCCCGGGCGTACCTGCTGGCCGACCGTTATCTGGGGACGGACGTGGAGGCGTGGATCGTCGCGCTGCGGCTGTTCCCGGACTTCGCCGGCACCATCCCGGAACTCCTGGCCACCGCAGGCGCGGTGACGAGGGATCGGGCGGGCGCGGTCGGCTGATCGACGGCCGGCCCGGATCGGGTGGGTTCGCCGACGGCCGACCGCCCGCCCCCGAGCGCCCATCGGCGTCCGGCCCGGATCATCTCACCGAGCGGAGGAGTGCCCGGCGGAGACTGCGGTCGGCTCGCCGTCCGACCCCTCCCGATCCCGCTCCGCTTCCGTCTCGGCGCCGAGCAGGACCAGCTGCTCGTGCCCGTCGAGCAGGTCGTGCGCCCGCTCGGCGGCGGGCGTCCAGGACCCCCGGCAGGAGATCGGCGCGTCGCCGGCCCGCACGTGTCCGGGATCGTCGTGCCGCCAGACCGCGTGCGTCTCGGTCACCGCGACCCGACGCCCGCACACTCCGCAGGTGCCTCGTGGGCGGTGTGTGTTCATCCCCCCATGATGTCCGACAGGACGGACACCACCCGCCCCGACCGGCCCCGCCCACCGCCTCGACCGGCCTACCCGACCCGTCCGAGGCCCCGGAAAAATATCCGGCCGCGATCGGTCACAATCCCCGATTCGCATCCGTCAGTGAGGTGTCGGGCGGCAACGGGCCGCCGACCACGAGCCGACGACAACGAGCCGATCGCACCGGCGAGGCACCCGGCGGCAACGCCGCGGGACCACGCATCGCCGCGCGCCGCAGCCGAGGTCGGCAGATCGCGAATCGGAGCACAGCATGACCGGCAAGTCCTTCAAGAACGATATGTCGATGATGTTCATCTTCCACGACGCGCTTCGCCGCCAACTGGAACAGATCGCGCGGATCACCGCCGAGGCCGCGGACGATCCCCGGGTGATCCTCCAGGCGTCGGTCGGCTGGGAGCTGTTCAAGCGGTACCTGCACGTGCACCACGGCGCCGAGGACGACGTGTTGTGGCCCGCGATCCGGTCGGCCACCCGGAACCTGCCGGACCAGCTCGCGGTGATCGACGCGATGGAGACGGAGCACGCGATCGTCGACCCCGGCCTGAACGCCGTCGACGCCGCGCTGGCGGACCGCGAGGGCGGCCCGGAACGCCTGGCGATGATCGTCGAGCGCCTGGTCGGCGGCCTCGGCGGGCACCTCACGCACGAGGAGGACGAGGCCCTGGCGATCGTCGACGAGCACTGCACGCCCGAACTGCTCCGGCGATTCGGCGCCGAGCACCAGGTACGGATCGGGCCGGGCACCGCCGAATACCTCCCCTGGCTCCTCCGGGGCGCGAGCGACGAACACATCGCGATCGCCCTCGGCGTGCTGCCCGAACCGGTCCGCGCCGCCTACCACGCCGAATGGAAGCCGGCCTACGCCGCCCGCGACATCTGGGGCCCGAAGAACGGCTCCACCGCCGCATGACCCACACCCCGCACCGGTGCCGCAGCCCCCCGACACCCACCAGGGCCCATGCCGATCGACCGGGTGCGGCTCCGGATCACGGCGGTGATCCGGACCCCACCCGGCCAGGGCGGTACACCCACCCCAACGGTCCCCGGACCGTCGTACGCACCACGCCGTCGGCTACCAGCCCACGCGGAACGTCTGCCCCGTCTGCACGCCTTCGATGGAGCGTCGGTAGGCGAGCGCGGCGGCGGACACGTCGACCGGGGGAAAGCCGGGGAAGATCGCGTCGTAGATCTCGGCGGACTCGGTGAACACCGTCGGGCTGACCGAGTTGATCCGCAACCCGCGCGGGAGTTCGACGGCCGCGCCCCGGACGAACGCGTCGACGCCGCCGTTGGCCATCGAGGACATCGATCCGGTGCGGACCGGCTCGCCCGCCAGGATGCCGGTGATCAGCGTGAACGAGCCGTTGTCCGCGACCGCGTCGAGGCCGCGACGGACCAGTTCGACCTGTCCGAGCAGCTTGTTCAGCGCCGCGCTCACGGTGTCCTCGCGCGCGAGGTCGCCGATCTCCTTGAACGGCACACTGCCGGCGGTACAGGCGACCGCGTCGACGCGGCCGACCTGTTCGTACATCGCCGCGATCGACGCCGGGTCGGTGATGTCCACCGCCACGTCGGTGCGCCCCGTCCGCGACGCGGTGACCACGTCGTGTCGAGTGGCGAGCAATGTGGTGACCGCGGCACCGAGAGTGCCGGTGGCACCGACCACGAGGACCTTCACGACGACCTCCGACGCGGGATACGAACGAATACCGCTGCGATCCTCGCCGGTTCGCCGGGGATGGGCAAACGACGGATAAGACCGGCCCGGGGTTGCGAGGGTTCAGAGACGGGTGCCGGCCGCGACGAACATCGGGACGGCCACGAACGAGCGGTCCGCGTCCGCGCGTTCGTGTTGGTCGGCGATCCAGGCGCGGCACCGGTCGGCGGTGATCGTGCCGTGCGCCCGAGCCGATTCGGCCAGGCCGACGAGCAGGGGAAGCAGGGAACCGTCCACCACCACCCACGTATCCACCTCGACCCGGACGTCCCGGAACCCCGCGTCGAGCAGCAGGGCCCGGTAGCGGCGGGCGGTTCGGGGGCCGGGGACACGGTCGGCGCGGGCGTGTACCAGGGTGCGGGTGAGCGCCGGGTCGGCGGCGTCGACGAGGATGGTGTCCCAGTCCTGCCCGGTGAGTACGATCCGCCCGCCCGGTCGCAACACCCGCCGGGCCTCGGCCACCACGGCCGCCGGGTCGGCCGATTCGTGCAGGACCTTGTCCGCCCGGTAGCCGCCGAACGACCCGTCGGCGAAGGGCGGCGCGTGGGCGTCGCCGCGCCGGAACTCGCCGGTCGGATGACGGAGTTCGGCCGCCGCGAGCATCCGGGGATCGAGGTCCAGGCCGACCGCCCGTACCCCGCGTGCGGCCAATTCGGCGACCGCGAGCCCGGCGCCGCAGCCGACGTCCAGGACCGGCCCGGATGGGGCGCCCCCGTCGCCATCGCCATCGACATCGCCGCCGGCTTCGGCGAGCAGCGCATAGGTACGGGCACGCAGTCGTACCGCCTCGGGCCGCGCGTCCACGGCGTCGAGGCGGGCGAGGAGGCCGTGGTCGGGTTCGGTGGTCGGCGTATCGGGGCGGGCGTCGGGGCCCGACCGGTTCGTACTGGTCATGCCGACCACCGTGCGACTTAATGACGACATGAAGTCAACCCCCGACCCCGGACCGACCCTCGCCATCGGCGATACGGCCGCCCGCTTCGGACTCGCCGCACACGTACTGCGCCACTGGGAACACGTCGGCCTGCTCCGCCCCGACCGCGACGGAGCAGGCCGCCGCCGCTACGGCGAGGCGGACGCCGAACGGATCGCCGTCATCCTGCGCGCCAAGGAGGCCGGCCTGCCCCTGGACGACATCGCGGCCCTGCTCGCCGACGCCGACCCGCACGCCCGCCGAGCCACCCTTCGCCGCCGCCAGGCCGCCTTGGCGGCCGAACTCGCCCGCACCCGCGCCGCGTTGGACCTGGTCACGTGCGCCCTGTCCTGCACCCACGACGACCCGACCCACTGCCCGCACTTCCGGGACGCGCTCACCGACGCCGGCCCGGGCGCGGCCCGGGCCGGCTGTCACGAGGCAGCGCTCAGATGTTGAATCCCCCGTCCACTTCGATCGCGGTGCCGGTGACGTAGTCGCCGCCGGGACCGGCCAGGTACACGACGGTGCGGGCTATCTCGTCCGTGGACGCGAAGCGCCCGAGCGCGGTGTGGCCGCGCACGCCCTCGGCGTTCGGGCCGTCGGCGGGGTTGAGGTCGGTGTCGGTCGGGCCGGGCTGGATCACATTGACCGTGATCCCGCGCGGTCCCAGGTCCCGGGCCAGGCCCTTGGTCATGCCGACCACCGCGGCCTTGCTCAGCGTGTACAGGGTGAAGCCCGGGAAGGGGGTCCGCCCGGCGACGTTGCTGCCGATGGTGATGATCCGGCCACCGTCGACCATGTGTCCGGCCGCCGCACGCGAAGCCAGGTACGGGGCACTCACGTTGGCCGCGAGCGTCTCGTTCAGCTCGGCCGCGCCCAACTCCTCGATCGGGCCGAGCCGGAACACCGCCGCGTTGTTCAGCAGGATGTCCAACCGGCCGAACGTGGCGACCGTCTCGTCCACGGCCGCGACCACCGCGTCCGTGTCCACGGCGTCGGCGCGGATCGCCAACACCCGCCGTCCCAACGCCTTCACCTGCTCCACCACACCCGCCGCCGCGTCGACGTCGGACCGGTAGGTGAACGCCACGTCGACTCCGTGCGCGGCCAGCGCCCGCACCGACGCGGCCCCGATGCCTCGGCTGCCACCGGTGACCAACGCGACTTTTCCTTGGATCTCGTTCATGTCCCCAAGCCTGGCCGACCCCCCTCCGCGGAGCCGGCGGAAAACCGCCCTGGCATTTCGCCCGCTCCGACCGGCGTCAAACGTGTTTGATCAGGTCCCGCCCGACGCCCCTGACAGGATGGCCGGCTCCTCCCACAGTTCGTCGGGGATGCGCTCGGCGGCGAGGGCGACGGTGTCCGTGATCTGGGCCGCGCTCCGGGCGCCGACCACGATGGTGGCCACCGCCGGGTGTGCCGCGACGAAGCCGAGGGCCGCGGCGCGAAGCGGTACGTCGTACGCCTCGCAGACCTCGCGCAGCCGCAACGCCCGCGCCAGCAGGTCGGCGTCGGCGGGCGCGTAGTCGTAGGTGGCGCCCGGGCGCGGGTTGGCGAGGAGGCCGCTGTTGTAGACGCCGGCGCCCAGGACGGAGACGCCTCGGCGGGCGCACAGGTCGAGCAGGTCGGCGCCGGTGCGGTCGAGGAGGGTGTAGCGGCCGGCGAGCATGACGCAGTCGAGGTCGGTCTCGGCCACGAACCGGGCGGGCATCGCGCTCTGGTTCATGCCGACGCCGATCGCGCCGATCACGCCCTGGGCGCGCAGTTCGGCGAGGGCGGGATACGCGGCGCCGACGGCCTCGGCCCAGTGCTCGTCCGGATCGTGGATCAGCACGATGTCGATCCGGTCCAGCCCGAGCCGGTCCAGGCTCGCCTCGAGACTGCGGCGTACACCGTCGGCCGAGTAGTCGCGTACTCGGCGTCGCGTGGGCGTGTCGACGAACCCCTCCCCGGAGGTGGGCGCGTCGGGGTCGTCCACGAGGAGCCGACCAACCTTGGTCGAAACGGTGAACTCGTCACGCGGCCGCCCGCGCAGCGCGTCCCCGAGCCGGGACTCGGACAACCCGACGCCGTAGTGCGGCGCGGTATCGAAGTACCGAATCCCGGCCTGCCAGGCGGCATCCACGACCGCGCCGGCCGTCTCGTCGTCGACCGGCGCCCCAAGATTCCCCAACGGCGCGGCCCCGAGCCCCACTTCACTCACCAACACATCGGTCCCACCAACCACACGCAACTTCACAACCACACCTCCCGTTCCAACCCACCCCCGACAACCCAACCCACCCACGCCACCCGAGACCAGCCCGCCCCGCAGACCCGCACCGATCGAAGCCCAGTCCACAAACCGCCGCCGGGCACCTCGCCCAGCTCCAAGGACGACCCAACCATCTCAGCCCGCCCGGCCCCCAAGACCAACCCGCCCCGCAGACCCGCACCTGACCGAAGGTCAGTCCGCAAACCGCCGCCGGGTGCCTTGCCTGGCTCCGAGGGCGGGCCGACCATTTCAGCCCGTCCGGCGTTTGCGGACAAACGCGGCCGCAGGCCCGCGCCGGGTGCCTCGCCCAGCTCCGAGAGCGGGCCGACCATTTCAGCCCGTCCGGCGTTTGAGGACAACCGCCGGTCTCACGACGGCCGCAACCGCAAACCTTGCATACCGCCATCCACCGCCACCGCCGCCCCCGTGGTCGCGGAAGCGAGTGGGCTGGCCAGGGTGCAGATCGCGTAGGCGACCTCCTCCGCGCTGACCAACCGCCCCAGCGGCTGCCGGGCGTTGAGCGCGGCCCGCTCCCCGTCGGGATCGGCCGCGGCGGACAACAACCGCCCCACCCACGGCGTGTCGGCCGTGCCGGGATTGACGCAGTTGACCCGAATCCCCTCCCGCACGTGGTCGGCCGCCATCGCCAGCGTCAGCGCCTGTACCGCGCCCTTGGACGCCGAGTAGAGCGCCCGCTGCGGCAACCCCGCCGTCGCCGCGATCGAGCACGTGTTGACGATCGCCGCATGCGCGGAAGCCCGCAGGTACGGCAGGCACGCGCGCGTGACCCGAACCAGGCCGAGCACGTTGACGTCCAGGACCCGGTGCCACTCCGCGTCGTCGTTGTCCGCGACGGTCCCCGCGGCGCCGATGCCGGCGTTGTTGACCAGGATGTCCAGCCCGCCGAGCGCCACGCCGACCGCCTCGACGGCACGGACCACCGACGCGTCGTCGGTGACGTCGGCGGTGTGGCCGCCGAGTTCGCCCGGCAGGCCGGTGAGGTCGCGATCCAGCACGGCGACGGCCGCCCCGCGCGCGGCAAGCAGGCGCGCGGTGGCCAGGCCGATGCCGGACGCGCCGCCCGTGACCAGGGCCCGCAGGCCGGCGAATTCCTGATGGGTGCTCACGAGGCGGCTCCGACATGGGTTTCGGCGAGTTCGGCCGCCCGGTCGGCGATCCAGAACAGGCCGTCCGGGTAGCGGTAGGTGTCGATCGACGCGGGGTGCATCGTCGCGGAGAAGCCGGGCGCGGTGGGCGCGCGGTAGGCCCCGCGCTCGATCACCACCGGGTCGACGAAGTGCTCGTGCAGGTGGTCGACGTACTCGATGACCCGGTCCTGGAGCGTGCCGCTGACCGCGACGTAGTCGAACATCGAAAGATGCCGGACCAGTTCGCACAGCCCCACCCCGCCCGCGTGCGGACAGACCGGCACGCCGAACTTGGCGGCCAGCAGCAGGATGGCGATGTTCTCGTTGACCCCGCCGACCCGACACGCGTCGAGCTGCAGGAAGTCGATCGCCCCGGCCTGGAGCAACTGCTTGAACACGATCCGGTTCTGTACGTGTTCGCCGGTGGCGACCTTGACCGGGGCGATCGCGGCGCGGATCGCGGCGTGGCCGAGGACTTCGTCGGGACTGGTGGGTTCCTCGATCCAGTGCGGGTCGAACTCGGCGAGCCGGCTCATCCACGAGATAGCCTCCGCCACCTCCCAGCGCTGGTTGGCGTCCACCGCGATGCGGATGTCCGGCCCCACCGCCGCACGGGCGATCCGCAACCGACGCACGTCGTCCTCGACGTCCGCGCCGACCTTCAGCTTGATCTGACCGAAGCCCTCGGCCACCGCCTCGCGGCACAGCCGGGCGAGCTTGGCGTCGTCGTAGCCCAGCCAGCCGGGCGACGTGGTGTAGGCGGGATAGCCCTGCGCCCGCAACGTCTCGACCCGCGCGGCCCGACCGGGCACGGCACGGTGCAGGATCTCCAGCGCCTCCTCGCGCGTGAGCGCGTCGCCCAGGTAGCGGAAGTCGACCAGGTCGACGATCCGTTCCGGGCTCATCTCCGCCAGCAGCTGCCACAGCGGTTGCCCGGCGCGCTTGGCCTTGAGATCCCAGGCGGCGTTGACCACGGCCGAGATGGCCATGTGCATGACGCCCTTCTCCGGCCCGAGCCATCGCAGTTGGCTGTCACCGATCAGGGCGCGCGAGAACTCGCCCAGATCGTCGAGGAGTTCTTCGAGCGGCCGGCCGACCACATAGGGGCGCAGCGTCTCGATCGCGGCGACCTGCACATCGTTGCCACGCCCGATGGTGAACGCGAACCCGTGGCCCTCGTGCCCGTCGCCCGCGTCGGTGCGCAGGATCACGTACGCGGCCGAGTAGTCCGGGTCGGGGTTCATCGCATCGGAGCCGTCCAGTTCCCGCGAGGTGGGAAAGCGGATGTCCGCGGTGACGAGTTCGGTGACGCGGGGGACGGCGCCGGCGACCCGCCGGGGCGGATCATCGGAGTGGTGCGGGATCACGTGCGACTCCTCGGTTCTCGACCGTGCGACCCGATCGCCGAACACGGGAACGGGAATGCGCCCGAGCGGGGTGAAGGACGATCAGACATCCGATGTATACCCCGTTTCCGGTCGCTCGTCTACGATTCATCGGAGGGCTGACCCGGAAATGCCGTGTTTATGCTGCAATTATCCTTGAACAGGTCTGATACATCGGGTCAATGATGCTCGTCGAGAGGACAAAGGCGCCGATCACTCCGAATGACCCGCCGCCTCCCGCATCGACGCCGGGTCGACGCCCGGCCGGATACGGCTCGACGCGGCTCCGGCGCATCCGGCGCATCCGGCGCACCCCGAACCCGGACCCCTCGTCCTGCCGCATCGCCGACCGCTCGCGCCGCCGACCGCCCGCCCCGCAGGCTGTCCGCGCCTTTGGAACTCAGGCCATCCGCCGCAGCCACTGCTCGACCCCGCTCGTGTGCACCGTCGACCACGCGTGCGCCGCCGCCGCGTCGTGGTTCTCCAGGGCGTCCACGATCGAGTGATGCTCGCGGATCGTGCGCAGCCACGAGTCGTCCTCGGTCAATCCGCGCCAGATCCGGGCACGTGTGGTCGGGCTCGACAACGTCTCGAGGAGCGAGCACAACACCTGGTTGCCGCTGAACACGGCGATTTCGTGATGGAAGCGCAGATCCTGCTCGATCAGCGCCTCGTGCCCCGCGTCCGGACTCGGCGCGTCCGCGAGCGCCCGCAGCTTGGCGATGCCCTCCGCGTCGATCCGCTCGGCGGCCAGCGCGGTCGCCGCCGGCTCCAGGATCCGGCGTACCTGGAGGAAGTCGAGCACGCTCTTGTCGTGGTGGAAGTCGACCACGAAGGAGATCGCGCCGAGGAGCAGATTGGGCTCCAGGCTCGTCACGTAGGTGCCGTCGCCTTGGCGCACGTCGAGGATCTGGATCAGCGACAGCGCCTTGACCGCCTCGCGCAGCGAATTCCGGGACAGGCCGAGCTTCGCGGCCAAGTCGGCCTCCTTGGGCAGCTTCTCGCCCGGCTGAAGCTCCCCGGAGACGATCATGCCCTTGATCTTGTCGATGGCTTCGTCTGTGACCGCCACGCGATGACCCTTCCAGAGATCCGATGACTCCCCAGTATGGCGGGTCGGCCCGTACATGGACAGGGCCGCCCGCCGGCCCGCGCGGGACCGGGGGCGGGGAGGGTCGAATCGGGTTGGGTCCGGCGCCGATCCGCGGCACCACCGGACCGGGGAAACCGGGTACCGAGGGCGGCAGCGTCGCGATCCGGTCGCCGTCCCGGCCGGTACCGGTCGGTGTATCGCGCCGGGACCCCGTCAGCCGTCCGATCTTCCTGCGTACTCCGCGGGCGGGTCCCGGAGATCGCGTCGCCATGCGTCCGGGTGTCCGGGATCGCTCAATCGTGCCCTGCGCCGAGCGCCGCGATCTCGGCCGGCGACGCGTTGCCCCCGGAGCACATCACCGCGATCCGACGCCCCGCGAACCGGGCCGGGTGGGTCAGTACGGCGGCCAGCGCCGCGGCCCCCGCGCCCTCGGCCAGGGTGTGGGCGTGGGTGGCGAACAGTCGCTGGGCGACGGCGATGTCCGCGTCGGAGACCAGCAGGAAGTCGGCCAGCCCCTGCCGCAGCAGCCTTTGCGGCAGGGCGAATCCGCGGCCGGTGGCCAGTCCGTCCACGACGGTGGTGTTGGTGCGCGTGACGCACGTGCCGGCGCGCCAGGAGTCGTGCGCGGCCGGCGCGGCGGCGGACTGTACGCCGATCACCCGGCAGTTCGGGGCGAGTTCGGCGGCCACGAGGACGGCGGCCGCGGCGCCGGTGCCACTGCCGATCGGCACCACGATCGCGTCCAGGTCCGGTCTGGCGGTACAGATCTCCAGGTACGCGGTGCCGACGCCGGCCACCAGGGCCGGGGTGTCGCCGGGGCTGACGAGGAGGGCGCCGGTCTCGTCCGCGTACCGCTCGGCCCGTCCCTGTGCGCCGGCCATGTCCGCGCCGTGCAGCACCACGTTCGCCCCGAGCGCGCGCACCGCCCGCACCTTGGCCGGGTTCGCGCCGGCGGGCATCACCACGGTGCCGGTCACGCCGAAGGCGGCACACGCGTAGGCGATCGACTGCGCGTGATTGCCCGTCGAGTAGGTGACCAGGCCGCGGGCCCGTTCCGCCGGGTCCAGGCCGGCGAGCAGGGTCAGGCCGCCCCGCACCTTGAAGGCGCCGACCGGCTGCACGTTCTCGTGTTTGACGTACACCTCGGCGCCGGTGGCCGCGTCGAGCGCGGGATAGGACCACATCGGGGTCGGTGGGAGATGACCGGCGAGGAGATCGCGGGCGGCGAGGATGTCGGCGAAGGAGGGAGGGGGCGGCGGTGTGGGCGTGGGCCGGGGAGTGGGGGCCGGAGGGGGAGCGGTCGGGTCGGCTGTCATGGGGCCATCCTCCGGTGTTGCCGATTCATCGGTCCAATGCCACTTTTATGGGTCATCCATCGATGGCATCGATATATTGGCCGCATGCTCGACGTCACCCGACTGCGTGTGCTCGCCGCCGTCGCCCGCTACGGGTCGGTCACCGACGCGGCCCGGGCGCTCGGGTACGCGCAGCCCTCGATCAGCCACCACCTGTCGCGCCTGGAGGCGGAGACCGGCGGTCGGCTGATCCAGCGGGTGGGGCGCGGGATCCGGTTGACCGACGCCGGGCGCATGCTGGCCGAGCGGGCCGAGGAGATCCTGGGACGGCTCGACGCGGCCGAGGCGGAGTTGGCCGCCCATACCGGGCTGCGCGCGGGCCGGGTGCGCCTGGCCGCGTTCCCCTCCGCGCTCGGCACCTTCGTCCCGCGCGCCGCCGCCGCGTTCGACGCCGCCCACCCCGGTGTCGAACTGCGCCTCGTCGAGGCCGAACCGCCGGAAGCGGTACGGCTGTTGCGGGCCGGCGAGGTGGACGTGGCGGTGCTGTTCGCGCATCCGGGTACGGTGCCGGCGGACGACGACGGGCTGCGCCGCACCCGGTTGCTGGTCGAGCCGATTCATTTGGTCACGCCGCTCGACGTGGCCGGTGACCGGGTCGCGGACCACGCCGAGCGGCGCTGGATCACCGGCTGCGAATGTTGCCGTACGCAGTTGGTCCGCTCGTGCGCGGCGGCCGGATTCGTCCCCGACATCGCGTTCACCACCGACGACTACGTCGCCGTCCAGGCATTGGTCGCCGCCGGCCTCGGGGTCACCACGCTGCCGGGGCTGGCCCTGGCCGCGCAGCGCAACGCGGCGGTGCGGACGGTGCGGCTGGCCGATCAGGTACGCCTGGTGCACGCGGCGGTACACGGCGCCGCACCCGATCCGGCGCCCACGGCCGCGTTGCTCGCGGAACTGGGCCGCGCGGCGGCGGGGGTGTTGGCCGAGGGGTGATGGGCCGGGACGCGGCCCGGCCGCCGGGATGGGGTTTCCCGGGGTCGGGCCGCTTGCGGGGGCGTGGTTCAGGTGGTCGAGGCGTTGTTGGTTTTGTGGTTGGTTCCGGCATCCGAGTCGGCATCGGCAGGTGACGGCTCGGGAGCGGCGTCGGCGTCGGCCTCGGTGCGCGGCCCCGGGACGGTCGGATCGGGCTGTGCCCGCCGGGCCCGGAATTCGAGGTACACGGCCAAGCCGAGCAGTGCCAGGCCGAGGAGCAGCGCGACCAGCGGACCCACGACGCCGAGCAGCCACAGGGCCTGCGCGCCGTCGGCGGCGATGTCTGCCAACTCCGCGCGCGAGGCCGGCGTGGTGGTCATCTCCAGCCGGACCACCGGGAAGACCTCGGTCGGGGTGCCGTTCGCGGTTACGGCGGTCGCGGTGACCGACTGGGTGGATTCGAGGTCCACCGTGGTGCCCGTTTCGCTGTCGACCCAGCCGGTGAGGTCGGTGGTCGACGTGTACGCGAGGGGCGTGGGATCGGCGCCGCCGGTCAGATCGGCGGGCCGATTCGGGAACGCGACGCCGGCCAGGCCCTGCACGGCCGCCTTGGGCATCGCGGGCGGCAGCGAGCGCAGCGTGTCCGGATCGGCGAGCGGGCCGCTCGTGCGGATCGAGAACACGTACGTCTCGCGGCCGGCGCGTTGTTCGGTGCGGATGTACGTGGCCGGGACGGTGGTCCGGGTCGGCGAGTCCCAGAACGGATAGTTCTTCTTCTTCGGCTCCAACGGGAAGCCTGCGGTCAGACCCTTGTGCGGATTGGCGCGGACACCCTCGGGAGTGGACCGCTCCAGCAGCGTCTTGCGGTCCACCGCCCAGCGGTTGTCCACATCGGTCAGGGTCTGCTTCTGCGGCCCGGACACCACGGTCCGGTCGCTCAGCACGATCGTCGAACCGGAGGTGTGCACGGCGTGCACGTGCCGGTCCACCTTCACCGGCAGGTCGCGCACGATGGCCCCCGACAGATTGCCCGCCTGCAACGCCTGGGGATCCAACATGGTCATGCCGCCGGCGAAGTGCATCGTGAAGTCGGCGTCGTCGGGCACCTGGTGCACGGCGGGCAGCACGGCGAACCGGGTCACCGCACTCGCCGTCACCAGCAATGTGGCGGCGGCACCGAGATACCAGGACGTCTTTCTCATCAGACCAGCCTCCGCAGGTCGCCAGATGGCCCCGGGAGGGCCGGATGTCCCCCCGTCGCGTCGGCGCACGCGACCTGTTGGCCCGTACCCCACCAGGATTCGCCACGGATTGCGCCAGATACCACGATTCCTGCCTCAGTACGGTTGGTTCGTGGTATATCGGGCGTGCAAGTTGTCGCGCGCCTCACTTGAACCCGCTTTCGCCGAGCCGCCGTTGCGGTTGCCGTTGTGGTCGGCGCTGTGAGTGCCGCTACATGTGTCGTGGCAAGGTGCGTTGCGAGTGCCGCTGCAAGTGGCGCTGCAGGTGTCGCTGCAATTCCCCGAACGTGCCTTCATGCAGAGTCTGTTGCAGCTCGCCATGCAAGTCCCAGGTCAGAGGCCATTCTTGACGCCCCATCGGAAACATGAACAACTCTTGGTCGTCCGCCGGGTCGCGATGTGCAAAAGTGGACGAAAGGGTGAGCCGTTCAATCCGACCGAGCCCCGCAGAGGTGGTGCGATCATGCTCGTGGTCTACGAACTGTGCGCCGAATACGTCGAATCGGCAGCACCCGCCGGAGCCGCCGGGGACGACACCGCCACCCCGGTCAAGCTCTGGCACATGATCCGCGACGCCGGCACCGACGCCCTGTGTGGCCGCGCCCTCCGGCCGCACGCCGAAACCAGGTCGGATCTCGAATGGGGCACCATCCACCCCGTCTGCCACACGTGCGGTGCTCTCTACCTCCGCCAGGTGCCCTGACGCCGCCGGCTACCGGTCGAAGCCCGAGGGCCGGCGCGGCTCTCGGGGCGCCGGGGGTTGATACGCCCTTACCTTATGGGAATTTGCGTACAGCCTGAAGACGCATCGCTCGCTGTACGGTTCCGCGACAACGAGCCGCCGGGGACGGGCGCGGCATCGGGTGTTCGTACATGTCGGATCGATCGAGCCGCCGGGGGAGTCCGGGGGTTTCGGCGGCATGCGCGTTTCCGGGGCGCGTTGTGGCGTCGTGCCGAGTGGCGCGACGGGGTGGACACGAATGACAGGGGTGCATGTGGCGAATGCCGATGTGGTGGCTCGTGCGCGAGTCGCGCTGTTCGACGTCGAGCGGTTGTCGGCGGAGCGATTGGTCGGGATCTACCGGGTGTTGGGGGAGGTCGACGGGCCGCGCCACTACGCGCGACGGTTGGCCGTGGCGTTGCACACGACCGGGCACGTCTTCGCCCGGCACGGGGCCGACATGGGGCTCGCCCTCGGGCGGCTGACCGAGGCGATCGAGTTGTGCCGGGGGTTGGATCCGGCCGAACACCGGGACCGCGACGCGGTATTGCGGGGACTGCTGGCCACCCACCAATGGGCGCTGTACCGCTACGGGCGGCGCCGGGAGGCACTTGCCGTCCGACGCGAACTCGTCGCGCTCGCCCGCGCCGGAAGGGGTGACCGCCGGGCCCTGGCCGAGGCGCTCCTGGAACTCGCCGTCGGACTGGTCGAGGACGGACGGGACGACGAGGCCGAGTCGTTGTTCGCCGAGGCGGTCGCGGTCGCGGCCGGGCCGCGGCGGGACTACCGGTCGACGGCCGACCGGCACTGGTACGTCACCGCCTACGCGGGCCACCTCGCCACGCGCGGCCGCTTTGCCGAGGCGGCGGAGGTGTACGCCCCACTGCTCGGTGGCGGCGGCAACCGCGATGACGGCGACAGCGACCCCGCCGTCGCTGTCGACGCCACGCCGGACGACCGTCGGGTGCCGATCCTGCTCTACGGCGCCCACCTGTCGGCCGCCGCGCAACGGCGTGCGGAGGGGCGGGCGGTGTTCGCGCGTGCCGTGAAGGTGTATCGCCGAGGTGTCGATTCGGGCCTGGTTCGGGGCCCGGCCCGTGGGTCGTTCCGCGGTTCGGTGCACGGCCTGCGCCACGACCGACTCGCCCACCACCCGGCCGCCTTCGGCGCCGCCGACGAGCCGGCGGATGTCGCGCACGCCACGACTCGCGACCACTGGTCGCCGACGCGCCTGGATCGGTACGTCAACGCCGAAACCGCGCTTCGTGGTGCGCTCGACGCGTCGACGACCGGCGCCGCCGAACGCCTCGTGCTCGAACGTCGGCTCAACGTCCGGGCCGCGTTCGCGTACATGCGGCGGGCGGACGTGATCGATCGGTTGTTGCCGGCCTTCGCCAAGGCCGTCGACCACGCGCGGGCGTTGGCCGTCGCCGATCCGGAAGCCGGTACGCCGTTGCTGGTCCGTGCCCTGACCGACCATGCCCTGCTGTTGGCCACAGTGGGTCGGGCGGCCGAGGGTGTCGCGGACCTCGAGGAGGCGGGCGCCCTGTACGGGTGACGGTGAACGGCGGCGGTCGGGTTCGGTCCGGGAGTCGTTCGGCTCCCGGACCGGGGCCGACCCTACCGAACGGCCAGGCCCTCGATTTCGATCAGCATGTCCGGGTCGGAGAGGGCGGTGACGCCGACCAGGACCGTGGCCGGGCGGCAGTTCTCTCGTTCCAGGCGGGTGGTGATCACGTCGAAGTGGCCGACGACGGCGGCGACGTCGAGCGCGAAGTAGCGCAGTTGCACGACGTCAGTGAAGGTGAAGCCGGCCTCGTCGAGTGTTTCGGCGATTCGGTCGAAGGTGGTCTCGATCTGGCCGCGCAGATCCCGTACATGCACGATCGCACCGTCGGGCCCGCGGGATTCGTGACCGGCCAACACCAGCCATCGATCAGGTCGGTCCACCGAGACGGCCCGGTTGTAGCCGAGTCGATCGCCGAACATTCGAGGTCCGATGTCCTGCCTGTGCATCGCATCATCCTTCGCCCATGAGCCCGGAGGTTGGCAAAAGCCGGCTAAACGGTGCAAATTGCCCCATCGACTTTAACCAACTTCCATGCTCACCCCCACCGAACACGCCGCCCGGTCCGAGATCCCCGCATCGGTGCCGTGTCGGATGGGTGGGCGCGTCGTTGGTGGGGTGTGGGTCGTTGGGATGGGCTGACGGATGGTCAGTGGGCGCTGGTGGAGCCTCTGCTGCCGGAACGGGCGCGGCGGCGGCGGGGCGGCCGGTGGCTCGATCGGCGGGCCGTGATCGACGCGGTGGCCTGGAAACACGAGCGCCGGTGTGCGTGGTGGGAACTGCCGGAGCGGTTCGGGCCGTGGCGGACCGTCTATCACCGGTACACCGTGTGGGGCAACGACGGCACCTGGCATCGCATCCTGACCCGGCTCCAACACTGTCCCGACCCGAACGGCAATCTGGACTGGCTGATCGAGGTCGACGCGGCGCTCGGGACCCGGGCGGCCGGTGCGCGGGTCGAGCGGGGGGACGAGTCGGCGGCGCCGTGATGCCCGGCCCGTGGTGGCCCCGCGCCTTCCTGTCCGGACGCGACGGCGTGTCCGCGCGTGCCGAGCGCGGTGGGCGATCGCCGGTCGCCCGCCCCGCGATCAGGCCGCGCCCCCCGCGCGCACCTGGTCGACGAACTCGGCGAGGCCGCTGGGTGTGACCCGTGCCAGGATCGTCGCCGGCGCGACGGAGATGCCGTACCGCTTGCCGAGCACGTCCGCGAACTCGATCGCGAGGGTCGCGTCCACGCCCAGTTCGGCGAAGGTGTCGTCGGGGTCGATCCGGGTCACGTCGAGGGAGATGAGTCGGGCGGTCTGATCGACGATCTCGTCCAGAAGAGCGGCGTTGACGGACATGGCGTGGCTCCTTGGCGGGTCATGGATGTGTCCCCGACGGAGAGAGGGGGCGGTGAACGGGCACGGGCGTGGCGGCCGACGGCGAGAACGGTCCGGGCCGGCCCGTCGACCGGGCTCCGAGGCCGCCGATCGACGGCATCGGCTCCCGTCGTACCGGAGGAAACGCTAGTCGGCGCCCCGGTTCCGGCGGTAGGACACAATCGGCTCGGCGCGGGTGGCGAAGCATGGCGATTCGCCGTGGGGACCAGGCCGGCGGCGGTTCGGCCGGGCATGGCGGCGGGGCACCGCGAGGGTGCCGGGGCGCGTGTCGGGCCGGGCCTACAGGGGCGGGTTGAGGCCCTCGAAGAAGGCGAGTAACACGGCCTCGCGCAGAGCGGGCGGCAGGTGGTCCAGGAGCGCGTGTACCGGGGCGAGTCGGCCGTCGGTCAACAGGCCCGTCTCGACCATGAGTTCGGTCAGCGCGTCGGGCGATACCCCGCCGTCGGCGGCGGCGAGCGCGGTGAGCCGGTCGACCGCACGCAACTGCTCGGCGGTGGGCAGCGGTTCGCGGTCGGCCGCGGTGCGGGCGGCGGTGCGAAGCGCGTGGAGCAGATCCGGGACGTGGGGGCCGTGGGTCGCGGTCATGGTCAGATGGATCGTCGGCGGTACGTTCGGCTGCGACAGTTGCGGCTGCACGGCCCAACCCAGGCGCTCCAGTTCGTCCAGGAAGGCGAAGAAGTCGACGCCGTTCGTGGTCACCGCGACCAGACTGGCGGTGGGGCTGCCCAGGACGCGCAGTTGCGGGATCTGGCCGACGCCGTCCACCAGTTCACGGGTGGCGGCCAGTGTGCGGGTGACCAACTCCCGGTATCCGTCCAGCCCGAGGTGGTGCAGCACCGCCCACGCGGCGGCGATCAGTCCACCCGACTTCGAACTCTGCATGGTCGGATTGACCACCGGATAGCCGGTCCAGTCGGACCCGACGAAGTACTGGGTCCGGCGCAGCGCCGCGGTGCGGTACAGCAGGATCGAGCAACCCTTGGGCGTGTAGCCGTACTTGTGCAGGTCCACCGAGATCGAGTCCACGCCGGGGACGCGGAAGTCCCAGGGTTGGACACGGTGTCCGAGCTGTTCGGCGAACGGCAGCACCCAGCCGCCGATGCACGCGTCCACGTGGCAGCGCACGCCGCGCCGGGCGCAGATCGCGGCGATCTCGGGTATGGGGTCGACGACGCCGTGGCCGTAGGACGGCGCCGAGGCGACCACCAGGACGGTGTCGACGTCGATCGCCCGCTCGATCGCGGCGACGTCGGCGGTCATCGTGACGGGGTCGATGTCCACGATGACGGGGTCGAGGCCGAAGTATCCGGCCGCCTTGGCCCAGGCCGCGTGCGCCGACCGGGCGAAGACGACGCGTGGGCGTGCCACGTCGGGGCGCGCGTCCCGGGCCGCCTTCGCCGCGAGCAGGCAACTCTCGGTGCCGCCGCTTGTCCAGCTCCCGGCGGCGCCCGGCGGGGCGTGCAGCTGCTCGCCGACGATCGCCACGACCTCGTGCTCCAGTGTGGCCACACTCGGGAAGGACGTCGGGTACAGGCCGTTGACGTGCAGATACAGCTCGAACGCGCGGACCGCGACGTCCTCGACCGCGGCCGAACCGGAGTCGAAGGTATTGGCCACCCCGGGCCGCCCGCGCCCGGGCTCGTCCCCGGCGTGCAGCGTGCTCAACTCCGCCAGGACCTCGGCCGCCGGCCGCCCGTCCGCGAATGTGCCCATTCGTGCCTCCCGATCGTTGCCTCGATGCGACCGATCACGACCCGATCCGGCGGTGTTCCCACGCGCTTCGACCGGGGGTTCGGGCACGGTAGCGCGGCGGGTGCGGGAAGTCTGTAGGGATCGACGCGCGGTGTTCGGCGGCATCCCGCGGGGGCGCGCCGCCGATCGGCGCAATGCCCGGTCGAACCGGGTCGTGGGTGTGGGCTGGGGTGATGAGCGAGGAGACTGCGGGTACCGTCCGTCCATCCACCGACGCGTTGCCCGGGCGGGTGGCCGCCCGGCGACGCGAACTCGGTTTGTCCGTACCGGACATCGCCCGCCGTACGGGGCTGCCCGGCGGGTGGGTGCACTCCGTCGAGTCCGGTTCGACCGCGCCGTCGGCGCCGGCCCTGTCCCGGCTCGCCGACGCGCTCGAAACCACCGTCGACGACCTGCTGGCCCCATCGTCGGCGGCCTTCACACACCGGATCGTGCCCGCGCCGGAGGGTCGGGAGGCGGCCCCGGAGCGGGAGCTGGTGGTGATGACGGAGGAGGAGTGCCTGGCCCGGGTCGCCCTGCAACTGGTCGGCCGGGTGGCCGCGCTGGACGCGCCGGATCCGTTCGTGCTGCCGGTCAACTACGTGCTGCTCGGCCGCGACGTGGTGTTCTGTACCGCCGCCGACTCGTCCCTGGCCCGCGTCGCGGGCCCGGTGCTGTTCGAGGTGGACGACATCGTCGACGCGGCGCGGATCGGCTGGAGCGTCCTGATCCGGGGCACGGCGGAGCCCGACGACGACCCCGCCGACGTGCCGGGCGCGGACGAGGGCCCGTGGCCGGCCGGGCGGCGCGACGTGTGCATCCGGATCCGCGCCGAGCGCATGACGGGGCGGCGGGTGCGACCGCCGGCGGGGGAGGCGTAGCGGGCGCGGCGGGGCGGGTGCGGCGGCGTCCGCCGGGGCGTCCGGACCACGTGCCCGCGAGGGCGCCCCGGCGGTCCCGGGCCCGACGCCGGCCGCATATCGTATGGATCATGAGCAATCACTTTGACGTCGTCGTCCTGGGTGCCGGTCCCGGCGGATACACCGCGGCGGTTCGCAGCGCGCAGCTCGGACTGCGCGTCGCGGTCGTCGAGCAGAAGTACTGGGGAGGTGTCTGCCTCAACGTCGGCTGCATCCCGTCCAAGGCGCTGCTGCGCAACGCGGAGCTGGCGCACATCTTCACGCAGGAGGCCAAGACCTTCGGGATCCGTGTCGAGGGCTCGGTCACGTTCGACTACGAGGCCGCGTTCAAGCGCAGCCGCAAGGTCGCCGACGGCCGGGTCAACGGCGTGCACTACCTGATGAAGAAGAACGGCATCACCGAGTTCGACGGGCTCGGCACGTTCGTCGACACGCACACCCTGGACGTGTCGCTCACCGCGGGCGGCGTCCAGACCGTCACCTTCGACCACTGCATCATCGCGGCCGGCGCCACCACCCGGCTGCTGCCGGGCACCTCGCTCAGCGAGCGTGTGGTCACCTACGAGGAGCAGATCCTCACCGACCGACTGCCGGAGAGCATCATCATCGCGGGCGCCGGAGCGATCGGCGTGGAGTTCGCGTACGTTCTGCACAACTACGGCGTGAAGGTGACCATCGTCGAGTTCCTCGACCGGGTCGTGCCGCTCGAGGACGTCGAGGTCTCCACCGAACTCGCCAAGCGCTACCGGCGGTTGGGCATCGAGATCCTGACCTCCACGCGGGTCGAGTCGATCGACGACAGCGACCCGAACACCAAGGTCCGGGTCACCGTGACCCGCGACGGGCAGCAGCAGGTCCTGGAGGCGGACAAGGTCCTGCAGGCGATCGGCTTCGCGCCGCGCGTGAGCGGATACGGCCTGGAGAACACCGGCGTCGCCCTCACCGAGCGCGGCGCGATCGACGTGGACGGCCGCGGCCGGACCAACGTCCCGCACATCTACGCGATCGGCGACGTCACCGCGAAGCTGATGCTCGCGCACGCGGCCGAGTCGATGGCGGTGATCGCCGCCGAGACGATCGCGGGCGCCGAGACGATGGAACTCGACTTCCCGATGATCCCGCGCGCCACCTACTGCCAGCCGCAGATCGCCAGCTTCGGCTGGACGGAGGCGCAGGCGCGGGAGAAGGGCTTCGACGTACAGGTCGCCAAGTTCCCGTTCACGGCCAACGGCAAGGCGCACGGCCTGGGCGACCCGGTCGGCTTCGTCAAGGTGATCAGCGACGGCACCCACGGCGAACTCCTGGGCGCCCACCTGATCGGCCCCGAGGTCACCGAACTCCTCCCCGAACTCACCCTGGCCCAACAGTGGGACCTCACCGTCCACGAGGTGGCCCGCAACGTCCACGCCCACCCAACCCTCGGCGAAGCCGTCAAGGAAGCCATCCACGGCCTCGCCGGCCACATGATCAACATGTGACGAGGCGGACCTTCGGGGCTCGCCCCGCAGGACCCCGGAGCCGGAGCCACCCGATGAAGGCTCCGTGACGGCGATCCGGACCAGTCCGGGATCCCTCCGGGATCGACCCCGGCCGTCGATCGTGCCCGCGAAGGCGCGATCGACGGCCTCCCCCGCGCCCTCCGATCCGACCGGGGCGGCGGCGCCAAAGCCTCACGAAACCGTTGGTCCACGACCACGCTCCGGTGCCCCCGCGGCGCGTGCGCCAAGGCATCACCCGCCGGGTGGGGTTCATTCGCGGCTGTGCGGGCGATGGCGGCCGCGGGTATCGGTTGCCGCGAGGGAAGTGGCAGTGGGGGTGGCTATGTTGCGCGCATGATCTTTCGTGAGCGTGCTTTGTCCAAGGCGGTCGACCAGCTTGAGCGGGCCTTGGGAGAGCAGGACGAAGCGTTGCTCAATGCGGCATTTCACGCGTTGAGCGGGGCGTTGCAAGGGGCGAAGCCGGCGAGTTGTGTGGAGGCGGGGCCGCGGATGGCGGCGCTGTTGCCGCGGATTCCGATGGGGGCCGAGGGGATTCTTGCCGTGATGGTCGGGGCCTGTGTGGAGCACGGGGCCGACCCGGAGGTCTGTTCGGGGCCGATCCTCGCCGGGGTGGGTGAGGCCATGCGTGATGTGATGGCGTTTCCGGCGTTGTGGGAGGAGACGGTCGGGGGCGAACTGCCGGAACGCGACCACCTGGTGCTCGGTGAGGTGGTGGAGCGGATCGCGGCGGTCGGCGGCATGGACGGGCGGAAATTCGGCGCGGTGTCCGCGTGGATGCAGTTGCCGCTGTGGGAGATGGCCGGTGTCGCGGTGCTCCTCCACGCCGGGATACGCCGGGCGGCGCAGGCCGACGGGACGTTGGTCGCGCTGGTCGAGGAGGCCGCGCGCGGGGACGCGGACCTCAAGTGCCTGCGCTACCTGCTCAAGATGTTCGACGACGAGCCCTTGGTCGTTCTGCACCGTCCCTCCGGGACGGGATACCGGATGCGGGTGACCCGGATCGGTGACAACTTCCAACTGCACACGCTTTTGGCGCACCTCCTCGTCGGAGGCGGCCACATTGCCGGTGAGGCACCGTCGGCCGAGGCGGTGGCCGCGTCCCGGGACGCCGTGCCCGATGGGGAACCGCAGACGACCGGCGCGTTCAACCTGTGCGCGGCGGACGGCTCGTGGATCTGGAACGAGGGCTGCCCGGCGGACATCCCGCTCGTCGACGGCGAGCGCCTGTTGGTGCTGGATCCGCCGACGTACGGCCGCACTTGGAACGCCGGCCGGTTCTACCCGGCCCTGCCCGGCGACCTCACCCTGGACGCGGTGCTGACCCGGGGCGAGACCGAGGCGTACATGGCCAAGATCGGCCCCGCCCGCGCCTGGCCGGACGCCGACTGACATCTACCGCCGCTCGTGTTCGGGTTACTTTCGGCGGTTGTGGTAGGCGATGGTGAGGATCGCGAGTAGTGGGCCCCACAGGATCAACGGGGCGTAGCAGATGTAGTAGGAGGTGGCTTCCCAGCCGCCCGCCCGGCCCGGGAAGTCGTCGGGCAGTTCGTCGCCGCGGATGGTGGTGCCCATGATTTCGGTGGCCAGGGTCAGGACCGTCCACAGGAGGGTCAGGAACGTGGCGCCGAGCGCGGCGACGATCGTGACCGGCTTCGGGGACACTCGACGGCCGCCGAGGATGGGGATCCGACGCGGGAAGACCTCGCCCCAGCGGGCGATCAGGCCGATCGCGGTGAAGGCGACGGCCTCGGAGAAGGCGGACAGGAAGACGATGTAGCACCGCTCGCCGATGCCGATGTCGTTGTCGAAGACCGCCGCGAGTCGCCAGAGGCCGGCCGGTAGCACGGGGAACGGGACGGCGTAGGCGATGAGTTGTACGCGGCGGGACACACCGGGCACGGGCTCGTGGGCGGCGTGCCACGCGGCGCGAAGTTGGCCCGGGTGGGCGGTGGTGGAGGTGGACGGGGTTCCGTCTCGGATTTCGGTGTGGTGCGGCGGCTGCATGTGGGAGGTCCCGTGTTCGGTGGGCCGACTTGGGTCGACTCGCTCGCCGACCAAGATCGCAGCAGGCGGCGCCCCCGCGGATCGTTCGCCGGACTGAGCCGAGTGCGCTTCGTGGCGCACGAATTCGCGCGACCGGAGGATGATGGCGGATGGCCGCCCCCGACCTGGGTCGCATCCTCGGAAGGGTCGGCCGGGGGCGGGATGCGCCACGAACCAAGGGGCGTCCCGGCGCCATCCGACGCGAGATCGCGCCCCCGGGCCGCGCCCGCTACTAGACTCGCGGCTTCCGATCCGCGCACGCCTGGGGGCACTTGATGAGCGTCGACGAACGTTTCGAGCGGGCGAGGTTGCTCTACGAGCGGTCGGTATTCGGCGCCGACGCCGCCGCGTTGCCCGCCGCCGATCGGGAACTCGACGCCGTCGAGGCCGACTTGGCCCTGTCTCGAGGTCGCATCCTGCACGCCCGCTTTCTCGAGCGCCGGTCGGACGGGGAGGATCCGCGCGAGTCGGCCCTGTTCGAACGTGCCGCGGAGCTGTACCGGAATCTGGGCGACGAACGCGGCGAGGGCGAGGCGTTGTTCTGGATCGGCGTGCTGCACCAGGTGATCCGCGATGACGACGCCGCGGCGGTGCCGGCCCTCGAACGTTCCCTGGAGTTGGCCACGGGAGCCGACGACCGGCGGACGATGTCGTACGCGCTCCGGCACCTGGGCATCGCCGAGCACCGGGCCGGCCGGCTCGATCAGGCGCGAGAGCGGTTGGAGTGGTCGACCCGGCTGCGCCGCGAACTCGACTTCCCCGCCGGGGTCGCGGCCAACCTGGTCGGCCTTGCCTACATCGCCGCAGGCCAAAACCGCCGCGACGACGCGCTCGCGCTGATCGAGGAGGCGAACGGCCTCGCCGAGGCGGCCGACGCGAAGGGCGTCACCGCCTCGATCGAGGAGGCCCGCACCGCCCTGACCGAGGCCGTCCCGCCCGCCTGACACCGCCACGCGCGGCCGTCAACTCGCCTGTTCCGCAGGCGCGTTGCGGGGCAGCAGCAGTACGGCCGGCAGGCATACCACGGTGACCACGAGCACCGTGACCAGGCTGACCGTCATCGCGTGCGCGGGGGCGCCGGCGTGGAAGTAGATCGTGGTCACGGTCGCCGAACCGATGCCGGCGGCCAATTGTTGGATCGCGGTGAGCGCCCCGCCGGCGCTGCCCGCCTCGTCGGGCGCGATGTCGCCGAGGGCGATGTCGAAGATGGTGCCGAAGCACGTACCCATCCCGAGGCCGGTGACCAGCACCGCCGGGGCCAGGGCCCACAGGCTCAGATCGGTACCGTGCGCGACGACGAGGGCGAGCAGCCATCCGGTGCCGACCAGGGTGATCAGCATGCCGATCAGGATGAGTGTGCGGCCGAGTCGCCGGGTGAGGGCCATGCACGCGCCGGCGGCGATGATGATCCCGATGGTCAGCGGCAGCAGGCCGAGGGCCGCGTCGCGGGGGCCGGCGTTCAGGGCCTGCTGCATGAAGAGCGAGACGACATACGTCGATCCGCTGGTGACGGCGAAGAACAGCAGGCCGACGATCAGACCGGCCGTGAAGCCGCGATTGCTCAACAGTGACGGCTTGATCAGCGGGTTCGCGGCGATTCGCTGGCGCCGCGCGAACAGGGCCAGCGCGACCAGGCCGACCGCGAGGGAGCCGACGGGCAGGGCGTCCCAGCCGTTGGCGGAGCCCTCGATGAGGCCGAACATCAGGCCGAACATGGTCACGCCCAGGTAGCCGGCGCCGGGCCCGTCCACGGTGAGCGAGCGGTCCCCGTCGTCGTGCGGGAGCAGGCGCAGCGCGGCGATGATGCCGACACCGCCCAGGATCAGGTTGACCAGGAAGATCGGCCGCCAGGACAGCCCGGCCACATCGGCGTCGATGACGAACCCGGCCAGGACCGGCCCGCCGACGGTGGCCAGGCCGAGCAGCGGGCCGAACAGGTTGAACGCCTTGGCCAACATCTCGCGCGGAAACGTCCTGGTCATGATCGCCATGCCCTGCGGGAGGAGCAGTGCTCCGAAGGCGCCCTGGACCACGCGGGCGACCACGAGCAGCACCGGATCCGGCGCCAGTCCGCAGCCGGCCGAGGCCGCCGTGAAGCCGATCATGCCGATCAGGAACAGTCGACGCTGACCGAACTTGTCGCCCAGGCGACCGCCGACCACCAGCAGTACGCCCATGGCCAGCGCGTACGCCGCGCCGAGCCACTTGATCAGCGTCTCGCCGCCGCCTACGTCGTCCACGATCGTGGGCGCGGCGATGTTGGTCACCGTCGAGTCGATCATGTCCAGGGCGTCGGCCACCAGGACGAGGCCGAGGATCAGCCACAGGACGGTTCGTGAGGGTGACACCTGCGCCGGCGTCGGGGCGGATTCGGTGAGGACGGACATGGCGGACTCCGGAGGCAGGTCGGCATGAGGGCCGTGAGCGGGGGTGGGCCGGGCGGGCGCCGCACGGGCTCGGCGTACACGGTGCGTACGGCGACAAGCGAGCAAGGCGAGCGGGCGGGCCCGGGCGAGTGCCCTCCCAGGGGACCACACTCACTACAAAACCGCAATCACTACGGATTCATAATCATGATGAAATCCTCAACACTACGAGTACACCATCACTACGGATCCGTAATACCTGTGACTTTGTTAGGATCGCCCCATGACTGACAGTCGGCCGCGGACACCCGCGCAGCCTCCCGCGGGCCGCCGCCGGCAACCCGCGGCGAAACCCCGACCCGCGTCGGAGACACCGGCCGCCGCCGCGATGCCCGCCCCCTCCGAACCCCTCGGCCGCCGCGAACGCAAGAAGGCCGCCACCCGCAAGGCCCTCTCCGACGCCGCGCTACGCCTGTTCCTGGAGCGCGGCTTCACCGAGGTGACGGTCGCCGAGATCGCCGAGGCCGCGGACACCGCCGTCACCACGCTCTTCGCACACTTCCCCGGCGGCAAGGAAGCGTTGATCCTGAACGACGGCGACGAGCGCGAGGCGGCCCTGATCGCGGCGGTCCGCGAACGCCCCGAAGACAGCTCGATCCTGACCGCCCTGCACACGTTCCTGACCCGGCGGGGGCCGTTCCGTCCCGACCCGGATCCCGAGTTCCGCCGTCGGGCCGAACTCGTGGTGGCCACCCCGGCGTTGCGCGCGTACGCCAGATCGTTGTGGATCGGCTGCGAGGCGGCCCTGGCCCGGGTGATCGCCGAGGAGACCGGCCGCGACCCCGACGACCTGTCGCTGCGCGTCCTGGCCCGCTACGTGTTGGAGACCCCCGACCTGGCCGGCGGGGAACCCGACCCCCGCCGGGCGCTGGACGTCGTGTTCACCCACCTGCGCCGAGGATGGCCGGACCTGTAGGAACCGGCCACGCCCCTACCGCGACTCCAACAACCAATGCCGGCTCGTCGTCCACCCCACCAGCCGTCGGCCCGCGCCGTTGTCGAGCGTGCCCCGAGCGTTGAAGCGTGCGCCGGTGGCGACCGCGCGCAGCCCGAACACCGCCGGTGCCAGCCGGCGGCCCACGTGGTCGGGATACCGGGCGGCCTCGTCGTCCGACCAGGACTCCACCTCGGCCCGCTCCGCCTCGCCGCACAGCGACAGGTGGAACACCATCTGCCGCCACGCGTACGCCGCGTCCTTCACCATGCCCAGCGGCCGCGGGTTGCCCTGCGTGCGCGCCGTCAACCGGCACACCGCGGTGAACGAACGCCGGGCCAGGTCGGCCCAGTTCGGCTCGACCCCGACCGGTCCGGCGAGTGCCGCCAGGTTGTGCGTGGTCAGGATCTGCGCATGCTCGAGCACCACGCCGTTCGAGGCCACGGACCACCCCGCCCCGACCCCGCCCCGAGATCGGCACATCTCGCCGAACCGGGCGAGCGACGCGTCGGAGTAGGCACGCCAGTCCGGGTCCCCGTTCACCCATTCGGCCATCGCGGCGTAGTCGATGTCGAAGTACCGCTCGTACAACGACCCTTCCAGGATCCCGCCGGCCAGCACCGCGGCACCCAGGAACTTCCGGGAGAACCGGCCCATGAAGATGTCCGCCGCCAACTCCTCCACCCACGGCACCCGCACCCCCGCACCGGCGGTGAGCGCGGACAGCTGGGCGATCATCGGATTGGGCAGGATCGTCGCCGGGAAGCCGGTCAGGGCCAGCTTGCCGAGGCGGGTCGACACCGTGCGGGCCTGCTCCCGGGCCTCGATGCCGTGCTCGCGCCGACCGGACACGGCGGCCACCCACGGCAGTTCCTCGGCCCTGACCTGGTGCCGCAGATTCACCAGCAACAACGAGCGACGGTTGCCGAACGCCCGATGGTGCGCGCTCATCAGCGCCCGCAACGACGCCTCGGGGTATGCCTGTGCCGTCGTCGAGGCGACCAACTGCGGTACCAGCTCGGCCAGTACCTCGGCCGACGGCACGATGCCGCGTTCGATCAGCGTCCCGATCGGCGCACTCAGCGCCCGCTCGACCAACCGCCGGATGGCCACCGGGATCTCCGCGTGCGCCGGCACACCGGTCGCCTCCTGCTCGGCCGTCGTGACCGGCCCGAGCAGCGCGCCGGTGTCGGTCGTCCCGGCATCCTGCGGAAGGTCGCCCAACCGCCGCACCACCACGCGGGCCGACTCGTGGTGCGTCGGCCGCTTCGCATCGTCCGCCTGCCGCCCGCGCAGTCGGGTGTGCTCGGCGGATCCGGGGACACCGCGCCGACCCACCATCGAGCGGATCGTGTGCCGGACCAGTCCGAGCCGGCGCGCGTCGAGCGGGCGTCCGGCGAGGACATCCGCCAGGGCCGTGCGCAGGATGCTCTGATTCTGCTTCGGGTCGCGGTGTTTGCCGCACAGGCGATGCTCGGCCGCCAATACCTGGTACCGGTCCAGCAGTTCGCGTCCGCGCAGTCGCCAATCCGGGTCCGGGTCGCGGGTGAGGACATGGCCGGTGTCGACGTCGGTGACCTCGAGCCAGAGCACGAGCAGCTCGTCCGTGAAGGGGTTCCAGACGGCAAGGGCCTCGCGCATCGCCTCGATCGCGCGCTTCGGCGGGCGCCGAGCCACCTCGGCGCGGGCCTCGCCGACCGTACGCCGGTACGCCGTCGAGGGGTCGGGCGCGGGGGCGGACGTCGGGCGCGGCGCGAAGCGCAGGCGGTCCGCGAACGGCGCGATCGTCTCCAGGAGTTCGAGCGCCGCGGCCCGCTCGCCCGCTCGGGCCAGCCAGGCCACCGCGAGCAGCGCGGCCTCCTCCGGCACGGTCACCTCGTAGTGGCCGCCGTCGAGCATCGTGGTGAGTTCGGCCAGGCCCGCATCGCTCAGGTGATACTCGAACAGGGCGCGCCGATCGGCCGGTACGCCCGCGCGGCGCGCGAGCTCGACCTCGTGCGGCAACAGCGGGCCGCCGGCACTCGCCGCCCCGGTGGCGAATCCGCCGCGGACCACCTCGGGCGTCACCCAGGCCGGGAACCCCGCGACGGGCGTGCGCGAGCCGATCCGCAACGACCCGTCGCGCAGACCGTGCATCACTTGGCGCCAACGCCCGAGCCGGAGTTCGGCACGGCGGCGGGTGTCCGCGTCCTCGTGGGTCGCGGCCGTGCGGAGGGCCTGGGCCAGTTGCCCGCCGATGTAGGTACCGTCGGCGTTCTCGGGTGTGGGGCCCTGTCGCTGCTCTTCGTTGTCGTTCATAGCCGGCATGGCGGGTTCCGCCCCCGCGCCCTCCGGGTCCGAAGCCCGGTGCTCTACTGCTGAGCTACACGCCGTCGTCGTTGCGGGCTCAGGCTAGAGGCGGACCCGGGGACGGAACAATCGCATTTACGGCGGGGTTTGGTCCGCCTCGGGTGCGTCAAGCCTGCCTGGCGGGGCCGGACTCGGCCGCGAGCTCCGCCGCGACGGGCGCGTCCGTCGCGGCCTCTTTGGCCGCGTCCTCCGCCGCATTCGTGGTCATCCGAATGTCCGGCAGCAGCAACAGCGCCAGATTCGAGGCCAATACGAGCACGGCGGCCACCAGCAGCGGCGTGGTACTGCCGATCGCCGCCGCGACCGGAGCGGCCACGGCCAGGCCGAGCGGCCGGGCCGCGAAGGAGATCAGTGTGTCGAACGAGCCCACCCGGCCCAGCGCCTCCGCCGGGATTCGGCGCTGCATCGTGGTCTCCCACAGCGGGCTGAGGATGCCGAGGCCGAGCATGGCGACGAAGTAGCCGGTCGCGACGACCGGCATCGGGGCGTGCAGGGCCAGGGTGGTGAGCGGGACGGCGTAGAGCGCGGCGCCGAACGTGGTGGCCACCAGGGGACGGCGAATCGGCAGGCGGGAGGAGACCCACACGCCGAACAGCAGTCCCACGGTGCCGACTTGGGCGATGATCACCCAGGCCCGGTCGCCGCCGAGCCGGTCCACGGCGATGATCGGCCCGAGGGTGAGCAGAAAGCCCGCCGCCAGGTGCCAGACGCCGTGCGTGATCACGCTCGCCAGGAACCAGGGGTGGCGCTTGGTCTCCTCCCACCCGGCCCGCAACTCATCCAGGAACGGCCCTGGTTCGGCCCGACGTACGACCCGCTCGGGACGCAGGCCGCCGAACGTGGCGGCCGATCCGACGAACAGCAGCCCGGTGAGCAGTGAGGACCAGCCGGCGCCGACCGCCAGCATCAGTGCGCCGGCGGCCGCGGGAGCCGCCATCTGGGCCAGGCCTTGGACCACGCCGAGTCGGGAGTTGGTCCGCATCCGCTCCGGCTCGGGCACCACCGACACGACGAGGGTATGGATCGCCGACGTGCCGAACGCGACGGCGGCGCCGGTGAGCGCGGACAGGACGGCCAGGTCGGCGATCCGGGGCGGGGCCGAGAGCAGTTCGACGCCGATCGCCAACTGCGCGGCGGCGCGTACCAGGTCGGCGATCAGCACCACCCGGTGCGGAGGGAAGCGGTCCGCCATCACCCCGGCCACCGGCAGCAGCAGCAACATCGGGATCAGCTCGCACGCCAGGACCAGGCCCAGATCGCCGTTGGAGCCGGTGTGTACGAGCGCCAGGGTCAGCGTGGTCGGGATCAGCGCGGTCGCGAAGGCCGCGAAGGAGCGGCCGAGGATCAGCCGTCGGGTCGAGGACGTCATGACCGCAATATAATTCGTCAGCGAATCTTTCGCCAGCAAATTAATGACCCGCATAGCATAATGACCGGATGCAAGGTGAGCGTCGGGACCGGACATCGGACCAGGATCGGCGGACGCGGGGCGGCGAGCGCGCGGAGCCCGGGCCGCCCGAGACCGACGACTCGGTCGACCGGCACATCGCGCGCTGGCGCGACAAGGCGCCCTTCGACGAGCGGGTGGAGGGCATCGTCACCCGCATCCAGATGCTGAACAGGCACGTGCGGCAGGTCAAGGAACGTGTGCTCGCCGAGGTGGGGCTCCAGGGCTTCGAGTTCGAGACACTGCACCGACTGTCCTCGCGCGGCGCGCCCTACCGGGCCACGCCGTCCGAACTGGCCGGCGAGCTGATGGTGTCGCCGGCCGGCATCACCGGGCGGCTCGACACCCTGGAGAAGGCCGGCCTGATCCGCCGCATCCGGGGCACCGAGGACCGCCGCCGGGTCGACGTGGAACTGACCGACACCGGCCGGGAGCGCTGGACGGCCGCGATGAAACTGCTCGACCGGGCCGAGCGGGCGATGGTCGGGCCGCTCGACGAGGCGGATCGCGATGTACTGAACGCGCTGCTGAAGCGGATGTTGTCGCGGGTGGAGAACGAGGACTGAACGGAAGCCGGGGCCGTGCCCGGACCGGGTCGGGGCACGGTCCGGGACGGGCAGGCCCGGGGCGGGTCGGGCGGTGGCTCCGGCCCGGTATCCCGCCTCACGGGCCCGACCCCTACTTCTTCACGGCCCGCAGCACGACGAACTTCGGGTCGCTCGCCACGATCTCGCAGTTGCCGAACAACCGGCGCAGCTTCACGTGGTAGCCCAGATGCCGATTGCCGATCACCCACAGTTCGCCGCCGGAGCGCAGCGCCGCGCGCGAACCGGCGAACATCCGCCACGAGACGCCCTCGGTGGTGGCCCGGTGGGTATGGAACGGCGGATTGTTCAGGATCAGGTCGACACTCTCGGGCGCCACGTCGGTCACCCCGTCGCCCACCACGAACTCGGCGCCCGCGTCGGTTCCGAGGTTCGCCTCGAAGGTGGCCCGCGCCGACGCCACCGCCTGGTGCGACTCGTCGACGAACAACACCTCCGAACGCGGATTGGCCAGCATCGCCGCCGTACCCACCACGCCGTTGCCGCAGCCCAGGTCCACCACCCGGTCGCGGCCGACGCGACGCGGCAGGTTGCGCAGCAGGAAGCGGGTACCGATGTCGAGCCGGTCGGCGCAAAAGATGCCCGCGTGGTTGACGGTCACGATCCCGGACGCCGCGCCCAGGCCGTCCGGCACCGTGTAGCCGTGCGGCCACGGGCTCGGGGTACGCGGCAGCGCGGGGTCGGGCGTGGCGAAGATCAGCCGGGCCTTCTTCACCGCGAGCGAGGTCCGGGTCGGGCCGATGATCCGCTCGAACAGCTTGAGCGTGGACGTGTGGATCTCGGTGGTCATCCCGGTGCCGACCACCACGGTGTCGGCGTGCACCCCGGGCGCGAGCCGGTGCAGCTGGTCCTCCAGCAGGGCCAGGTTCTTCGGGACGCGGACGATCAGTACGTCGATTCGCTCCGGCGGCGCGTCCTGCGTGGAGAGCAGCCGCACCCACTTCGGGTCGGCGTCGTTGCGCGCCAGGTTGGTCCGCGTGGCTTCCCGGCCGAGGAACGAGTCACTGATCTGTACCGGCCGGGACTCGGCCAGCGCGGTCGCCAGCGCGCCCCATCGGTCGCCCACGATCACGACGGAGCCGGACAGATCCGTCGGTTCGGCGTCGTCGATGCCGGCGAGGTGGCGCAGTACGTACTCGTCGGCGGCATCCCAGGCGCGTAGCAGATCACGGGGATCCTCGGGATACCGGCCGAGCTCGAACTCGCCCGAAGGCGCAGAAAACCAATTCATTATCCCCTCACCCTAGCCGCCCCCGTCGGCTGCTCGGCCCATGCGGCCGGCTCGCGCGGGGCCGGGGCCGGGGGCCGGGCCGGGGTCGGGGTCGGCCGGCGGACCGCTCGGCTAGATCGCCTGTCACCGCCGCGGCGCCGAAGTCGGCTGTGGGGCGGTCAGGTTGCGGACGTGGGGCGGAATTGGCAGGCCAGGCGGGTGGCGGCCTCGCGGAGCCAGTGGGTGGGGTTGGTTCGGGCTTCGGCGGGAGAGCCGGACAGCGCGGTCAGGTCGGCGGCGATCGGCACGCCCGGAGGCAGGGGCGCGGCGATCGAGCCGGCGATCAGCGCCACGGGGACGCCGGCGCCGTGGTGGGCCAGGTCCAGGACCGTGCCGACCACCTTGCCCTGCGCGGAGGTGGCGTCGAAGCGGCCCTCGCCGGTGATCACGAGGTCGGCGCCGACGAGGGCGTCCGGCAGGCCCGCGAGTTCGGCGACGCGGAGGGCGCCGGGCACGATCGAGGCGTTCCAGGCGGCGGCGAAGCCGTACGCGGTACCGCCCGCCGCACCGGCGCCGGGGGCGGTCGGGCTGCCGCCGAGGAGGGCGGCCAGGCGGACCAGGGCGGCGTCCAGGGCCGCGACGTCGGCCGGGGTCGCGCCCTTCTGCGGGCCGAAGACGGCCGCCGCGCCGGTCGGGCCGAGCAGGGGATTGGTGACGTCGGTGAGGATCTGTACGCCGCCGGGCGGAGGCGCCGCGAGCGTACTCGTGTCGATGTCGGCGAGGCGGGCCAAGGGGCCGCCGCCGTACGGCAGTTCCCGGCCGTCGTGGTCGCGGAAGCGGGCGCCGAGCGCGGCCAGGGCGCCGGTGCCGCCGTCGGTCGAGGCCGAACCGCCCACCGCGACCACCAGGGCGGACACGCCGGCCCGCAGCGCCGCGCCGACGACCACGCCGAGGCCGGCGGTATGCGCCCCGGCCGGATCGGGCGCGGCCATCAGCGGCAGCCCCGACACGGCGGCGAGTTCGACCACGCCCGTACCGTCCGGCAACCGCAACCACACGCCGTCCACGGGCCGCCCGTCGGGCCCGGGCACCGGCCCCACCGGCACCCGCACGGCCCCCGGCACGGCCCGCGCCACCGCATCGAGCGTGCCCTCACCCCCATCCGCCAACGGCACCGACACCACCTCGTCCCCCGGCCGCCCCCGCAACCACCCCTCCGCCCACACCTCGGCCACCACCGAAGCCTCGACGGTCCCCTTGAACGAGTCGGGAGCAAGCACGATGCGCATGATGGATCCACTTTCGTATCGGTGAGAGTCGGCCGGACGCGTGCCGGCCGGGCCCGGACCCGCCTGGGGAGGCGAGGTACATGGGGACGACACCCTCCCACGTCCGCTGCGCCGACCCGGTTCCTCCGCAAGCCCGACCGGGCCGCGCACGGAGCGGTGCCGGCGCCGTTCGGCCGATTCGACGCCGCCCGGTCGGACGCGCTTGCCGGTACCTGTGCGATGGCAAGCCGGCACCGGGCTCGGGACGGCCGGATGGTGGCCGGCCGCCCCGAGCACCGGGCTGGAGGCGACTCGCGCGCTCAGTCCAGGAGTTCCGTCACGTATCGGCGTTTCAGCGTGGCCAGGACCGCGTTCGGGTCGGCGGACCAGACGTCGGCGTTGAAGATCTCCACCTCGATGTCGCCCCGGTAGCCGGCCGCCTCGACCATCGTCGCCATCGCGCGGAAGTCGATCGTGCCGTCGCCCATCATGCCGCGCGCGAGGAGGGCGTCGGCGGGCAGTGGGAGCACCCAGTCGCAGATCTGGAACGAGGCGATCCGCGTGCCGGCCCGACGGATGGCCGCCGGGAGGTAGGGGTCCCACCACACGTGGAACGCGTCCACGACCACGCCGACCTGCTCGACCGGATGCGGCTCGGCCAGGTCCAGCGCCTGATCCAGGGTGGAGAGCACCGCGCGGTCCGCGCAGTACATCGGGTGCAGCGGCTCCAACGCGAGCCGAACCCCGTGCTCCCCGGCGTACGGGGCGAGTTCGGCCAGCGCCTCGGCGACCCGCTCCCGCGCCCCTGGCAAGTCCCGTTCGTCGGCGGGCAGTCCGCCGACGACCAGGACCAGACAGGCCGCCTCCAACGCCGCGGCCTCCTCGATCGCGCGACGGTTGTCCGCGATCGCCTCGGCCCGCGCGGCCGGTTCGCGCGCGGTCAGGAACCCGCCCCGGCACAACGACGAGACGCGCAGCCCGGCCTCGCGCACGAGCTTCGCCGACTCGGCGAGCCCCACGTCGGCGACCTTGTCCCGCCACAGCCCGATCGCCGGCAGGCCCGCCCGCACACACCCCTCGACCGCCTCGTGCAGCGACCACTCCCGCGTCGTCCACTGGTTCAGCGCGAGCCGCGCCAACCGTGCGTCGCCGGCCGCGGGCGTGGGCACGCCGGCGGGTCGCCCGCTCGGGACGTCCACCGCCGTCACGTCCCCCGCCTCCGAACCCGTCGCCTCGTTCGCACTCACGACGCCACCCCCGCCACCGTCAGCAGCGCCCGCATCCGGGACGCCGCCAACTCCGGATCCGGGAACAGGCCCGCCGCGTCGGCCAGTCGGAAGGCCTCGGCCAAGTGCGGTACGGAGCGGGACGATTGTGCGCCCGCCACCATCGTGAACGCGGACTGGTTGCCGGTCAGCCAGGCCAGGAAGACGATGCCGGTCTTGTAGTGGTAGGTCGGCGCCGCGAACAGATGCCGGGACAGCGGAACGGTCGGCGCCATCAGGGCCTCGTACCGATCCGTGTCACCCGCGTCCAACGCCCGCAGCGCGCCCGCCGCGACCGGGGCGATCGCGTCGAAGATGCCGAGCAGGGCGTGGCTGAAGTGCTGCCCGTCGCCCCGGATCAGCTCCGGGTAGTGGAAGTCGTCCCCGGTGTACAGCCGTACCCCGGCGGGGAGTTGCGCGCGCAACCGGACCTCGTGGTCGCGGTCGAGCAGCGAGACCTTGACCCCGTCGACCCGATCCGCGTGCTCGCGCACCAGGTCCAGGAACGTCTCCGTCGCCGCGTCGACATCGGCGGAGCCCCAGTAGCCGGCCAGCGCCGGGTCGAACACCTCGCCCAACCAGTGCAGTACGACCGGCCGCCGCACCTGCCGCAACAGCGCGTCGTACACCCGCCGATAGTCCTCCGGCCCCTGCGCCGCCGCGGCCAGTTGCCGGCTCGCCATCAGCACGACCTTGGCGCCCGATTCCTCGACCACCGCGATCTGTTCCGTGTAGGCGGCGATCACCTGATCCACGGTCAGCCCGACGCCGGCGTGGTCCGTGCCCGCGCCGCAGGCGATCAGCGCGTACGGGTCGCCGATCGTGGCCGCCTCGGCGGCGCTGCGGCGGATCAACTCGGCGGTGGCCGCCCAGTCCAGGCCCATGTTGCGCTGCGCGGTGTCCATCGCGTCGGCGACGGCGAAGCCGTGCGACCACAGGTGGCGCCGGAAGGCGAGCGTGGCGTCCCAGTCGGGTGCCGCCGGCCGGCCCGGGGTGTTGTCGGCGAGCGGGTCGGCCACCACGTGCGCGGCGGCGTACGCGGTGCGTTCGCGGAAGGCCGGGCCGCCGGGGGCCGCGCCCAGGTGTACGCCGGTGAGTTCGTACGGCTCGACCGTGCCCGTCGTCGTGGGCAGCAACAGGCGGGCGGTCATGCGGACTTCCCGTCGAGCACGGGCAGCTCGATCCGACGGCCCTCGGCCGAGGAGCGCAGGCCGCACTCGGCCAGCTGTACGCCTCGCGCGCCCGCGAGGAAGTCGAACGCGAACGGCGCGTCGTCCACCACGTGCCGGACGAAGTCCTCCCACTGGACCTTGAATCCGTTGTCGAAGCCGCTGTCGCCCGCGTTGTCCGGGATCTCCTGCCACTGGTCCCGGAAGGACTCGGTCACCGGAAGGTCCGGGTTCCACACCGGAGTCGGCGTCGCCGAGCGGTGCTGGACGCGGCATCGACGCAGCCCGGCGACGGCGCTGCCCTCGGTGCCGTCGACCTGGAACTCCACCAGTTCGTCCCGGTTGACCCGCACCGCCCAGGACGAGTTGATCTGCGCGACCACCCCGCCCGCGAGTTCGAAGATGCCGTAGGCCGCGTCGTCGGCGGTCGCGGGGTATTCCCGGCCCTGCTCGTCCCAGCGGGTGGGGATGTGCGTGACGGCCTTGGCGGTGACCGCCTCGACCCGGCCGAACAGGTTCTCCAGGACATACGACCAGTGGCAGAACATGTCCACGACGATGCCGCCGCCGTCCTCGGCCCGGTAGTTCCAGCTCGGCCGCTGTGCGGCCTGCCAGTCGCCCTCGAACACCCAGTAGCCGAACTCGCCGCGCACGGACAGGATTCGGCCGAAGAAGCCGCCCTGGATCAACCGGCGGAGCTTGAGCAGTCCGGGCAGGAACAATTTGTCCTGCACCACGCCGTGCTTGACCCCGGCGGCGTCGGCGGCCCGGGCCAGGTCCAGCGCGCCGGTCAGGGTCTCGGCGGTCGGCTTCTCGGTGTAGATGTGCTTGCCCGCCGCGATCGCCGCGTGGATCGCCTTCTCGCGCGCCGTGGTCACCTGCGCGTCGAAGTAGATCGTGTTCGCGGGGTCGGCGAGCGCGGTGTCCAGGCTGGTCGTCCAGGCGGCGATGCCGTGCCGATCGGCCATCGCGCGCAGCTTGTCCGCGTCACGCCCGACCAGCACCGGCTCGAGCACGACCCGCGACCCGTCGGCCAGCGCCACGCCGCCCTGCTCGCGGATGGCCAGGATCGAGCGGACCAGGTGCTGGCGGTAGCCCATGCGGCCGGTGACGCCGTTCATCACGACGCCGAGGGTTTGGGTGGTGGTCATGGGGGCCTCTCGATAGGCGGGTGGACGGGAGCGGGAAAGCGCTTTCCCGTAAGCTAGAGCGCGGGGCCGTCAAGGTCAAGGGATGCGGGGCTGGAGGCACACAGCCCGCATACCGCTCCCGGCATTCACTTGGGTATGCGCTTTCCAATCGCTACTCTGTGCCCATGCCGACTCCGCCCTCCGACGCGCCTGCGGCCCGCCCGCCGGGCCCCGTCACCCTCCAGCAGGTGGCCGAGCGCGCCGGGGTCTCCTCCGCCACCGCCTCCCGTGCCCTGCACGGCAGCAACGGGACCCGGATCGTGGGGGAGGAACTGCGCAAGCGCGTACTCGACGCCGCCCGCGAACTGAGGTACGTCTCGAACGCCCCGGCCCAGGCGCTGGCCCGTTCCACGACGAGTGTGGTGGGCGTGGTGGTGCACGACGTCGCCGACCCGTATTTCGCGGCGATCGCGGCCGGCGCGATGGGCGTGGCTCGGGAGCACGGGCTGCTGGTGATGCTCGCCGCGACGTTCCGCGACCCCGAGCTGGAACTCGACTACCTGGCCCGCCTGCGTGCCCAGCGCGCCCGTGCGGTGGTCCTGGCCGGCAGCGGCTTCGCCGACCGCGAGTTCACCCGACGGCTGGCCGCCGAGGCGGACGCCTACCGCGCCGACGGCGGCCACGTGATCGCGGTCGGCTCACACGGGATCGCGGCCGACACCGTGCGTCCGGCGAACCGCGCCGGCGCCGCCCTCGCCGTGCGCCACCTGTACGACCTCGGCCACCGGCGCTTCGGCATCGTCTCCGGCCCGCGCGCGCTGACCACCGTCCGGGATCGCCTGGACGGCGCCCGGCGGCAACTCCGGTCGCTGGGGCTTCCCCTGACCCCCGGTCAGGTCGTCGACGGCGGCTTCACCCGCGAGCAGGCCCGAACCGCCGCGCACACCCTGCTGACCGGTCCGTCCGCACCGACGGCGCTCGTCGTCCTCAACGACGTGATGGCCGCCGGTGTGCTGGCCGCCCTGCGGGAGGACCTGGGCCTGCGCGTACCGGACCAGGTCTCGGTGGTGGGCTTCGACGACGTCCCCTTCGCCGCCGACCTCAACCCACCCCTGACCACGATCCGCCTCCCGTTGGCCGACATCGGCACCCAGGCCATGCACATGATCCTCACCGGCCCAACAGTCACCCCACGCACGGTGGAGGTGGACGCAGAACTGATCCCCAGATCCAGCACGGCCCCGGCCCCCGGCCCCTGACCGACGACGCGGCTGCGGCCTTGGTGCCTGGCCGT